>JBMLOS010000064.1:0-9618 GCA_049242845.1 Prochlorococcaceae cyanobacterium
CGCCGCGGACTGCACCGCGATCAGCGCAAGGTAGCGATCGAGCCGCAGCTGCCCCTGGAGCTCAGTCTCGAGGAAGCCGGCAGGGCCGTGGCCCACTTCCGGCTGGAGGACACCGAGGAGGCCTTCCGGCCTGGGGCCCCGACCGCAGAGGCACGGATCGGCGAAGCAGCGGAGCCCGCCTGGCCGGCACCGCCGACAGGCACCTGCACAGTGGACCTGCGGCTGGGCTGAGTTCCGGCTGGCTGGCGTTCAGGCTGGCCTGCTTTCAGGCTGGCTGGCGTTCAAGCTTGCTTGCGTTCAGTACTCCGGCGGCCGCGGCGGCCGGGGGCCCACCAGCGGGTCCGGCGGACCCCAGTCCCAGCAGCCGCACCAGAAGTTCTCGGGCACGATCCGCCAGTTGTTGTCCCTGCTGGGCTGGGGCGGCAGATAGCGGCAGGAGAGCAGCCCATCGGCATCGAAGGCCGCCGAACGCCGGGCGAAGCGGCAATTGGCACAGGTCTGCTGGGACAGCTGCAGGGACATGGCGGTGAGACGAAGCGCTGCGGCAAAGGCCGCGGCCGCTCCCAGCAAGGCGACGGACGGACCAACCGTAGGTGCGGTTCGCCGATCCGGTTCCTCCGGTGGCGCAGCGGGACGCAACGCTTCAGGAAGTCCGCACGCCGCCGGCTCCTAAGTTGAAGGGTGAATTTCGGCGGCAGGATGAGCGAGCCCGTCCCCGAAGGAGGCGTCACCGGCCCGTGGGACGCGCTGAGCCAGGCGGCTCTCGAGCTGGTGGGGGATGCGGTGCTGGTGCTCGAGGCGAACGGCAGCCGGGTGCTGGCGGCGAATGCGGCGGCCGATGGCCTCGACGCGGGCCTGCTCCGCTCCCATCTGCCCTCCCTGGCGGCCCTGCGGCGGCAGCCGCTCGGCAGCGTGGACCTGGGCGGCCTCGGCACGCCGGGGGTGCCCCACCGGCTGCGCTACCGGCTGCTTTCGCTCGCCGGCCCCGATTCTCCCCCGAAGGGAGCACGGGAGGTGCTGGTGCTGGCAGCACGACCGATCGCCGGCGGCAGCCAGAGCGCCGTGCAGCGGCTGCTCTTTCTGCTGAACGAAGCCGAACGGCAGTCGCACATCGGCGCCTGGGAACACGACCACACCACCGGCGAGCTGGTGTGCTCCCGCGAGGCGCGCCGCCTCTGCGGCATGGAGGAGGCCTCGGAGCAACCGCTGCGCTTCGAGGATCTGCTCAGCCGGCTCAGCGACGACGACCGCAGAACTCTCCACCAGGCCTACGAGGAGGCGATCCACACCGGCGAGCCGCTGCGGGTGAAGGTGCACGTGCCCCTGCAGGACGGCGGACAGCGCACGGTGCTGCAGCGCGGCCTGATTGATTACGCCCTCAACGGCCAGCCGCTCACCACGATCGGCACCCTGCAGGACGTGAGCGAACTCCATGCCCTGCAGCAGCAGCTGGAGAACGCCGCCTACGTGGATCCCCTCACCGGCCTGCCCAACAAGGCCGCCAGCCTGCGCCACCTCGAGACCCTGCTGCAGGGGAGGGGATACAACCAGTGCATCGCGGTGATCAACCTCGATCTGGATCACTTCCAGTCGATCAACGACAGCTTCGGGCCGGATGCCGGCAACCTGCTGCTGGTGAGTGCCGGGGATCTGTTGCGGGCCCACCTGCGCAGCGGCGACTGGCTGGCCCGGCTGGGCAGCGATGAGTTCCTGGTGGTGCGCAGCGAGGGGGTGGTGAGCCTGGGGGATGCCATGGCCCTGGCCCAGGAGCTGCAGCAGCTGATGGCGAGCATGGAGCAGCTCCACAGCCTGCTGCCGGTGCAGACGAGCGCCTGCCTGGGGGTGAGCACCTCCCCGGACCACGGCACCGATGCGCACCTGCTGCTGCAGGCCGCCAACACCGCCCTGATGGAGGCCAAACGCAGGGGCAAGAACGAGCTCTGCGCCTACTCCACCACGATGAGCCAGCGGATCCGCGAGCGGCTCAACCTGGAGACCCAGCTCTCCCACGCCCTGGAGCGCCACCAGCTGCACCTGCTCTACCAGCCCCAGGTGGACGGCCAGGGCCGGCTGGTGGGCGCCGAGGCCCTGCTGCGCTGGTCGCCGGCGCCGGGCAATCTGGTGCCCCCGGACGTGTTCATCCCCCTGGCGGAGCAGTCGGGGCTGATCCATCCGATCGGCGCCTGGGTGCTGGAGGAGGCGTGCCGGCAGCTGGCGGAATGGGACCGCCAGGGGCTGCAGCTGCCGCTGCTGGCGGTGAACGTGTCCGGCAGGCAGCTGCAGGCCCAGCAGCCTCCCCTGCCGGAGCAGATGGCCGAAACGGTGCGGCAGGCCGGGATCGCCCCGGAGCGGATCGAGCTGGAGATCACCGAAACCGCCCTGATCCAGCACCCGCAGCAGGCCCGCCGCCACCTGCAGGAGCTGGCGCAGCGGGGCTTCCGCCTGGCGATCGACGACTTCGGCACGGGTTTCTCTTCCCTGGAAACCCTGCACGCCCTCTCGCTCACCAAGCTGAAGATCGACCGCTGCTTCGTGAAGGAACTCGAGCAGACCCACACCGATCAGGTGATCGTGCGGGCCACGCTGTCGATGGCGCGGGAGCTGGGCCTCGAGACCCTGGCCGAGGGGGTGGAAACCGAGCAGCAGTGGCAGCTGCTGCAGGGGCTGGGGTGCGACTTCTACCAGGGCTATTTCTTCGATCGGCCCCTGCCGCCGGAGGCCTTCCGCGAGCGGCTGGCCCAGGCCCTGCCGGCCGCGCCGGCCAGCCCGACGCCCCATCCCGAACAAGGCTGACATTGCTCAGTGGCCGCCCGGGGGCGGGGCGCTGGAATCTGGGAGAGTGGTGGGGCTCCCCTCGTTCCGATCCCGCCCACGGAGCCCCGCGGAGCCCATCCCCATGGGTACGGCCGAAGACCCTCCCGCACCGTTCAACCCGCTGCAGGGGCGGGTGCCCATCCATGCGCCCCCGCAGGGGGACGAGCACCTCAGCGCCGGGAACGGGAGCAGGGGCGGCGGCGCAGGCCCGGGCGAGGTGATCGAGCCCCCCCTGAGGTCCGCCACCCCCGGCGAGGCCTTCCGCTTCGCCCCCCAGATCAGCGGCGACGACTTCGTGCTCTTCGATCCGGAGCACCTGCGCTTCCTGGAGTGCAACCTCTCAGCCCACGAACGGCTGGGCTACAGCCGCGAGGAGTTCCTCGCGCTCGAGCCCTCCAGGCTGCAGGTGAATTCCGCCGAGGATCGCACCTGGCTGCGCAACCTGGCCGAACAGATGCTGCGCAGGCGCCACGGCAGCTTCTCCACCCAGCACCGCGGCCGCAACAAGAGCGTGCGCGACGTGCTGGTGCGCTACCTGAGGGTGGAGGTGAGCGGCCAGCCCATGCTGCTGCTCGCCTTCCTCGACCAGACCGATCAGCACAGGACAGACCGGGAGCTGGCGCGGGTGAACCAGCTGCTCAACCAGGCGGAGCAGCTCAGCCACATCGGCTCCTGGGAGCTCATCCACAGCACCGGCCAGCTGATCTGGTCGGACGAGACGGCGCGGATCTTCGAGCTCGATGCAGACCACCTGCCCCAGACCTACGAGGCCTTTCTTGAGCTGGTGCACCCGGAGGATCGCCGCAAGGTGCATGAGCACTTCCAGCAGTCGCTGCTGAGTGGGCAGGGCTACGAGATCCAGCACCGCCTGCTGTTCAACGGCGGCCGCGAGAAGCACGTGCTGGAGCGCGGCCAGACCACCTACGACCACAAAGGGTGGCCGCTGACCACCGTGGGCACCGTGCAGGACACCACCGGGATCCGCGAACTCGAGCGCCAGCTCGAGCAGGTCGCCTACCTCGACTCCCTCACCGGCCTGCCCAACCGCACCGCCACCCAGCGCCAGCTGGAGGAGATGCTGCGGCAGCGCTCCTACAGCCAGAACATCGCCCTGATCAACCTCGATCTCGACCATTTCGACTCGGTGAACGAAACCTTCGGGCCCGAGAGCGGCAACGAGGTGCTCCGTGCCCTGGCCGGGATGCTGCGGGGGATGCTGGAGCCGGACGACTGGCTGGCCCGGCTCGGCAGCGACGAATTCCTGGTGATCCGGCAACGGGGGGTCCACTCGATGGCGGAGGCGATTGCCCTGGGGCGCTGGCTGCAGGAGCGGATCGGCAACGGGATACCCCTCGGCCCGGGGGTGCCGGTGCAACCCACCGTGTGCGTGGGGATCTGCACCTGCCCCGAACACGGCAGCGACGTGCATGGCCTGCTGCAGAGCGCCAACACGGCCCTGATGGAGGCCAAGCGCAAGGGCCGCAACCAGCTGCAGGTGTACTCCACCAGCGTGAGCCAGCGGCTGCGGGAACGGCTGGAGATGGAAACCCAGCTGGACAAGGCCCTGGCCCGGGAGCAGCTGCGGCTCGTGTATCAGCCCCAGCTCGACCGCGACGGCCGCGTGGTGGGCGCCGAAGCCCTGGTGCGCTGGACCAACCACCAGGGCGTGGCGATCCGGCCGGATCAGTTCATCCCCCTGGCGGAGCAGACCGGCCAGATCCACGTGATCGGCCTCTGGGTGATCGAAACCGCCTGCAGCCAGATCGAGCGCTGGCGGCTCCAGGGGCTGGAGGTGCCCACCATCGCCGTGAACGTGTCAGCCGTGCAGCTGGAGCCCCGCCACACGGGCCTGCTGGAAAAGGTGTGCGACATCCTCACGGCGCACCGGATCGCACCGGAGGATCTGGAGCTGGAGATCACCGAAACGGCCCTGTTCACCTACCGCCAGCAGGCGGTGGACCAGCTGCGGGCGTTCAGCGCCAAGGGGTTCCAGCTGGCGCTCGACGACTTCGGCACCGGCTACTCCTCGCTGGAGATGCTGCACGAGCTCGAGCTCGACCGCCTCAAGATCGACCGCTGCTTCGTGAGTCGGCTCGGGAAGGAGAGCTCCGATGAGGCGATCGTGCGCACCACGATCCTGATGGCCCACGAACTGGGCATGCACAGCCTCGCCGAGGGGGTGGAAACCAAGGAGGAATTCGAGCTCCTGTGCAACCTCGGCTGCGAATTCTTCCAGGGCTACCTCTTCGATCGCCCCCTCGAAGCCCAGGAATTCGCCCGGCGCCTTGCCTCCCAGGCGCCCTCCGTGGAGGCAGACCGGCAAGCAAGCTGAGCCCAAGGCCGATTCATCCACACGCCCACGAGCGGCAGATCAGCGGTACGGCTGACCTGCCCTCAACGCGCTGATCACCAACTCACGCCGTGCAGCTTCGGCAGGGGCGCCGTACGGGAGGTGGTGGCGAACAGGCGGGGGATGCGTTGGCTGTTGTACACCCGGAACTCCCGCACCACGCTGGCGCCCTCATCGCGCACGGCCTGGTTGATCACGACCGAACCATCGGGATCGGACACCGAACGGTGGAAGGTGCCGGGGGGAATCCGGAGGATGTCGCCGCCGGATTCGAGCCGCACGATGTGGTAGGGATAATTCCAGCCCAGGTTCACCAGGTAGAAGGTGCGGCCGCCGCTGAGGGCCAGCAGGTTGTCCTCCTGGTGGGGATGGAGATAGAACTGCCAGGCGCCGGTCTCCGGATCATCCGGGGGGCTGATCGCCGGACCGCTGTGTACCACCAGATCGCGGGCGTTGGAGGCCGGCACGGTGATGTCGTAGAAGCGCACCGCCGGGGTATCGCGGAAGCGCTCGTAGGGGATGAGCTCGAACATCGGCACCGATCGCGGTGCCGAAGGTTCACTGTCCTGCTGCAGCCTCAGCGGAGGGGAGGAGGTGCCAGCGGGGGAGAAGGGGGCGGCGGTCATGGCGGAGATCCGCGGGCGACGGATCACGGGGAATGGGCCAGTGAACCGAACCGCGCAACCTTGTTCGGTGAGCGGGGCTACGAAACAGGCTTTCGGATCCCCTTTTGGGCCCTCCAGATCCTTTTTCACGGGCCAGTTCCGCCACCGCCCCCCGCAGATGGGGGCCTGGACGAGGGGTCAGCCCGCTCCCGTGTCCACAGGGGCACCGGAGCGGGCTGTGGCGAATCACTCCTCGTCGTCGGTGCTGCCGACCGGCACCAGACGGATCTGCTTGCGGCCGAGCTTGATTTCAAACTCGTCGCCGGGCTGGAGGTCGAGCATGGCCGTATAGGCCTTGCCCACCAGCAGGTTGCCGTTGAACTGCACCTTGGTGATGTAGCTCAGCTTGCGGCCACCCTTGCCGACGCCCTTGCTGCCACCGTCGCCGAGGCTGACGCCCTTGGCTTCGAGGAGGGCCTCATAGAAGGCAGTGAAGTTCAGACGCTCGCTGCCGTCCTTCTTGGTGCTGACGTAGCCGCAGCTGCGGATCAGTTCGGACTTGGAGACATCGCCCAGTTCCTTGACCTTGGCGAGGAGATCGGATCCCGTGAGCATTGGGTCGATGTGATGAACACGCCAAACATAGCGGGTCGTGGTCATCGAGGCAGCCCCGAAGGCGCAACAGGATGCAACCAACTCATCCAAAGCAGCCTTACTGCCGTCCTGTGGTGGGATCGAGCCACTCCGCCAGAACCGCCAGCGGAATCATCGGCAGCATCGGCAGCGCACAGATCCACCACTGCGTCATCGTGAGTGGCGTGGTTCCGAAGAAGGCGTTCATCCAGCCAAGCTGACTGAATCCCACCTGCAGCAACAGCGCCGATCCGAGCCCGAGCAGCAACACCGGTGCCTGGGTGAAGTGTCGCCAGCCCCTGCGGATCCAGCGCAGGGGCTGCTTGCCGAGCTGGGAAATGCTGAGCAGATAGACCACCTGCGACAGCACCAATCCCTGGATCGCCACCGTGCGGGCCAGCACCAGGCTGCCGCCGTGGCCCAGGGTCCAGGTGAACAGCAGGAACACCAGCAACCAGTAGAACACCGACACCAGCACCACCCGGCGTACCAGGGAACCGGTGAGCAGGGGCTGCCCCGGCGGGCGCGGTGGCTGCTGCATCAGCTGGGGTGCCCGGGGCTCGAAGGCGAGCGGCACCGACATCAGCAGGGCATTGATCATGTTCAGCCACAGCACCTGCAGGGCCGTGACCGGCAGCTCCAGCCCGAAGAGCGCGGCGAAGAGGATGGTCATCGAGGCACCGCCGTTCACCGGCAGCACGAAGGCGAGCGTCTTGCGGAGGTTGAGTGCGATCGCACGGCCCTCCTCCACCGCGGCTTCGATCGTGGCGAAGTTGTCATCGGTGAGCAGCATGTCCGCCGCCTCCCGCGCCACCTCGGTGCCGCCGCGGCCCATGGCGATGCCGATATCCGCCTGGCGCAGGGCCGGTGCATCGTTCACGCCATCTCCGGTCATCGCCACCACCGCACCGCCGGCCTGCAGGGCACGCACCAGGGCGAGTTTCTGTGCCGGCGCCACCCGCGCGAACACATCGGTTCCGTTCACACAGGCGGCCAGCTCCTCCGGCGTCATCGCCGCCAGCTGGCGACCCTCCAGCGCGCGGATGTCCTGGGCGGAACCGCCGCGGCCCAGACCCACCTGACGGGCGATCGATCGGGCCGTCTCGAGATGATCGCCGGTGATCATCTTCACCTCGATGCCGGCCCCCCGGCAGGCCGCCACCGCCGCGATCGCCTCGGGGCGCGGCGGATCCTGCATCCCCTGCAGCCCGAGAAACACCAGGTCGCCGGCCACATCGTGGGGTTCGAGGCGGGTCTGGCGGGGATCGCCACGGCCCACCGCGAAGGCGAGCACCCGCTGGCCGCGGCCGGCCATGGCGGCCACGGTCTGCTCGATCGCTTCGCGCGCCAGGGGCTCCTCGCGGCCATCGGGCGCCAGCTGGCGGCAGCAGCGGGCCAGCACCACCTCCACCGACCCCTTCAGCAGGATCCGCTCGCTGCTGTGCAGGGTGGCCATGTACTGCTGCTCCGCCGCGAAGGGAATGGCATCGCGGCGGGGATCGCGGTCGAGGGCCCGCTCGCGGTCGAGACCCGCCGTGCGGGCCGCCACCAGCAGGGCCGTCTCGGTGGGATCCCCCAGCAGGGTCTGCTGGGCCGAGAGCCGCACGTCGTTGCAGAGCAGGCCCGCCAGCAGGGTCTCCCGCAGGGCCTGGTTGCGCAGCAGGGGGTCGGCGCCGGCTCGGGGCGTCGCCGCCGCCACCGGCCAGAGGTCCTCCAGCCGCAGCAGCTCCCCGCCGGCGTACACCTCACGCACGGTCATGCGGTTCTGGGTGAGGGTGCCGGTCTTGTCCGAGCAGATCACCGTGGTGCTGCCGAGGGCCTCCACGGCGGGCAGCTTGCGGATGATGGCGTTCCGGCGCGCCATGCGGCTCACCCCGATCGCCAGGGTGATGGTCACGATGGCGGGCAGCTCCTCGGGGATGGCACCCACCGCCAGGGCCACCGCCCCGTCGAACATCTCGCCCACCTCCCGTCCCCGCAGCAGGCCCACCAGGAAGGTGAGCAGCGCCAGCACCAGGATGAAGCGCAGCACCGTGGTGCTGAAGTGGGCGAACTGCCGCGTCAGCGGGGTGCTGAGGTTCACCTGCTCCCGCAGGGCGGTGGAGAGCATCCCCACCTCAGTGGCATCGGCGGTGGCCACCACCAGGGCGAGCCCCTGGCCGGCGGTCACGAAACTGCCGGCGAAGGTCATGCCGCTGCGCTCGGCCAGGGGGGCGTCGGGGGCCACGGCGGCCGTGTCCTTGCGCACCGGCAGCGACTCGCCGGTGAGGGTGGATTCATCGGTCTGCAGATCCCGGGCCTGGAGCAGGCGCAGATCGGCGGGCACCTTGTCGCCGGCCTCCAGCCGCACCAGATCGCCCACCACCAGAGCCTCCGAAGCCAGGCGGCGATCCAGGCCTTCGCGCACCACCGTGACCTCCGTACCCACCAGCCGCGCCAGCGAGGCGATCGCGGTTTCGGCACGGCTCTCCTGCACGTAGCCGATCACGGCGTTGATCAGGGTGACGCTCCAGATCACCAGCGCCTCGCGCGGATCCCCGGTGAATGCCTTGATCGCCCCCACCGCCAGCAGGGTGTAGAGCATCGGATCGTCGAACTGGCCGAGGAAGCGCCACCAGGCGGGAGTAGCCTCCCCGCCGCTGAAGGCGTTGGGGCCGTCGCGCTGCAGCCGCCGTTCCGCCTCCTCCTCCACCAGCCCCCGCAGGCCATCGCTGCCCAGCCGGGCCACCAGCTCGTCGCCCGGGTGGGCATGGGGCTCCTGCAACCCAGGCGCGTCCTCCTCGGGAGCAGGAACCGTGGGCATGGAGCTGCTCATCGGGACCCCTCCGGTTCCCGAACCCTATCGATGCTCCCCGAGGGCGTCGTGGGGGCCGGGGGCCCGGTGGATCACCCGCTGGGGGAAGGGGATCTCGATGTCGTGCTCGGCGAAGGCCTGCCACACGGCCTGGTTCACCTCGCTGCAGATGGAGACGTTGTCCATCGGGTTGGCGATCCAGAAGCGCAGGGCGTACTCGATCGAGGATTCGCCGTAGCGGAGCACCAGGGCCCGTGGCGGCGGATCGGCCAGCACCCGGCTCTGGGCCCGGGCCGTGGCCTCCAGCAGGGGAAGCACCGTGCGGGGATCGTGGCGGTAGGCGGCCCCCACCAGCACCTGGGAACGGCGCAGCCGGTCGCTGCCGGTGTAGGTGGTGGTGGTGGTGGTGAAGAAGGTCTGGT
>JBMLOS010000065.1:0-3239 GCA_049242845.1 Prochlorococcaceae cyanobacterium
CGACGCTGGATCAGCTGCTGTTCCTCTACTACACCACCAACGACCAGGTCCGCATCACCGACCTGCATCAGGGCATCGTCTGGGGCACCAACACCGAGGCCACCGAGCGCGACCCGCGGCTCACCAACCGCTTCGACTACGACGGTGACTACGGCACCGTGCTCAACCGCTTCCTGATGCAGGCGGCGATCGGCTATCCGCTCACGGTGCATGGCACCGGTGGGCAGACCCGGGCCTTCATCCACATCCGCGACTCCGTGCGCTGCGTGCAGCTGGCCCTGGAAAACCCGCCAAGCAAGGGCGAGCGGGTGAAGATCTTCAACCAGATGACCGAGAGCCACCAGGTGGGTGAACTGGCCCGCAAGGTGGCCGCCCTCACCGGAGCCGAGATCAACTTCCTGCCCAATCCCCGCAACGAGGCGGTGGAGAACGACCTGATCGTGGACAACCGCTGCTTCATCGAGCTGGGCCTCAACCCCACCACCCTCGATGACGGCCTTCTGGCCGAGGTGGTGGATGTGGCCCGCCGCTGGGCCGACCGCTGCGATCGCAGCCGGATTCCCTGCGTGTCGGCCTGGACCAGCAGGCAGGCCCAGGCTATCCAGGCCGTCTGACCCCAGCGCCGCGGCCCATCCCCTTGAAGATCGCCTTCTTCACCGAGACCTTCCTGCCCAAGGTGGATGGGATCGTGACGCGCCTCACCAAGACCGTGCAGCACCTGGCAGCAGGCGGCGATGAGGTGGTGGTGTTCTGCCCCGAGGGGGCCCCGGACACCTACATGGGAGCGCGGGTGGTGGGGGTGCCGGCCATGCCCCTGCCCCTCTACCCCGAGCTGAAACTGGCCCTGCCCCGCCCTGCGGTGGCTGAAGCGCTGGAGCGCTTTCAACCCGATCTGGTGCACGTGGTGAACCCGGCCGTACTCGGGCTGGGCGGCATCTGGCTGGCCAAGACCAAAGGCTATCCGCTGGTGGCCAGCTACCACACCCACTTGCCCAAATATCTGGAGCACTACGGCATGGGCATGCTCGAGCCCCTGCTGTGGGAGCTGCTCAAGGCGGCCCACAACCAGGCCTGCCTCAACCTCTGCACCTCCACGGCAATGGTGGAGGAGCTGAGCGAGAAGGGCATCCAGTCCACCGCCCTCTGGCAGCGGGGTGTGGACACCGAGCTGTTCCGGCCGGAGCTGCGCAGCGAGGCGATGCGCCAGCGGCTTCTCGATGGCCGCTCGGACACCGGTCAGCTGCTGCTCTACATCGGCCGCCTCTCCGCCGAGAAGCAGATCGAGCGCATCCTGCCGGTGTTGCAGGCCATGCCGGAGGCACGGCTGGCGCTGGTGGGCGACGGCCCTTACCGCAGCCAGCTGGAGAAGATCTTCGCCGGTACCCCCACCCACTTCGTGGGCTATCTGGCGGGCGAGGAGCTGGCCAGCGCCTACGCCAGCGGCGATGCCTTCCTGTTCCCCTCCAGCACCGAGACCCTCGGGCTGGTGCTGCTGGAGGCCATGGCGGCCGGCTGTCCGGTGGTGGGGGCCAACCGGGGCGGCATCCCGGACATCGTGACCGACGGCGTGAACGGCTGCCTCTACGAACCCGAGGGGGCCGACGGCGGCGCCGCCAGCCTGATCGCGGCCGTGCAGCGGCTGCTCGGGGATGCCAGCCAGCGGGCCCAGCTGCGCCTCAATGCCCGCCAGGAGGCCGAGCGCTGGGGCTGGGCCGGTGCCACCGCCCAGCTGCGCCGCTACTACCACGAGGTGCTGGGGCCCCGGGAGCTGCAGCTGGCGGCCTGATCGCTGAGCGCCACTCGGGGGCGATGCTCCCTCAGTTCTTGCGCTCCGGTTCGCGGGTCTGGGGGGTGCCGCGGAACCAGGTGGTCATCAGGGCCTTCACCATCGGAGCCGCCACCGTGCCGCCGTAGCCGCCGCTGTTCTCCCCGAAGGCAATGATCACCAGGTTGGGGTGATCGGCGGGGGCATAGCCGCCGAACCAGGAGTGGTCGGGCCGGGGTGGATCCTCCCCGGTGCCGGTCTTGCCGGCCACCGGCGGCAAGGTGGGGTCGTTCAGCAGGGTGGCGGTGCCGTTGGTCACCACCTCCCGCAGGCCCTGGCGCACCACCCGCAGGGTCTCGGGCTTGAGACCGATCCAGGTGCGCTCGGTGGGCCGCTCCACCAGGTGAGGCGTGACCAGCCAGCCTCCGTTGGCCACGGCCGCATAGAGGCGGGCCATCTGAATCGGCGTGACCAGCAGGGCCCCCTGGCCGATCGAGGAGGTGATCGTGTCCACCGGCGTCCAGGGCTCGCCCAGGGCCTCCTTCTTCCAGGCCGGATCCCCCAGCAGGCCGGGGGTCTCCTCCTCCTTCAGCTCGATTCCGGTGCTCAGGCCGTAGCCCAGCCGCCGGGCGGCCTTGAACAGCTCCTGCGGACCGAGCTTCAGGCCGAGCTGGTAGTAGAAGCTGTTGCTGCTCACGGCCAGGGCCATCACGTAGCCGATGGCCCCGAAGGCGCCATGGTCGCCGTAGCACTGGCCGTAGTAACAGAAGGAGTTCATCGTCGGCAGGGTGCCGCCGGCCGGCAGAACCCCCGATTCGATGCCGGCGATCGTGGTCACGATCTTGAAGGTGCTGGCGGGGGGGAAGCCCTGGAAGGCCCGGTTGAGCAGCGGCGCCTCCGGCCGGTTGAGATCGTTCCACTGGGCCGTGGTGGGCCCATCGGAGAACACGTTCGGATCGAAGGTGGGTCGGCTGGCCAGGGCCCGGATCGCGCCGGTCTGGGGGTCCATGGCCACGATCGCCCCCTTGCGCACCCCGTCGAGGGCCCGTTCGGCGGCGCGCTGCAGTTCGAGGTCGAGGGTGAGGCGCAGATCCTTGCCGGCCCGGGCGGGCTTGTCGCCCAGCACCCGCTGCACCTGGCCGGCGGCGTTCACCTCCAGCTGCTGGCCGCCCCACTCGCCCCGCAGGTGCGATTCGAACACCTTCTCCACGCCGCTGCGGCCGATCCGGTCGCGGATGCGGTAGCCCTCGGGGCGGAGCTTCTCGTATTCCTCGCCGGTGATGCCGCTGGTGTAGCCGAGCACATGGGCCCCCAGGCGGCCGTGGGGGTAGCTGCGCAGCACGTCCACATCCACCTCGGCGCCCCGCAGCTGCTCGGCCTGCTCGCGGAAGCGCAGCACCTGCACAGGCGTGAGCGGACCGGCCAGCTCGATGCGGTAGCCCTCGGGGTTGGCACCATCGCGGCGGTTCTGGTC
>JBMLOS010000065.1:3249-8406 GCA_049242845.1 Prochlorococcaceae cyanobacterium
TCTGGTCGAGCTGGGCGGCGGGCACGCCCAGCACCAGCACCAGCTGAAACCGCAGGGCCGGCCAGCGCGCGTCGCACACCTCGCGCGGCTGCACGTAGAGGTTGTAGGTGAGGCGGTTGGTGGCGAGCACCCGGCCGTTGCGGTCCAGCAGCCGCCCCCGCATCGGGTTGCGGGGCATCAGGCGGATGCGGTTCTCATCGGCCATGGCCCGGAATTCCTGGCCGTGCAGCAGCTGCAGCCAGACCAGCCGCACGCCCATGGCGCCGCAGCAGGCGAGCACCAGCAGCAGCAGCCAGAGGGGCTGCTGGCCCATGCCGGAATGACGTACCGAGGCCGGTCCCATCGCCATGCGTCCCCGCGCTCCTCAGGACACGGGCGGATCGAGCCGCTGCTCCAGCAGCCGCAGCCGCTGGGAGATGCGCTCCAGGGTGCGGGCGAGGGCGGCATCATCGGCGGGGGTGGCCTCTCCGGCGGGCGAGGGGGGCACGTCCCGCACCTCCACCTTCATCACCGGGTTGCCCAGGCCGGGCTGGAGTCGATCCAGCCCCTCGCGCACCTGACTGGCCACCGGCTCTCCTTCTTCCCGCAGCTGGCCCAGCGGATCGGTGGTGTCGTTGAAGGCGGCCAGCACCTCCCGTGGTCCCCCCTTGCGGGCCCGCTCCACCACGGCCAGCCCCACCGGCAGCACGTCCTGCATCAGGGTGAGCCGCAGAGCATCGAAGGGATCGGCGGCCATCGCGCGGGCACAGGGGAGCTGGATCCAGTCTGCCCCGCTGGCCCCGGGGCCGTGCCCGCCGGCTTCAGGGGGTGGGACGCTGCACAGCCGGCGCCACCACGGTGGGCGGGCAGCTCTGCTGGTTGCCCCACCACCAGCCGCCTCCCACCGCCAGCACCAGCAGGGCCATCAGCGGCACCAGCGCCTGGCGGGTGGTGTCGAGCACGATCCACTCGCTCCAGCCGCGCCAGAAGCGTTCCCGATCGAAGCGGCGCCGCTCCTTCTGCTCGGCCTGCTCGCGCCGGCGCAGGGCCTTCTCCACCCACCGCTCGAAGGCCCGCTTCTTGGTGACGGCCATCTTGCGCTCCACCTCGAGCAGCTGGCCGGCAGTGAGCTCCGGGTTGAAGGTGCTGATCAGCTCGAGGGTCTTGAGGAACATCTCCACCGCCCCCTCGCGGATGCGCCGCTCCTCGGGGTCGAGCAGGTCCCAGTCGAGCTCGGGATAGAAGCGGCCCCGGTTGGCGAGGATCTGCTCCTCGGGCAGCTGGCCGGGCTGGCGCAGCCAGCGGTCGGTGTTGGCGTCGAAGCGGCGCCAGTAGAGGAAGGGATTGAGGTAAACCACCCGGCCGGCCAGCTGGATGCTGTCCTGCTGGAGGCGGCGCTGCAGCTGGGAATCCGGCTCGGCGGCTGCCCCTGCGGCGGTCACTCCGGAGCTGGTGGCGGTCAAGGCGAACAGGGCCGGGGCCCGATGGTAACGAAGCCCCCCGGCGGCCACCACCCCGCTTGCCGGCCCGCCCGACGGTCCGCCGGCCGGCCCGCACCCTGGCCTCGGCTCTCAGCCGGGGCTCACTCCCACTCGATCGTGCCGGGGGGCTTGCTGGTGATGTCCAGCACCACCCGGTTCACGCCCTTCACCTCGTTCACGATGCGGTTGGAGATCTTCTCCAGCAGGTCGTAGGGCAGCCGCGACCAGTCGGCGGTCATGCCGTCTTCGGAGGAGACGCAGCGCAGCACCACCGGGAAGGCATAGGTGCGCTTGTCGCCCATCACCCCCACGCTCCGCACCGGCAGCAGCACGGCGAAGGCCTGCCAGACCTCGTGATAGAGGCCGGCCTCGCGGATCTCCTCCCGCACGATCCAGTCGGCATCCCGCAGGATGTTGAGCTTCTCGGCGGTCACCTCGCCGAGGATGCGGATCGCCAGACCGGGCCCCGGGAAGGGATGGCGGCGCACGATCTCCTCGGGCAGCCCGAGGCTGCGTCCCACCTTGCGTACTTCGTCCTTGAACAGGCGGCGGAGGGGCTCCACCAGCTTGAACTGCAGATCCTTGGGCAGTCCGCCCACGTTGTGGTGGCTCTTGATCTTCACCGCCACGCGCTCACCGGTCTTGGGGTCGATGTTGGTGCCGGCACTTTCGATCACATCGGGGTAGAGGGTGCCCTGGGCGAGGTAATCGAAGGGGCCGAGACGCTTGCTCTCCTCCTCGAAGACGCGGATGAACTCGGCGCCGATGATCTTGCGCTTCTCCTCGGGATCGGTGATGCCGGCGAGCTTGTTGATGAAGCGTTCGCGGGCGTTGATGTATTCCACGTTGATGTGGAACTGGCGATCGAAGAACTCCACCAGGAATTCGGGCTCGCCCTTGCGCATGAAGCCCTGGTCGATGAACATGCAGGTGAGCTGATCGCCGATCGCCTGGTGCAGCAGGAAGGCAAGGGTGGAGGAATCCACGCCGCCCGAAAGCGCCAGCAGCACACGCTTGCTGCCCACCTGGGCACGCACGTCGGCGATCGCCTCATCGATGAAGGCGGCGGTGGTCCAGTCGGGTTCGCAGCCGCAGATGTGATAAACGAAATTGCGGATCATCACCATTCCGCAGCTGGAATGCACCACCTCCGGATGGAACTGCACGCCGTAGAGGTGGCGCTCGTGATCCGCGATCGCCGCCTCGGGGGTGTTGTCGGTGTGGGCGAGCCGCACGAATCCCTCGGGCAGGCGCTCCACCGAATCCCCGTGGCTCATCCACATCGTGGAGCCCTCCTCCACGTTGGTGAGCAGGTCGATCGGATCGTCCACGTAGAGCGGCGCCTTGCCGTATTCAGCCCGGCCGGCGGCCACCACCGCACCGCCCAGCTGCTGCACCATCAGCTGCATGCCGTAGCACACCCCCAGCACCGGGATGCCCAGCTCCCACAGGCCGGGATCGCACACCGGCGCCCCCTCCTCGTACACCGAGCTGGGGCCGCCGCTGAGGATGATGCCCTTCGGGGCCAGTGCCCGCAGCTCCTCGGCGGTGGTGGTGTAGCCCAGAACCAGGGAGAACACCTCCGTCTCCCGGATCCGGCGTGCGATCAGCTCCGAGTACTGGGAGCCGAAATCTAGGATCACGATCGCCGGATGGCGGGACGTCTGGGAGGACTCGGACATCGGGGCCTGGGGCCGGTCTGGCATTCGGACCACCCTAGGCCGGACCCCCTTGACGCCCCTCTGCCGGCAGCCGGGGCGGGGCGCCGCCGCCCAGCTGCCGCCAGAGTTCGTGGCCCACGGGGCCCAGGCCGCAGAGGGAGCGGCCGCGGTCGAACAGGGCCGCCCCCACCAGGGTCCGCTCCTGGCCGTAGTGGCCCAGGTAGGCCCGGCTGCGGGTCTCCACCGCCGCCGCGATCCGCTGCCGCAGCCGCACGGCGGCCGCCGGGTCTTCCCGCGCCAGGGAGTCCAGGGCGGCCGCCACGGTGGGCGCGCCGTGCAGGGCCTCCAGGCGGCTGTGGGGCAGACCCTCCAGGGCAGCCAGGGCGGTGAGCACCTCGGCGCGGCCATCGGCGAGGTGATGGTGGGTGTGGAAGATGCCCCCCGCCAGCTTCAGCAGCTTGCCGATGTAGCCGAACAGCAGCAGCCGCTCCACCCCGGCGGCACCGGCGGCCACCAGCAGCGGGCCCAACCAGTTGCCCGCCTTGAGCAGCAGCGGAGCCGGCAGGCCGAGCCGGGGTGCCAGATCGAGCCCGTTCTCGCCGATCACCAGCACGAGATCCCCGCGGAACTCCGGCTGAGCCGTGCGCCGCTCCAGCTCCTGCAGGCACTGCTGCAGCGGGTCGGGACCGGCACTGCGCTGCACCTCCGCCTGGGTGCCGATCAGGGCCAGGCCCTCCACCACCCCGAAGGCGGCGTTGCTGGTGCGCTCCGCCAGGCGGCGCCCCTGGGGCAGTACCACCTGCAACAGCAGGCCCTGCCCCTGCGGCACCAGCGGCCGCAGACTGCGCTCCAGCAGCGCACGGGCATAGGCCGAGAGGCAGAGGCGGCCGCTTTCCGCCACCACCCCCGCTCCCTCGCCGGCCTCGATCCGCAGCCAGCCCCCCGGCCCGGCGGCCGGATCCGGCGCCTGCCAGCGCAGCAGGGCCCACACGGCCAGCCCGCGGGTGAGATCGAGCACGCCCGGGCCCGGGTCGCAGCGGCTGACCCCCAGGGCCCAGCCCTCGCCCAGGGGCGCGGCGGCCTCCACCGGAATCGCCGTGGGCTGGCTCGCCCCCGCCTCGAGCAGCAGGGGCTGCTCCGCCTCCGCGGGCTCGCCCCGCAGGCAGGCCAGGGCGGCCCGGGCGGCGGCGGCCAGCCACACCGGCAGGGTGTAGCCGGTGGCGGCGGCGGCGGGCGGTGCAGCCGCTGGATCCATGGAGTGGGGAGAACGCTTACTTAGAGTGGGGGATTGCGCCGCCGCCGCGCTGCGTTTCGCCCCAGCCCCATGCAGGACAAGCTCACTCTGATGATCCCCGGCCCCACCCCGGTGCCGGAAACCGTCCTGCAGGCGATGGCCCGCCACCCGATCGGCCACCGCAGCGCAGACTTCCAGAAGATCGTCAAGCGCACCACCGAGCAGCTGCAGTGGCTGCATCAGACCAGCAACGACGTGCTGGTGATCACCGGCAGCGGCACCGCCGCCATGGAGGCCGGGATCGTGAACACCCTGAGCAAGGGCGACACCGTGCTCTGCGGCGACAATGGCAAGTTCGGCGAGCGCTGGGTGAAGGTGGCCCGGGCCTACGGGCTGAACGTGCAGGTGATCAAGGCCGAGTGGGGCCAGCCCCTCGATCCGGAGGCCTTCCGCGCTGCCCTCGAGGCCGACACGGCCAAGGCGATCAAGGCCGTGATCCTCACCCACTCGGAAACCTCCACCGGGGTGATCAACGACCTCGAGGCGATCGCCGGCCATGTGCGTGCCCACGGCACAGCGCTCACGATCGCCGACTGCGTCACCAGCCTCGGTGCCTGCAACGTGCCGATGGACGCCTGGGGCGTGGACGTGATCGGCTCCGGCTCCCAGAAGGGCTACATGATGCCGCCGGGCCTTTCCTTCGTGGCGATGAGCGAGCGGGCCTGGGAGGCCTACGGCCGCTCCGACCTGCCGAAGTTCTATCTGGATCTGGGCAAGTACCGCAAATCGGCCAAGGCCGACA
>JBMLOS010000066.1:0-7554 GCA_049242845.1 Prochlorococcaceae cyanobacterium
CGTAGAGGGCGGCCCAGCGCACCGAGGGCAGGGTGACCTTCCAGAACACCTGCCAGTTGCTGGCTCCCAGAGTGCGGGCTGCCTCCTCCTGATCCCAGCCCTCCTCTTCCAGAAGGGGGATCACCTCCCGGGCCATGAAAGGGAAGGTGACGATGATCGTGGCCAGCGCCATGCCTGGCCAGGAAAAGATGATCTTCCAGCCCAGGCTGCTCACGATCCCCCCCAGAATGCCGTTGGTGGGGCTGTACAGAAGCACCAGCATCAGGCCCACCACCACCGGCGAGATCGAGAAGGGAAGATCGATCACGCTGAGCAGCAGGGCCTTGCCGGGAAACTGGCGCCTGGCGATGGCTGTGGCCGCCGCCAGACCGAAGATCGTGTTGGCCGGTACGGCAATCAGGGTGCAGCGCAGGGTGAGCATCACCGCCGAGCGCAGATCCTCCGATTGGAAGTTCTCGAGGAAGGGCGTGAGTCCCTTGGCGAAGGCTCCTGCCACCACCTCCAGGGCCGGCAACAGAATGATCACGCCCACGTAGAGGCAGGCGATCAACGGGATCAGAACGGAGGCCGAGGGTCGAGGCAGGGCTGAGGAGAACGAGCGCAGGAGGGATCGCATCGGAGGTGCGGCGGAAAGATGAACAGCAAGGCGGTGGGGAGATCAGGCTTCTCAGCTGCTCTCGGCTGGATTGGCTTCCCAGTTGCGCCCCCACACCTGCAGACCATTGATCACCAGCAGGCTGAGCAGGGAGAACAGCAGCATCACCATGCCGATCACGGTGGCGGAGGCGAAGTCGTATTCCTCCAGCTTCTGGATGATCAGGGTGGGGGTGATCAGGTCCTTGAAGGGCACGTTGGAGGAGATCATCACCACCGAGCCGTATTCGCCCACTGCCCGGCTGTAGCCCTGCGCCACACCAGCCAGGATCGCGGGCATGAGCTGGGGCAACACCACCCTCAACAGCGTCTGGCGCGGGCTGGCACCCAGACACCAGGCCGCTTCCTCCTGGTCGCGCTCCAGGGCTTCCAGCACCGGCTCCACGCTGCGCACCACGAAGGGCAGGGAGATGAACACCATGGCGATGGCCACCCCCACCCAGGTGAACGACACCTTCAGGCAGAACAGGGCCTTGAGCGGAGCGCCCAGCCAGCCATTGGTGCTGTAGAGGGCCGCCAGGGCCAGGCCGGCCACGGCCGTGGGCAGGGCAAAGGGGAGATCGATCAACGAATCCAGCAACCGCCGCCCAGGAAACGAGCAGCGCACCAGGGCCCAGGCGATCACCACACCGAACACCCCGTTGGTCAGGGCGGCCAGCAGCGAAAGACCAAAACTGACCCGGTAGGTGGCGAGCGCCTCGGGCGTGGTGGCCAGCTGCCAGAACTGGGCCGGACCCACGGCGGCGGCCTTGAGGGCCAGGGCTCCCAGGGGAAGGAACAGCACAAGCGCCAGATACAGCCAGGTGATCCGCCAGGACCAGCTCAGCTGCAGCCAGCGCGGCCAGGCGAATCCCCGGCGACGAGCCAGGGGCACAGGAGCCATGGACGGAATTTCAGAAGTGGCCGGACCGTATCACCATTCCAGGATTTATTCAACGGTTCACCGGTGGGGAAATGCCAGTTTGCTGTAGGGTGGCGCCCGTCGTCCCCATTCCTTCCCCCCCCCATGGGCATTCGTGTTGCTGGTGTGTGCAAGGAGTTCGGCACCTTCCGGGCGGTCGACAACGTGAGCCTCGATGTGGACTCCGGCTCGCTGGTGGCCCTGCTGGGACCCTCCGGCTCCGGCAAGAGCACCCTGCTGCGGCTGATCGCCGGCCTCGAGGAGGCCGATACCGGCCGGATCTGGATCACCGGGGAGGAGGCCACCAGCCGCTCGGTGCAGGAGCGCGAAGTGGGGTTCGTGTTCCAGCATTTCGCGCTCTTCAAGCACCGCACCGTTCGCCAGAACGTGGGCTTCGGCCTGGAACTGCGCGGCTGGAAACACGAGGCGATCCGCCGCCGGGTCGATGAACTGCTCGAGCTCGTGCAGCTCCGGGGCTTCGGCAACCGCTATCCCTCCCAGCTGTCCGGTGGCCAGCGGCAACGGGTGGCCCTGGCCAGGGCCCTGGCGGTGCAGCCGCGGGTGCTGCTGCTCGATGAACCCTTCAGTGCCCTCGACGCCAAGGTGCGCAAGGAACTGCGGGCCTGGCTGCGCAATCTCCACGACGAGATGCACGTGACCACCGTGATCGTGACCCATGACCAGGAGGAGGCCATGGAAGTGGCCGACAGGATCGTGGTGATGAATCAGGGCCGGATCGAACAGATCGGCACCCCGGCCGAGATCTACGACCAGCCGGCCACCCCCTTCGTGATGAGTTTCGTGGGGGCGGTGAATGTGCTGCCCTCCCATGTGCCCCTGGCCGCGAGCCGGGACCAGCAGGGGGAGGTGTTCATCCGGCCCCACGACCTCGAACTGCACCGCCATCCCCAGGAGGGCAGCGTGCCGGCGGTGCTGCGTCGCCTCACCCACCTGGGCCGCGACATCCAGGCGGAGCTCACCCTGGCCAGCGGCGAGGTGGTGGTGGCCCAGCTGCCCCGCGAGCGCATCGACTACCGCGAGCTCCAGGCTGGCGACGCCCTGCACATCACCAGCCGGGACTCCCGCACCTTCGAGACCAGCCGGGAACCTGAAAGCTTCGTGCCGGACTTTGTGATCTGAGCCTCAGGGCCTGGCGTGAACCGGCAGGCCCTGCGCATCGAACACATCGGCAAAGAGGGCGGTGCTGAGATACCGCTCGCCCGAATCAGGCAGCACCACGACAATCGTCTTCCCCTGAAGGGGCTCCTCCGCAGCCAGGCGCGCAGCCACGCTGACGGCAGCCCCGCAGGAAATACCGGCCAGGATTCCCTCTTCCCGCATCAGGCGCTGGGCCATGGCGATGGCATCCGCATCGCTCACCGTCTCCACCCGATCGATCAGCGCCAGATCCAGATTGGCCGGCACAAAGCCGGCTCCAATCCCCTGAATCCGATGGGGCCGCGGCTGGGGCTCCTGCCCTGCCAATACCTGCGTGATCACCGGACTCGCTGCCGGCTCCACCGCCACGCTCGTGAGCGGCTGACCCAGGGTGTTCTTGAGGAAACGGCTGACGCCACTGATCGTTCCGCCGGTGCCCACACCGGCCACCAGCACATCCACCTGGCCGTTGCTGTCCTCCCAGATCTCCGGGCCGGTGGTGTCGTGGTGGATCTGGGGATTGGCGGGGTTGGAGAATTGCTGCAACAGCACATAGCGTTCAGGATCGCTGGCCGCCATGGCCTGGGCGGTGGCAATCGCCCCTGCCATGCCCAGCGTGCCTTCGGTGAGCACGAGCCGGGCTCCATAGGCCGTGAGCAACTTGCGGCGCTCCAGGCTCATCGTTTCCGGCATGGCCAGGGTCAGCGGGATCCCCTTGGCTGCCGCCACAAAGGCCAGGGCAATGCCGGTGTTGCCGCTGGTGGGCTCGATCAGCTCCCGGCCTCCATCCAGCAGACCATCCCGCTCCGCCTGGGCCACCATCGCCGCACCGATGCGACATTTCACCGAATAGGCGGGATTGCGGCCCTCGATTTTGGCCAGCACCCGTGCTCCGCAACCGGCCGTGATGCGGTTGAGCTGCACCAGCGGAGTGCGGCCGAAGCTGAGGGTGTTGTCAGCGTGAATCGGGCTCATGACAGCAAGGGAGAACAACAAGAAGCCCTCCCGGTCTGTACCGGGAGGGCAGAACATCAGAGTGGGAAGACGGAATGTTCCGGCAAGACCTGCGGACCTGCCCCGGGGCCTGCCCCATGCATGGCCTGGGTCAGCATCAGCCGCGCCCATTGGCCGTCCTGCCGCTGGAGACACTGCAGCAGCGCCTGGCGGTCACTCGGCGCCAGTTCTCCATCTTTTCCCCAGTGGAGGCACCAGGGAGGAGCGAGGGGAGTCATGGCCGGCTCGGGAGCAGGAGATCGCTGTCCCCCACGGCCACCAGGCGGCCTTCGGCGCGAAAGCGGCTCAGCAGCTTGGTCACCGTCACCCGCGTCAGTCCGCAGAGGTCGGCCAGGGCACGGTGCGTGAGGTTGAGCTCACTGAGCGACAGGCGGCAGCCATGGCTGTTCACCTGGCCAAAGGAGCGGCCGATCCAGTGCAGCAGGGCCAGCAGACGGCGGTCTCCCGAGCGGATCCGGAGGATGGCGTAGAGCTCCGCCAGCATCCGCCGCTCCCGCTGCAGATGGAGCAGTTGATCCGCAGGATCGAGCTCCACATACTCCACCACCACGGTGGTGAGGCACTGGAGCTCCAGGGGATGGAGCACCGGATCCTCCGAGGTGATCACATCACCCGGCCCCCAGAGCCCGAGCGTGATGTTTTCCCCGTCCGGATTCCAGGTGGCTGAGCGCACGTATCCCTCGTGCAGCCGCCAGCTCATCCCTTTCGGGAGAACGTCCTGGGGATGAAGCGTGAGCTGCAAGGGCCGCTGAGAGAGAGAGGAGGTCATGGCTTCGGCGAGCGTCGGGGCGGATGGTGCGTGGGGCAACGAAGACGGCAGAGGGAGAAGGGGCAACGCATTCGCAGACGCCAGGCCATGGCCGGCAAGCAACTGAACGGGAGTATGCCCCATTCCCGATGGGCATACCGGTATTTCAAGGCACAAGGAGAGCGACTCGGGAGACTCCGATCGGGATCTCAGATGTAGAACATGGGGGTGGGCTGCAGCAGGCCGTCCCGCTCCAGCAGCAGCTGGGCCAGCGTGATGTCCTGCAGAACCGCCCTCCGGGCCCGCTCGGCACGCCTGGACAGCCGATCGAGCACCTTGAACTCGGCGCTGCCGCGATCCCCCTGGCGCTCGGTGCGCGCGTCACCCTCCAGGCACTCCTCCACTTCGGCGACCGTGATCAGCTCGGGGGATCGCGTGAGCTGGTATCCCCCCTTGGGGCCACGCACGCTCACCAGGTACCCAGATTTGCGCAAAGCAGTGAGCATCTGCTCGAGGTAGCGCTCCGGCATGCCGTGGCGGCGGCAGATCTCTCCGGTCTGCATCCGCTCCCCGGTGGCGTGGGCCGCGGCCAGCTCGATCAGTGCCACCAGTCCGTATTCCGTCTTGGCACTGAAGGACATCGCCACCGAGGGAAGAAGGGCCCTCAGTCTGGCAGGCAAACAACGGTTTGCAGGTCGGGAATACCGCCACAGGGGCGGGTGCCTCACGGCACACCCCGCGCCGCCGCGCTCGCCATAGGTTCTGGCAGTTCCCGATCGACAAACCGTGGTTCAAGATTCGCTTCTGGCCCGGCCCCGCCGTCCCCAGCTGCTGCTCACGGGCATCGCGGCCCTGTCCCTGGCCGTGGCGGCAGCGGCCCCGCTCAACGGCCCCCAGGTCCAGGCCCAGCAGTCCGCGAAACCCCAGACCCTCACCCTGGTGTCCTACGCGGTCACCAAGAGCGCCTACGACCAGATCTTCCGGCTGTTCGCGGCGGACTGGAAAAGGAAAACCGGCCAGACCGTGACCTTCAAGGGCAGCTATGGCGGTTCCGGCTCGCAGACCCGCGCCGTGATCGATGGCCTGGAAGCGGATGTGGTGAGCCTGGCGATGGCCGCCGACGTGAGCAAGATCCAGCAGGCCGGCCTGATCCGGCCGGGCTGGGAGCGGGAGAACCCCTACAACTCCACCCCGATCAACTCCACCGTGGTTGCCTTCGTGCGGCCGGGCAACCCCAAGAAGATCAACAGCTGGCGAGACCTCGACAACAAGAACGTGGATGTGGTGACGGCCAATCCCAAGACCTCCGGCGGTGCCCGCTGGAACTTCCTCGCCCTCTGGGGTTCCGTGACCCGCAGCGGCGTATCGGAAGCCCAGGCTCGCAGCTTCATCACCGGCGTCTACCGCAACGCCGACGTGCTGCCCAAGGATGCCCGCGAGGCCACCGATTTCTTCATTAAGCGCCAGCAGGGCGACGTGCTGCTCAACTGGGAAACAGAAGCGATCCTGGCCAAGCGGAAAGGGGAGTGGACCACGCCCTACAAACTGCTGAGCCCGAACGTGCTCACCGAGCAGCCCGTCACGGTGGTCGACAAGGTGGTCGACCGGCGCGGCAGCCGCAGGGTGGCTGAGGCCTTCGTCAAGTTCCTGTACACCCCCCAGGCCCAGAGGATCTTTGTCGATAACGGGTTCCGGCCGGTGACGCCGGAAGGCAAGGCCTACGCCAGGGGCAAGTTTCCCGGCGTGAGCTTTTTCAAGGTGGGCGACTTTGGCGGCTGGGGCGCGGTGGAGCGGAAGTTCTTCGGCAGCGGCGGCATCTGGGATCAGATCTTTGCCAAGGCCCGCTGAGGCCCGCTGGCCCGCCAGAACCCATCCCCTCACGCACACCCAGCCCCGGCCCTCCCAACCGGGGCTTTTCTCTGCGCATTTCCCATGGGAGAACCGTGTTACCTTAATGGGCAGTTCCCGACCGGATTACGTGCCAATGCTGTCCCGACGCCTTCCCGCCCTCCTTGCCGCCGGCTCGCTGGCGCTGCTGGCGGGCTGCGGCAGTCCGTCTTCCGCTCCGCAGGGGCAAGGATCGGGCGAGCGCCAGCAGCTGCTGCTGGTGAGCTATGCCGTCACCAAAGGCGCCTACAGCCGCATCCTTCCCGAATTTGTGAAGCAGTGGAAGCAGAAGACCGGCCAGGAGCTGGAGATCAAGACCAGCTATGGAGGCTCCGGCAGCCAGACCCGGGCGGTGATCGACGGACTCGACGCCGATGTGGTGACCCTCGCCCTCTCCGCCGATGTGCTCAAGCTGGAGGAGGCCGGGCTGATCGAGCCCGGCTGGGAGAAGGAGCTGCCCAACAGCAGCATCATCACCCACTCCGCCGTGGCCTTCCTCACCCGCCCCGGCAACCCCAAGCGCATCGCCACCTGGAGCGACCTCAACAAGCCCGGTGTCACGGTTGTCACGGCCAACCCCAAGACCTCAGGGGGGGCCCGCTGGAACTTCCTGGGTCTGTGGGGATCCATCACCCAGAGCGGTGGCACGCCCCAGCAGGCGGAGGCCTTCGTGACCAGCGTCTACAAGAACGTGGAAAATCTGCCCAAGGACGCACGGGAAGCCTCGGATGTGTTCCTCAAGCGCGACCAGGGCGACGTGCTGCTCAACTACGAAAATGAGGCCATCCTCGCCACCAGAACGGGTGACCTCAAGGATCCCTTCGTGGTGCCGGAGCGGAACATCCGCATCGAAGGCCCCGTGGCGGTGGTGGACAAGAACGTGGACCGCAAGGGCAGCCGCGAGGCAGCCGAGGCCCTGGCCTCCTACCTCTTCTCCGACGAGGCCCAGGCCATCTTTGCCGAGGAGGGCTTCCGTCCCACCAGCCCCACGGTCTGGGCACGCGTGAAGGACCGCTTTGCACCCGTGAAGCAGTTCTTCTCCGTGCAGGACTTCGGCGGCTGGAGCCAGGTGAACAAGGAATTCTTCGGCGATGGCGGCATCTGGGATCGCCTGTTCGCCAAAACCCGCTGAACCAGCCATGTGTGAACTGCTCGCCCTCAACGCCAACACCCCCACCGACATGGGCTTCTC
>JBMLOS010000067.1:0-17308 GCA_049242845.1 Prochlorococcaceae cyanobacterium
CACCGCCAGGAAATAGCCGAAGGTGCGGTGGTACTGCAGCCGCAGGTTGGGGTTGCCGCTCGCCTGGCGCTCCTGGCGTTCCTGCTGCTCCAGCCAGGCCTCCTGGTCATCGAGCTGGTTGCGCAGGCCGTCGAGGCGGGCATCGACGCCGTCGTGGATCAGGCCACCTTCGCTGAGGGCCAGGGGCGGATCGTCCACCAGGGTGTGCCGCACCACGGCCGCCAGCTCCCCCAGCTCCGGCCAGGAACACTGCAGGGCCGTCAGGGGCGGACTGCCGGCCCCGGCCAGCAGCCCCGCCAGCAGGGGCAGGCGCTCGAGGCCATCGGCCAGGGCCACCAGGTCGCGGGCGGAGGCGGTGCCGGCACCGGCCCGGCCCGCCAGCCGCTCCAGGTCCCCCATCGGCCGCAGCAGACGCCGCAGGGCCAGGCGCAGCGGACGGCTGGCCACCAGTTCCCCCACCCCGTCCTGGCGGGCGGTGATCGCAGCGCGATCCACCAGGGGCGCCTCGATCCAGCGGCGCAGGCAGCGGCCGCCCATGGCGGTCATGGTGCGATCGAGCGCCCAGAGCAGCGAACCGTGCTGGCTGCCCCCCAGCTGGGTGCGGGTGAGTTCGAGGTTGCGGCGGGTCTGGGCATCGAGCACGAGCTGATCGCCCGCATGCCAGAGGCGGGGCAGCTCGAGCGGCACCAGACGGCCGGTTTCGGTGGTTTCGAGGTAGGCGAGCAGGCCGCCGGCGGCCCGCAGGGCCAGGGGAGCCTCCCCCAGGCCGAGGCCATCGAGGCTGGCGAGGCGGAAGCGGCGCTGCAGCAGGGCCCGCGCCTCCGGGGTCTCGAAGGGGGTGCGCGGCTGCAGGGTGAGCCGCAGCTCCCCGGGACACCAGGAGGGATCCGGCTCGCCGGCCCAGAGCACCTCGGCCGCCTCCTGCTGCAGCAGTTCCTGATGGAGCCGGTCGCTGCCCTGGCGCTCGGTGAGCCGGAATTCGCCGGTGCTCACATCCGCCAGGGCCAGCCCCCAGCGCCCCCCCTGCAGCACCACCGCCGCCAGCCAGTTGTTGCGGCGGGCGCTGAGCATGCCCTCCTCCAGCACCGTGCCGGGGGTGAGCACCCGGGTGATGTCCCGCCGGAGCAGGGCGCCCTTGGAGGGGGTGGTCTCCAGCTGGTCGCACAGGGCCACGCAGAAGCCGCGGCGCACGAGTTCGCCGCAGTAGCGCTCGGCGGCGTGGTGGGGGATGCCCGCCATCGGCACCCGTCCGATCGCCTTGCCCGCCTCCTTGCCCGTGAGCGTGAGCTCCAGCAGACGGGACACGGTGATCGCGTCCTCGAAGAAGCATTCGAAGAAATCGCCGAGCCGGTAGAGCAGCACCCGCTCCGGCTGGGCCTGCTTGAGCTCCACGTAGTGGCGCAGCATCGGCGTGAGCTGCTGCGGATCCACCAGGCCGTGGTGATGCCAGCGGGGCAGGTCGTGGTCGGGTTCGGGTTCGGCCGGGGCTTCTGGCGGGGGCTCGGAGCCGGCCTCGGGGAGATCCGCGGGCAGCTCGGCCAGGGAGGGCCCGGGGCCCTGGGGCCTGCCGGAATGGGGCCGGGGGCGGGCGGCGGCATCGGCCGCCAGGGCGTCGTCGTCGGGCCCCTCCGTGGGTGGCGGCGCGCTGCTGCCGGCGGAGCGGGAGGCCGGCCCCTGGGCGGGTTCGGCGGCCGAAGGGTCAGCCGGTGCCGCAAACAGATCGCCCTGCAGGCCGAGGCTCTCCACCAGGGACAGCTGCTGCTCGGCTCCCGCGGCCACGTCCGCCGTTCGTACAGCGGCTGATCGTAGGGGGGCCTGCCGGCCCCAGCCGACAACTTGTGAAGGATCGCGCCGCCGGAGCCTTGGCGGCCGGAATCGTCGTGTGAGAATCCCGAAACTGACCGCCGGCCCCCTCCGGATGCCGCAGCGGCCATCCCCGTTGCCCCAGCCATGCAGATCCTCAACACGCTCACCGTTCTGGCCCTGGTGGTGCTGTCGTTCGCGCTGGTGGTGGCGGTGCCCGTGCTCTACGCCAGCAGCGACGACAGCGGCCGCTCCAACCGCCTGATCCTCCTCGGCGGCATCGCCTGGGTGGCCCTGGTGCTGCTCAACTGGGGCATGAGCTATTTCGTGGTCTGACCCCTTTGGCCGTCTTCGAAGGTCGTTTCACCGACGCCGCCCGCCTCCGCATCGCCGTAGTGGTGGCCCGCTTCAATGATCTGGTCACCGGCAAGCTGCTGAGCGGCTGTCTCGACTGCCTCTCCCGCCACGGCATCGACGTGGGCGAAGGCAGTGCCCAGCTGGATGTGGCCTGGGTGCCCGGCAGCTTCGAGATTCCCCTGGTGGCCCAGCGTCTGGCCGCCAGCGGCCGCTACCAGGTGGTGATCACCCTCGGGGCCGTGATCCGCGGCGACACCCCCCACTTCGATGTGGTGGTGGCAGAGGTGAGCAAGGGCGTGGCCGCCGTGGCCCGCGACACCGGCATCCCTGTGATCTTCGGGGTGCTCACCACCGACACCCTGCAGCAGGCCCTCGAGCGTGCCGGCATCAAGAGCAACCTCGGCTGGAGCTATGGCCTGCAGGCCCTGGAGATGGGCAGCCTGATGGCGGCCCTGCCCGCCGCCTGAGAACGCCGGCGGCGCCGGCTCCGCGGGTGTGCCGACCCGCCAGCCGCCGACCCGATGCCGTTTCGGCCGGCCCTGCCCCTTAGGTTTTCTCCAGCCACACCCCTCGATTGCCCTGGCGCCAGCCGCGACGTCTCCTCTTTCTCTGCGCCGGGCTTGACCTGAGCGCCTGCCTGCTGCTGGCTGCGCTCCTCGACCATCTCCGCGGCAGCCGCCTGCTGACTCAACCGGGCTGGCTGATCGCCTTCGGTTTTCTCTATCTGCTCCTGGGCTGGCTGTTCGGCACCTACACGGTGCTGCGCTGGCCCTGGCTGCGGCTGCGGCTGGTGCTGCTGCGGCTCGGCATCACGGCCGTGGCCATTCTTCTGCTGGTGGCCCTGGTGGACTGGGGCTTCAACCTGCCGCCCTGGATCTACCTCAGCCACCGCAGCACGCAGTTGTATCTGGTGGGCTCCCTGAGTCTCTGGGGCCTGCTGGTGCGCCTCGGCCTGCGCCGCCTCGGCCGCCGGGCGCCCCAGCAGGAATGGGGCCTGATGGCCTCTCCCCAGGAGGCACCCACAATCCTGCGGGAATGGCAGCGCACTCCCTTCGCGATCACGCCGAGGGTGCTCTCCCCCGCGGGGCATGCCTTCCCCCCCGGCGGCGTGGTGCTCGGCAGCGACCTGCGCCTGGCACCGGACCAGGAGCAGCAGCTGCAGAGCCTCGAGAGCCGCGGCGTGCCGATCACCACCGTGATCGAGCTGGCGGAGCGGGAACTGGAGAGGCTGCCCCCCGCCCTGCTGCCGGGTGACTGGCTCTCCCTGGCGGACATCCCCTGGTCGGACACCTTCAGCGTGCAGCGCCAGCTGAAGCGCACCGCCGATGTGGTGGTGGCCGCCCTGCTGCTGCTGCTCAGCCTGCCCCTGATCCTTATGGCAGCCTTGCTGATCTGGCTGGAGGACCGGGGCCCCGTGTTCTACGTGCAGGAGCGCAGCGGCTGGATGGGGCGCACCTTCCGGCTGCTGAAACTGCGCACCATGACCTGCTCCGATCCTGATGCCCCCGCCCGCTGGACCGTGCCGGGCGACCACCGCATCACCCGGGTGGGGCAGTTCCTGCGGCGGGTGCGGCTGGATGAGCTGCCGCAGCTGCTGAACGTGCTCAGCGGTGACATGAGCCTGATCGGCCCGCGGCCGGAGCGGCCCGAGTTCGAGGCCGACCTCGAAGCCCACATCCCCCACTACCGCAAGCGGCACTGGGTGCGGCCGGGGCTGAGCGGCTGGGCCCAGGTGTCGGCGCCCTACGCGGCCAGCCTCGAGGAGGCCGAACTGAAGCTGAGCTATGACCTCTACTACCTTCACAATTGGAGCACAGCCCTGGACCTGCTGATCCTGCTGAAAACGATCAAGATCGTGCTCAAGGCAGGAGGACGCTGAGATGAAAGCCCTGGTATTCGGGTGCACCGGCCAGGACGGCTCCCTGCTCTGCCGTTCCCTCCTGCGTCAGGGAGCGCAGGTGGTTGGTGTCTCCCGCTCCAGCAATCCCAACCTCGTCACCCACCGGCAGCTAGGGATCGACGGTTCCGTGGAACTGACCACTGCCTATCTGTGTGATTTCCGTGAGATCCTGGAGTTGATCAGCCGCCACCAGCCGGAGGAGATCTACAACCTCGCGGCGCAGTCGTCGGTGGGGCTCTCCTTCCGCCAGCCGGTGGACACGTTCAACAGCATCATCAACGGCACGATCAACCTGCTCGAAGTGGCCCGTTTCGCCGGCTACGGCGGGCGCCTCTACTTCGCCGGCAGCAGTGAGATCTTCGGCAACACCCCGCGGCCGGCCGATGTGGGCAGTCCCCGGCAGCCCCTGAGCCCATACGCCATCGCCAAGGACGCCAGCTTCAACACCGTGCAGGTCTACCGCCAGGCCTATGGCCTGCGCTGCGTCACCGGCATCCTGTTCAACCACGAATCTCCCTACCGCTCCTCCACCTTCGTGACCCGCAAGATCGTGGATGGGGCCCTGCGCTGCCGCCGGGAGCCGGGCTTCCGCCTCCAGCTGGGCGACCTCTCGATGGCCCGCGACTGGGGCTGGGCGGAGGAGTACATCGAGGCGATGCAACTGATCCTGCGGGCCGATCCGCTCGAGGATCAGGTGATCTGCACCGGTCGGATGGAGACCCTGGAGTACTTCGTGGCCCGGGTGTTCCGCGAGCTCGAGCTCGACTGGCACGACCATGTGGATCTGGTGGCCAGCCTCAGGCGTCCCTCCGAGATCCTGCGCAGCGTGGGGGATCCGCTGCCGATGCTGCAACGGCACGGCTGGCGCGCCCAGTGCGATGTGGACGGCGTGATCGAGGCCCTGGTCAGCCAGGCCCAGGCGACGCCCCAGCCCTGATCCTCCCGGCCAGGGGGATCGGATCCGCGCCGGAGCGCAGATCCCCATAGGCCGCCAGATGCTCCCGCAGCAGACGAGCCGTGCCGAAATGCCGCCGCAGCTGTTCGTAGGCTCCGTCGCCGAGCCGCTGGCGGGGGCGCTCCGCCGAGCGGCCGGCACCTTCGGCGAGCCACTCGGCCCAGGCTTCGGCGTTGAGGGCCGGCAGCAGGCTGGCGAAGGAGCGGCCCACCTCGCGGTGCACCTCCAGATCGGAGGCAACCACGGGGGTGTCGCAGGCCAGGGCCTCGATCAGGGGCAGAGAGAACCCCTCCGCCAGGGAGGGCACCAGTACGGCCTCGGCGTGCCGATAGAGCCAGGCCAGATCGGGATCCTCCGCCGGGATCTGCCGCACGGCCTGCTCCAGGCCCAGAGCAGCGATCCAGCGCCGCTCCGCGGGGCGCAGGGCTCCGCCACCGGCGAACACCAGCAGGGGGAGCTCCCGGCGAGGCTGCCGCTGCAGCAGGGCCAGGGCCCGCAGCAGGGTGAGGCCGTTCTTGTAGGCGTGCCGCTTGCCCACCATCAGCCAGAAGGGGCGCTGCTCCAGGCCCGGCACTGCGCGGGGGGCGATCCGGTCGAGGTCCGTGGCGAGGTGAATCACCCGCACCGGCGTGTGGATGCGGGGCTGAAAGAAAGCGAGGTCGTCGGCGCTGGCGGCGCTGATGCTCAGGATCAGGTCCGAGGCCCCCAGCCAGTCCGCCTTGCGGGCGTGGGGGGAACGCAGGGCGGGCAGGAAGAAGTGCTCGGGATGGCGCTCGGGCGTCATGTCGAAGAGGCTGCTCACCAGCCTCTGGCCGCTGCCGAGCCAGTAGGGCCTGCCGCCGTAATAGGTGGCATGTACCACCTCGGCCTGCCGCCAGTGCGGCCGGCCCGGCCAGACGCGGCCCTCCCGGCCGGCCCGCCGCACCTGGGCGCCTGCCCCCTCCAGGGCGGCGGCGAGCTCCCGGAAGTAGCGGCTGATCCCGCCACGCCTCTGCCGGCGGAAGATCTGATCGTCGAATCCAATCGAGAAGCCGCCGATCGTGGGGCTGCCGATCGAGGGGCTCCCGGCCGGGGGAGGAGTACGCAGGGGGGGGCGGGAGGCCATGCTTCAGTCTGCCGGCTGCCCGGAGCCCCCCTCGGCGCCCATGGTCCCACTGGTCACGGTCATCAGCCCCTGCCTCAACGCCGCCGGCACCCTGCCCGACACCCTCGCGAGCGTGGCCGCAGCCCGGGCGGAACTGCAGCGCTGGGGGCAGGATCTCGACCATCTCATCCTCGACGGCGGATCCACGGACGGCACGGCGGAGCTGGTGGCAACGCACAGGGCCGCCCATGCCTTCTGCCGCTGGATCGAGGGCGTGGGGGGCGGACCCTACGGCGCCATGAACGCGGGCCTGGCGGCGGCGCGGGGCCATTACACCCAGGTGCTCAACGCCGACGACCTACTGCTCGATCCCCAGGCCTGGGCACGCTTCCTGGTGGAAGGGAAGCGGCAGGGCGCCGCCGTGCTGCTCGCCTCGATCGCCTACTTCCGCAGGCCGGAGCGCAGGCTGCGCAGCCAGTGGATCGTGCCGCCCCTGCCGGACGATCCAGGGCGCTGGCGGCTGCAGCTGCTGCGGGGCCTGCACTACCCCCACCCGGGCTTCGTGGCGGAAACCGCCCTCTACCGGGCCGAGGGCTTCGATGAGCGCTACGCCCTCTCGGCCGACTACAAGCTGATGCAGTCGCTGCTGCTGCGCCCCGGGATGGCCCCGAGAGTGCAGATCTGCACCGATCCCCTGGTGGCCATGGCGGAGGGGGGCGCCACGGGAAACTGGCGGGCGATCCTGCAGGGGCGGCAGCAGCTGGCGGCGATCAACCGGGAACTCGGCATCCAGGCCCCGGGCTGGCGCCGCTACCTGGCCAAACTGCGGCAGCGGCTGGTGCCACCGGCGACTCGGATACCCTTGCTCCAGATCAGCTCGCGGAAGGAGGAGCGGGGGCATTGAGAATCGGCTTCGATGTGAGCCAGACAGGACCCCGCAAGGCCGGCTGTGGTTTCTATGCCGCCGCCCTGATCGATGGGCTGCTGGCTGCGGATTCCGGCCACCACTTCACTCTGTTCACCAGCTTCGGGGACTTCTTTCACGACCCCACCCAGGCGGCGGCCTTCCCCCATCGCAGGAATGGCGTGGCCTACGGCCCACGGCTGCTGCGGCGTCGTGAAGCAGAGGCCTTCTGGCAGAACCGGGACCGCGCGACGGCCCAGCTGGAGAGCGTGGACCTGGTCCACGCCAACAACTTCTGGTGCCCGCCCTGGGCTCTGCGCAGCAGGTTGATCTACACGCTGTACGACATGAGCTTCGCGGATCACCCGGAGTGGACCACGGAGAAGAACCGGCTCGGCTGCTTCCAAGGAGTGCTGCGGGCCTCCCAGTACGCCGACTGGCTTGTGGCAATTTCTGAGGCCTCAAGAGACGCGTTCCTACGTCATTTCCCCCATGTCGACGAGGCGCGGGTGCGGGTGATCCATCCAGCATCCCGCTTTGGGCAGCCAGGGTTCGATCAGGAGGAAAGCCAACCGAAGGCCGAGATGTTCCACACGGGAACGCCCTTCATTCTCTCCACAGGCACGATTGAGCCACGCAAGAACCAGCGCTTCCTGGTGGAGGTCTACAACCGCTTCCGAGAACGCGGCGGCGCTCCGATTCCGCTGGTGCTGGCCGGGGGCAAGGGCTGGCTGATGGAGGGATTCGAACAGGAGCTGGCGGCATCGCCCTGGAGCTCGGACATTCACCTGCTGGGCTATGTGAGCGATCGGGAGCTGATCTGGCTCTACCGGCACTGCCTGGTGAAACTCTACCCCAGCCACTACGAGGGCTTCGGTCTGCCGGTGCTGGAGGGCATGGGCCTGGGGGCACCGGTGATCTGCTCCAGCAGCACCTCGCTGCCGGAGATCGTGGCGGATGCTGGGGTGCTGCTGGATCCGGGGGACCGGGAGGGGTGGGTGCAGGCTCTTGAGGGAATCGTCCAGGACCCGCAACACCGCGACAATCTCGCCAAGGCAGCCAGAAAGCGAGCCGGAGCCTTCGACTGGCAAGTCAGCACCCGCCAGCTGCTTGATCTCTACGAAGAGGTGGTGGCTTCCCCTCCCTGAGCGTCTTGTTCCAAGGCGTGGCGGCGGCTTGCCCGGCGCAGTTCCCGCAGGGCAGTGAGGCCTACCCGGTGGTTCCAGCGCCACTGGCTTCGCATGGTTTCCAGATAGAGAACAGTCTTGAAGCGCAGCGGGTGGATATCGCGATCGATCCGAGCGGCGGTGCTGTGGTGGGCGTAGGCGAAGACCCAGCGCAAAGGGACACTGCCGTAGAGAGTCCGGAACATCTCAGCGATCTCACGGTGCACGGCCGGCCTGTCACTGAGCGTCTTGTTGTCGGCATACAACCGAGATCCAGCAAGCCTCTCTGGGAGGTAAGAAAACCGACAACCTGCATCGGCCAGGCGAAGCCAGTAGTTGTAGTCCATGCAGTAGCGCAGGCCCGGATCCAGGAGCCCCACCTTTTCGATGACCCGGCGGCGAAAGAAGAGTGCAGGCTGGCAGATAAAACATGTATGACGCAGAAGCTCTGGATCCCAGAATGTGGTGGGATAAGCCTCAAAAGGCTGATCTTCCACATCGATGTGATCAGCCGCTCCATAAAGTACATCGAGCTCTGGATCGGCGGCGAAGGCCGCAGCTACTTTGGCAAAGGCATCGGGATAGTAAAGATCGTCGGAGTTGATCCAGGCGATCACATCCCCGCTGGCAGCCTGAAGGCCCTGGTTCACCGCATCAGCCTGACCTCCATCCGGCCGGGACACCCAGCGCACGCCGTCACCCGCCGTCTTCAATACCTTGAGGGTTTCGTCCGTGCTGCCACCATCAAAGACCAGGTGCTCATGGGCCGGATGGCTCTGCTGAGTCACGCTGGTCAGCGTTCGACCAAGGAAGCCCCCCTGGTTGTACGAGGGGGTCACAACGCTGATGCGGATGGAAGGGGTCATAGGAAGATGCAGCATTGGTCATTTTGCGCCGTGACAGCTCCGTCAGGCCACCGCCCCCCCAGCATGGGCCTCTTCCAGCAGCTGCCAATACTGTTCCACCATCACATCGGTTCGGGCATAGTCCTCTGCCTGCCGTTGGCCGCGAAGGATCAGCTTCTGACACAGGCCAGGATCATCGGCCAAACGACGCAGGGCATCGGCGATCTGCTGAGGGTGTCCCGGATGGAAGCAAAGAGCGGCATCGCCTGCCACCTCCCCTAAAGCCGTGGTGCTGCTGCAGGCCACGGGCAGCCCCCTTGCCATCGCTTCCAGAACAGGCATGCCAAACCCTTCATAGAGGGAAGGGAACACCACGGCGAGTGCATGCTGGTAAAGGCCCTCGAGATCGGCGTCGCTGAGGAAACCAGGTAACAGTACGGATTGCCCGAGTCCCAGCCGCTCCGCCAATTGCCGCAATTCCCCAAGGCGGTTGACCCCATCACCTGTGCAGACCAACGTCAGCGAGTGGGAAAGGCCTTGATGGCGGGCCATGGCGAAAGCACTCAGGAGTAGTTCATGATTCTTGTGTCGCCAAAGGTTCGCTGGATACAAAAAGAATCGATTCTTCTCCAGGTTGAGGGGAGGGTGATCCATCAACTCTCCCTTTCGACTGCGGGCCATGCGGATCGGAATGGCGCGGATGCGGCCTGGATCCCCTCCAGCAGCCACCGCCTCCTCCCGGGAAAAATGGGAGATCGCAGCAATCCTGCTCGCTTTAGCCAGCATCTGACGAAAGTGGTCCAGCCTCTCCTCGCGAGCAGCAGCAGGAAAGAAATCGGGATAAGCCTGCACCTGCAGATCGTAGAAGGTGGACACTGTGGTGAGGCCTGGCCGATGCAGCAGAGGAGCTCCAAAAGGGCAGAACAGCAGCTGAATCCCCTCCCCTCGGTTTGGTTGTGATTCCGCGGAGTATCCAACAGCCTGAGCGTTTAGCCTCCTACGCCAGCGCCGACCCACTCGCGCCAGCCTGCGGGAGCCCATCCAGCGGCCTGCAGCCACAGATGGGAGTTCAGTGGTGAAGTGCAGATTAGGCCTCGCCAGACCCTGCAATTCCTCGAGAACCGCTTCCTGGCATGTCGCATGGAAGAAGACGGATGGTTGTCCCGCAGCCAGCCCCGAGAGGAGAGTAAGAATAAACGGCTTCGCGCCTCCATTTGCCCCTCCCGGAAGCATTGGAGTGAGGTCTACCCAAATATGCTGGAGAGGGGGGAATGAACTCACGAATCCATGCGGAGACATTTCGTTGCAAAAGCCCTGGCGCACGGGCCGCGAGAGGAAAACAGCGGGGAGTGCAAACCAGAGGCGTGCCGCTTTTACGCCGGAGACGATTGAAGCAGCTTGCTCCATCCTAGGATATCCTCAGCCAATGCCTCAGCAATATTCTGGAAACTGAGGTAAATCAATGTCCAACGCGGAGAGCCCCAAGCTTGTGGCATGAATGACTTGGCTTGCGAGTGAAATCGCTGCGCACTTGCATTCAGACTGGCTCACCAATTAAGACAATACACTTCGCCATAGATTCACTACATCATTAGCGCCCAAAACCAAAGCAAAAGATGTCGAGTCTAATCAGTCCAAAGCCAAAAGGCACGACCACTCCAAGTGAGAACAACAAACCTCATTCAAGGCCAGTGGAAGTTGACAGATCAATAGCATTTTGCAATTAGCCAACCCCATGCCTTCTTAACTGGAGCAGCAAGAATAGAGATCTTCACATCTTTTTGTCGATCCCGCCAGCGCATTTTATGGGCGAAGTCATGACACATCCAGCCTGGCCACCCACACAAATAAGGCATACACAGACACCCCACCATGGGTCGATTCGAAACATATCATCAAGGCCACGATCGAAACGCAAATGAGAACCGAATCAACTGCATTGATCATCCACGGCAAAGGCATAAAGCAACAGTCACTTCCGACCTCAAAACTCGATCAGTACATCACAAGACTAACACACTCATTAACAATGCCTTTGGTTATTTCATGGCCCTCTACCAAAAGCAAGCAGAAGTAGCCTGCTCGGCCGATGCAACGAACCAGAGCCGACAATCTTGGCACCCGAGCACAAGATTGCCCATTGCTGTCAACAACTACTCAGACGCAAACCATACGGTGGAGATGCCAGAAACCACCAGACGCCCCCTAAAGATCTCTAGAAGAAGTGATGAGTAGAGATTGCAAGTCATTCATTGCAATTCAAGCACCTAGAGAGTTTCCCGCCAAAACGGAAATGAAGTCTCATACCTATCCGTCACAAGCGACAGCGATGCCCCCATCAAGCACCAAAGCAGATTGAACCAAGACGAGATTCATGCTAAATTCAAATTGCACTCTAATTCTAATAGTCTTGCCATGGGAAAGCTCGACGAAGTCAACTATTTGTCAACGCTGGCCGCCGTACACAATATCAGCATTCAAGATGCAGAGGCTTACCATATCAAGAAGTCTTACTCTGATCCAGAGCGAGCCCAATACCTAATGGACATATCCCAGATCCTGAAACTCCTGCCAGCCCCTCCATTGCGCCTTTTGGATGTTGGGGCTGGCTCTGGGTGGACATCAAAGATGTTCGCGCTTTATGGATACAATGTTGTCGGGATTGACATCTCGCCTGACATGATTAATCTTGCAAAGCAACTTTGCAAGGATACCTCATCTGTCGATTTCTGGGTTACCGATTATGAGCTTGGGCTTGATATCGGCGAATTTGAATATACTGTAATCCATGAGGCGCTGCATCACGCAGACGCCCCCGGAGCTGTGATTAAGTCTATTTATAGCTCGCTTGTTCCAGGTGGCGTGCTCGTCACGGTTGAGCCCGGCAGAGGCCATGCAGAGGCATCACAGGAAATCATGAGGAGATATGGAAAAACAGAAAAGGACATGGAATTCGAGTTTCAGAATGAGTTCATGAGAGTGGCGGGATTCTCGGCGGTCAAGCAATATCCAAGACTATCAGTACTGCCCTGGATCGACATTAGCACTATCGAAGGAGAACAAGATCAGGGCAAGAGTTTCCAGGAGCTTTGTACAATCTCAAGAATTTAGGCTTGTCCAGCATTGTTGTGGCAAAAAATAGCGTGTTCGACCCAAGCCAGTCTTCGCTTCAAGATTCCGCTCCACCCAACTTTAGCTTACGCAAGCTGATCTGCATTCAAAGATTATCGCATCTCCATGTCATCCTTGCACATCCGATTCAGATCAAAAGCCACCTTTTTGATTGCAATCATCGCTCTCGCTGTGCTGACAAAATATCTCTTATCGGTTCATTTTTCCACGACTCAGGGAAGGTTCTCCGTGCCGCCAATACCGGATGACATTGCATATTTTGCAGAAGGTGTAAGCACTGCGAACAGAATCCGAGAAGACAGCTCGCTCCAAACAATTTTAACAGAGTTGTTTCGTCATCACCATTCTCCAATTTTAAACATATTTGCAACAACAGCCTATTTAACCTCGGCTCCACAATACTTAGTTGGCTCTGGAGACTGGTCTGGATTTTATTTGCCTAATAAGTTGCTTGGGCTATTCATGCTCTCGCTAATACCCTGCCTCTATTCCTTGATCTTCCGAGGCCAAAGAGACTTTATCACTATCATCATTGCAACACTTGTAACCTTCTGCTTTTCCTGGACAGGTGGACTGATCACAGAGTATAGGCCTGATTTACCATGCGCGTTACTTTTGGCCAGCGGAACTATACTTTTTACGCAAAGAATCTTTCGTGGCAATTCTCCATTATTCATCGGCCCATTACTAACAATCGCGGCACTCTACGCAAAACCAACAACTTTCATTCCCATTATTGCGACTGGCATTTCATCGACAATCTTGACTTGGTTGTGCTGGAGACTTTTTGGAAGATTCATAGAAAAAGCCAGTAACAAAGAAATCTACACATCTCTTATTGCAAGCGCCGTCGCACTAGTTCCTTTTGCCTGCATTAATCTAATTCCAACGATAAGATATGTGTATCGAGCGCTTGTAACCGATTCTAGAATTTGGTCAGAAGCATTTAAGAATCAAGGCCTTGCAGAGAAGTTTGGATGGTATTTTGAGCCCACTACAGGCGGTGGCAGCATAACCAGCCCATTAAATAATCAGATTTTAATCATTTCTGTCGTATGCCTCCTTGCTGCCAGGCTTGCTTGGAGAAACAAGCCTGAACATCAAGGTTTCACAAGCTATTACCACGGATATCTGGCTGCCATTGCAGCCAGCATACCTTACTATGCATTGGCAAGTATATCTGCTCACAAAGGTCATTTTATTGGCTCATATATTGGCATCATTCTTACCCTTCTTTTTTCCGCAATCTTGGCAACTCTTCTTCACGAAGCAACCAGGAAATATGGAAAAGGCTTTCACGCATTACGATTGACTGTAGTTGTGATACTTGGGGTTTTGATGGTCAATACCCCACCGTTTGAGTCATTTTGGTGGCCGTATGGTTATCCAATTTCAGACTCTAAAGCAGCAAGCCTTCATCGTAACATTGTTGACCAAACCCTTGCTCAGGTGGGGACATTCATCTCTTTGCTTCAAGTTCCGAAGCCCCATATTTTTGTTGCTTCAAAAAGATTACTGCATGGGGAGCTAGTGAGAACATATCTCATCAGCAAGCCAGGAACACACCAAGAATACAAGGTAATCAGTGGTGAAACAGTCTCGGGGAAGGACAAACTCAAGGATGAGATAGAAGCTTCAGACATTATAGTGTTTGAACCGCGAGAAATTGCTAAATCATTCTACAACTTCGATCTTTACACACCATCTATCCAGCGCCACCTGCGAAGACTAGAGAGTTCGCCGTCAACAATTTCAACTTCAGAAACCAAGGACAAAGAATTAACTCCAGATGGAGGAAGGCAAGGAATTATGATCTTCGCTCGCATCTCCTCTTCCCCTGATTCTGCGCGTTGACACTCAAACTCAAAAGTGCTATATTGGCAACAATAGATTAACCATGATGAGTTCATACTTTGATTCATATTCGGAAAGCTATAAGTCCATCTTGGCAGAAAGTACGGGCGAATCGCTTGATAATGCCAATTACTTTGCCTGTCAAAAAGTCCAGCATTTAACCCGTGCCTGCAAGCCATCTGAGTCTTCGTTTACAATCCTAGATTATGGTTGCGGAGTTGGCCTCTCCTTGCAACCACTAATCCAAGTCTATCCCCAAGCGAATGTTTATGCAGCCGACCCCTCGACTCGAAGCCTTGAAATTGCCTCGCAAGAACACCACGGGTATGGAATCAATTTTATCCCTGTCGATCAACTATCATCTGATACTTTCCAAGACTTTTTTGACCTAATCTATGTCAGCTGTGTTTTCCACCATATTCCCGCCGAGTCGCACGTCAAGACACTAGAGTTCCTTAGGCGTCTATGCTCTCCAAGTGGTATGATCGCAATCTTCGAGCATAATCCATTGAATCCGATAACTAGGAAAATCGTCAGGAATTGTCCTTTTGATGAAGGTGTGACATTAATACGAGCTCACTCTTGGAAACATCTCTTGAAAGAATCTGGCTGGAAAGCGCCCGAAAAACGCTATATCAGCTTTATTCCATCAAAATACCAGAATCTCAGATCAATCGAACCCTTTCTTTACTGGTGTCCACTAGGGGCTCAGTATTTTATCGTTAGTCAACCCGCATAGAGAGATGCGTCTCCCAAGCAAGCAGTTCCATAGATTCCTGTGGACTGGTGCATTCAATACTGTAAACGGTTATATATGGATCTTTGGTATACAGCTGCTTACGGGAAGTCCAGTATTGGCCAACCTTCTTGGCTATAGTATTGCGGGCAGCATTGGCTACGTTACACATAGTCGCTTTACCTTTCGGCAAAATCTCAGGTGGCAATCTGCTGGCATGTACGCAGTGATCATTAGTGGCAGCTATTTGGTTAATCTTCTGATTTTAGTTATCTTTATGCGATTCACTTCTCCACTGGTCTCACAATTTATCGCCATCACCACTTTTGTATTTCTCAGCTATCTCGGACAGTCAAGACTTACATTTTCCACCTCAAGAGGTAGATCCAAAGGAAAAGACAGAGAATCAGACCAATCCGCGAAGGAAGCTTAAATGAGCAAAATCAAGCTCTCGATTAATCACCATAAAGGAAGGGCAACCCGTTGAGCGAGCAAAAAGCACAGACAGAAGCTTAAGCGAGTATACCGAATAAACCAAAAGAAACATATTCATCAGAACACCTAAAAAGAACAGACTCAACCATCCAGGGGCAACTTCTCTAATCCCCGAGATCCATCCGGAAAAAAGAAGCATGAACATCATGGCAACAAGTGGAGAAACAATTATAAATGCAAGAAATCCAAACAACCTGAATCCACTAAGCTCTGCCGACATGATAAGTCTCACGTAATGTCGCACCAACTTTTTTAGGCTATATCCACTATTTCTATTCCCTCTTTGGTCTTGAAATGAAGATTGAAAAACTGCTCGTCTCTTGACGCTTGTAACCGAGAATAAAGAAGCGTCGAGATATGACTTTGGATCAATAGAGCTTGCAACTGTTCTGGCGATCTCTCCTCGAATTAATCGGAAGCTTGAAATCGATGTGTAATCATCTCTGGTAAAGATCTTCATGCAAAGCTTGCTCGCCCACGACGTGAAGTCTCGGTATAGGCTGCTCGAGTGCACTCGCGTGAAAGATCTTACATATACAAGATCAGATCTATTCTCCAAAGCATAAATCAGTAGCTGTGGAAGCATCTCTGGAGGATGCTGTAAATCTTCGTCGATCGTTAAGACCCAATCTCCAGATGAGTAGAGAATGCCAACAGCAGTGGCAAGATGTTGTCCACTATTGCGCGCGAGAGAAATGACCTGAAGCCAATCGTGATGCTTGCAGAGATCTAAAAGAAGCTGTTCGGAATTATCAACTGGCTCATCACACACAAAAATCAGCTCATGGATCAAGCTTTGCGCAGTACACGACAAGTCATCTCGAAGAGATACACACCTGTTGACGAGTTCAGGAAGGGAAGCCGATCCCGCATAGACTGGTACTATGATTGAGACAGGCGGACAGACTTTTTCCAATTCCATCGAATCCACTCAATAACTGGATCGTTGATCATCAGTTTAGCACCCTGTAGGCCACTAGGGAAGTGATGCTCGGCATCTACAACAGCATGTCGAACTAGCATAAGCATTGGGCGCCTACGGATAGCCTGAAAAAAACAATGGCACACATCGAAGATAGAAAGGCTGACTGAAGACTGCACATTGAGGCATCCACTTCTCTCAATCAATGCACCTCCAGGGCGAACATGGAATAAGGATGAAGCGAGCTTCCCTACCGAAAGATAGTTTCTCCTGGTTTCCAGCCTTGCATAAATTCTGGTTGTGCGGCACTGCGAAAGATTTTTTAGGATTGCTCCCACTAGGCCATGATAGCGCTTGGAAATAAAGTTATAGCCATACATGCTTGGCAGCCTGAGAATCAGAGAGTGTGAGCCAAAGCAAGAGGCCGTGAGTCGTTCGTTCTCGCGAATAAGCCGCGAGTATGGAGAATTTATCTTGGAGCAGCTAACGCCTAACGATGAAATATAAACAAATCGGTTTAACCTTGAACTCATGGGCAGATTATTGCAAAAGGCAGCAAATACAATATGCTGTTTTTCGGCACTCTCGTCTGAAAGCGAGAACCCTCCCTTGCCTCCACAAAAAAGGATGCTGATGGGCCGCCTGCTATCTCTGGTCGAAAGAAGATCTAGTGCCGCCTGACAGTATGCTTCTCTGAAGTGAATTCTGGCAAGGGGATATACTGCCTCTTCCGTCCAGGGAGAACGCCGTAAAGCATCGGCAAGCTCACTTCCAATGGATCCATTGCTCCCGATAACAAGCCAATCTTGGGTTGGCCCAGACAGGAGCGTGGATTGCATCAGACCACGTGCTGCATTTTCTGCTCCGCCAGCACCTGCTCCAGACCCTCCAGGTCCTTGTCGGTGATCTTGGTCTGCATCGGGCAGTGCTTCGGTCCGCACATCGAGCAGAATTCAGCCTGCTTGTAGATGTCGGCGGGCAGGGTTTCGTCGTGGTACTCCCGGGCCCGCTCGGGATCCAGGGAAAGATCGAACTGCCTGTTCCAATCGAAGGCGTAGCGGGCGCGGCTGAGTTCGTCGTCGCGGTCGCGGGCGCCGGGACGATGGCGGGCGATGTCGGCGGCGTGGGCGGCGATCTTGTAAGCGATCAGGCCGT
>JBMLOS010000068.1:0-9953 GCA_049242845.1 Prochlorococcaceae cyanobacterium
GGGCGATGCCCTCCAGGGTCACCAGCGAGCGGATGATCAGGGCGTAGTAGGGCGGCACCCGGAAGGGGAAGCGGTACATCACCCCGCTGAGGTCATCGGTGACGGCCTTGAAGTCCATCCGGCTCACACCCATCTCCAGCGCCTGGCCGAACACGGTCTCGAAGGCCGGCACGATCGGCTCGAGGTCCACGTCCTCGGAGAGGAAGCCCAGGCTCACGAAGTCGCGCGAGAGGGCCTTGAAATTGCGGTTCACCAGATGCACCACCGCCTGGATCAGGCCGGTACGGGCCTCGCGGCTCACCTCGCTCATCATGCCGAAATCGAGGTAGGCCAGCCGGCCGTCCGCCAGGGCCAGGAGGTTCCCCGGGTGGGGATCGGCATGGAAGAAGCCATGCTCCAGCAGCTGCTGCAGGCTGCAGTCCACCCCCACGCTCACCATGTCGTCGGGGTCGACCCCGAGGTCCTGCACGGCCTGGAGGTTGGTGAGCTTCACCCCATCGATCCACTCCATCGTGAGCACCCGGCGGCTGGTGGCCTGCGGGTGGATCGCCGGCACGGCGATGCGGGGGTTATGGGCGTGGAGCCGGCGGAAGCGCTCGGCATTGGCGGCTTCGTTGAGATAGTCCATCTCCTCGAACACCCGGCGGCCGAGCTCATCGATCAGCGCCACCAGATCGCTGCGCACCAACCGCACATTGCGGTTGATCCAGCCCGCCAGGTTGCGCACGATGTAGAGGTCGAGGGTGATCTGCTCCCGCAGACCCGGCCGCTGCACCTTCACCGCCACCCGCTCCCCGCTGCGCAGAACGCCGCGGTGCACCTGCCCCAGGGAGGCGGCGGAGATCGGTTCCCGCTCGAGGCTGGCGTAGATCGCCTCCACCGGCGCGCCGAGGTCCTCCTCGATGCAGGCCATGGCCAGCTCCGGATCGAAGCCGGGCAGCTGGTCCTGCAGCTGGGCCAGCTCCTCCAGCAGCACCGGCGGAATGATGTCCGGTCGGGTGGAGAGGGCCTGCCCCGCCTTGATGAAGGCCGGTCCCAGGGCCGCCAGCAGTTCGGTGCATTCCCGCGCCCGGGCCCGCGCTCGCTGCGGGCTGGCCAGCAGCCCCAGCAGCCAGTCGCTGCCCACGCCGAGCAGGTAGAGGCTGATCGGCACCAGGGTCTGCAGCAGGCGGCGCAGCAGCCGCTGCGGATGGCCCGCGTAGATGCGGGTGATCGCCGCCGGGTCGTAGCGCAGCAGGCCGGCCGCCTCGATGAAATCGCCGAGCTCGCCCTCGCGCAGAGGCTTCGGGCCCGCCGCCGCCGCCGCTGCCGGAGCCGGCGGCTCGATCGGCTCGGACCGCGGCGTGATCGCGCCCGCCTCTGCCGCCCCGGCCTGTTCCCCGAAGACGGCAGCACGCATCGCCTCGGCGGCGGCTTCGGCGGCGGTACGAACCATGGCGCGGCGCCCGGGGCTGATCGCGGACAACCTCTTCTAAAGCAAGCGCGGGGCCGCTACGGTCGGCCAGAACATCTGTTCCCTACCGGAGGCCTGGGTGCTCACGGGGCTGCGTCTGCAGAACATCGCCCTGATCGAACAGCTGGAGCTCGGTTTCTCCACCGGCTTCACCGTGTTCACCGGCGAGACGGGCGCTGGGAAATCTCTGCTGCTCGATGCCCTCGATGCCCTGCTCGGCGGGGCCCAGGGCAGTGCCGGTGCCCGCCTGCTGCGGCCCCAGGCGGAGCAGGCCTCGATCGAGGCCTGCTTCCGCGTGCATCCCCTGCTCCAGGACTGGCTGGACCAGCAGGAGATCGAGAGCCAGGAGGGCGAGATCTGGCTCAGCCGCGAGTGGCGGCGCAGTGGCGAGCGGCTCACCAGCCGCAACCGGCTGAACGGGGTGCTGGTGGGCCGCGGCCAGCTGCAGGAGCTGCGTCCGTTGCTGCTCGATCTCACCGTGCAGGGCCAGACCCAGCAGCTGGCGCGGCCCGGCCAGCAGCGCCGCTGGCTCGACCGCTTCGGTGGCGATGCCCTGCTGGCGCAGCTGGAGCCGGTGCGGCAGGCCTGGCGCCGCTGGCGCGCCGCCGCCCGGGATCTGGAGGAGGCCCTGCGGGACCGGCAGCGGCTGGAGCAGGAGCGCAGCGCCCGGCAGCAGCTCCTCGAAGATCTGGAGGCCGCCTCTCTGGAGGATCCACAGGAGCGGCACTTGCTGCAGCAGGAGCAGGACCGTCTCGCCCATGGCGTGCGCCTGCAGGAGGGGGTGATGACCCTGCTGGCCCGCCTCGAGGAGGGGGCCGAGGCGGCCCCGGCGGCCCTCGACCACCTGGCGGCCTGCGAGCAGGAGCTCAGCCTGATGGAGGGGCTTGACGTCACGGTCACTCCCCTGCGGCAGCGCTGCACCGAGGCCCTGGTGCAGCTCCAGGATCTCGCCCGGGATCTGGGCCGCTATGCCGCCACCCTGGAGAGCGATCCCGATCGCCTGGCGGGCCTGCAGGAGCGGCTGGCCCAGCTGCGGGCGCTGGAGCGGCGCCATGGCCTCGAGCTGCCTGCCCTGATCCAGCAGCGCGATGCCCTGCGCCAGCAGCTCGGCGGCCCAGGCACAGACGAGGCCCTGGCGGCGCTGGAGCGGCAGGAACAGCAGTCGCGTCAGCGCCGCGACGCCGCCAATGCCGCCCTCACCGCCGCCCGCGCGGCGGCGGCGGCGGCCCTGGAGCAGCAGCTGATGGAAGCCCTGCGGCCCATGGGTCTGGCCAACGTGCGCTTCGAGGTGCAGGTGGAGCCGGCTCCGCCGGCCGAGGAGGGGGCCGATGCGGTGGCCTTCCTGTTCTCCGCCAATCCCGGCCAGCCCCTGGCTCCCCTGGCGGAGGTGGCCTCCGGGGGGGAGATGAGCCGCTTTCTGCTCGCCCTCAAGACCTGCCTGGCGGCGGCCGATGCGCCGGTGGCCCTCCTGTTCGATGAGATCGACACGGGGGTGAGCGGCCGGGTGAGCGGGGCGATGGCCGACCTGCTGCGGCGCCTGGCGCGGGAGCGCCAGGTGTTCTGCGTCACCCACCAGCCCCTGGTGGCGGCCGCGGCCGACCACCACTTCCGCGTGTCCAAGCAGGTGGTGGAGGGGGTGACCCACACGCGAGTGTCCCACCTGCGGGACACTCAGGCCCGCCGCCGCGAACTGGCCGAGCTGGCCGGCGGCGCCACCGGCGAGGCCGAGAGCTTCGCCGCCAGCCTGCTGGACCGGGCCGCCGCGCTGCCGCAGCAGGACCGCTAGAACCGGACTCCAGCACTCCCTTCGCCTTCCTGCCGTGCCTGCCGTGCCGCCGCGCTGGTCCGTTGATCGCATCCCGGATCAGACCGGCCGCATCGCCCTGGTCACGGGGGCCAGCAGCGGCCTGGGCCTGGAGAGCGCCCGGGCCCTGGCCAGCCGGGGCGCCACGGTGGTGCTGGCCTGCCGCAGCCGGCGCCGCGCCGATGAGGCCCGCCAGGAGCTGCTACCCACGGCCCGGGGTCCGCTCGATCTGCTCGATCTCGACCTGGCCGACCTGGCCATGGTGGAGACCGCCGCCGCCTGGATGGCCAGCCACTACGGCCGCCTCGATCTGCTGATCAACAACGCCGGCGTGATGGCGCCGCCGCGCACCCTCAGCCGCGACGGCTTCGAGCTCCAGTTCGCCACCAACCACCTCGGCCACTTCGCCCTCACCCTGGCCCTGCTGCCGCTGCTGCAGAACCAGGCCGATGCGCGGGTGGTCACCGTGACCTCCGGCGCCCAGTACTTCGGCCGCATCGCCTTCGACGACCTCCAGGGCGAGCGCAGCTACGACCGCTGGCGTGCCTACGGCCAGAGCAAGCTGGCCAACGTGATGTTCGCCCTGGAACTGCAGCGGCGCCTGGCCGCCGCCGGCAGCCCCGTGCGCTCCCTGGCGGCCCACCCCGGCCTGGCCCGCACCCAGCTCCAGCCGGCTTCGGTGGAGGCCAGCGGCGACCGCCTCGAGGCCCTGGCCTACCGGCTGATGGATCCCCTCTTCCAGAGCGCCGCGATGGGGGCCCTGCCCCAGCTGTTCGCCGCCACGGCGCCGGAGGCGGAGGGCGGCGGCCACTACGGCCCCGACCAGTGGGGCGGCCTGCGCGGCTGGCCGGCCCGGGTGCGGGTGGCGCCTGCCGCCCTGGACGGCGCCCAGTGCATCCGGCTGTGGGAATGCAGCGAGGCGCTCTGCCGCGCCGCCCGCCCCAGCCTGGTGGAGCAGTGGGGTCCGGTGATGGCGGCGGCTGCGCCTGCCTAACGGAACAACCTGCTGCGACAAAACATCTGGACGTGGCCTCTGGCCAGGGCGCTCGGTCGATCTGTCCGGCGGACCAACGAACAGCGCCGGGCTTTGCCAGGCCCTTCTGCTCTCAGGCGATCATCAGAGTGGATTCAGGATCGCGCCGCTCGGAACGGCGGCAGGCGAGCAGCATCGGCAGCTCGGTGAGGGGCTGATCGAATCCCACCCCGAGGGTGACCACGAAGCCGACGCGCACGAACCAGCGCAGTTCGGCGCCCACCACGTCGGCGCCGAAGGCCGGGTGTGGACGGACATTCAGCCGCAGCCGCATCTGCTGGGTGAGCGGCATGGGTGAGTCTTCGGTGATCAGCAGGCAGAAGCCGCCCAGGCTTACATCGAGGATGTCGGCGAGGTACTAGGCAGAGGTGGGATGGTTCTGGTCATCGAGCATCTGAAGCGCAATGGGCCGGCAGGCCTCCACCGGATTGCGTAGATGGTTACGACGGCTTGCCTCCCTCTCTACGGTGGTCGGCGCCTCATCTGCCGCCTTCAGGGCGGTACCTGCACCGAAGCCAAAGGTGCCGGCGTACTCCAGCAGGATCGGGGTTTCGAGATCCTGGGTGGGGAGGTGGCTGCTCGGAAGCTTCATGGGGACACAAGGAAGGACGAGTAGGGCAGGCCAGCAATGGGCAGAGGGTGGTCAGCCGCGCCTGGTTTTCAAAATCCAGGGTCAAGAATCGTCTGTGCCAAGCGCTGCCTCTATGAGGATCTGGGGTTGGGGTTCCCCGATGCCGTCGCTCTGCATCGGTGCGCAAGGACTGGGTTGGGGGGTCGCACCTCAAGCCGTAGCGGCCTTGCACCCCCCTTGTCCCTGAATAACCTGCTGAGACAGCACATCTAAGCGGAACGGCCCTTTATTCTGGCCGCATACTCAGGGCCGGTGGCACAGAGAACGTAGAGAGAATCCTCTCGATGTACCCCCTGGCAGCCGAGCTTGCTGGCCCTGATCTGTGCAGACGATGCACTTCTGTAGGCCTCGACGAAATCGGAGAGGTAGCCACCGGATCCTCCCCTGGAGACGGTCTGCGCCGTAGGCACCGCGGTCTGCCCAGAGCCATTGATCCGGTCTGAAGAAACAGGATGACGAACATCGCCAATGAAACCACACGGGGAAGCTGGAAAACCGATGGAGTCGATGTTGTCATCATGGAACAATCTAAGGCGTCTGCGGCGTGAGCTTTCGGATTGTCAGGTTCGTTCAGGGTTAGAGTTGTACTTTTGGCTACATGTTTCACTGAGGGATACATGAGACTGCTGGATATTACTGCTTTGGAAGTATCTTATCGGTTGTGAGTACACTCAATGAGTGATGGGCGATTCTCCCTCTACCTGCAATGAGGTAGGCAGCCAGGCGGCGAAGAAGTTGCCCCGCTGCCGGCTGCATCCGGCCGGCACCATCACGGAACGCGGTGCACCCCGCTGATCAGCGGGTCCGGGGGCGGCATCGGTCTCCGCCACGGAAACCCCCTCAGGATCGCTGTGAAGAGGGCAAGCTCCACGGGAAGCGCAGGATCACGGAAGCCCCCCCCAGCTCGGCCCGCCCGAACGAAACGCTGCCACCATGCCGCTCCATCACACGCCGCACCAGATACAGACCCACCCCCAGCCCCTCTCGCTTGCTGCTCGCCATGAGCAGCTGATCCGGGTTGGTGGCGGGATTGGAAAAACCAGGGCCTGAGTCGGCCACCTCCAGTTCCGCGGCGTTGGGCGTCGCTCTGAGGCTGAGCGTCACCCTGCCCTTGGCCCCGCTGGCCTCCAGGGCGTTGCGCAGGAGGTTGAGCACGGCGAGCTGGATCTCCTCCTGATTCCCCCTGATCCTGCAGGGCTGCTCGAGACCGGAGCAGCTGAGCTGGGTACCGGCACGGTTGAGGTCCGCCTTCACCAGCAGCAGAGCGCCGTGCACCGCGTCGGTGAGATCGATGGGCGAGAACTCGTCGCCCATCTGGCCGAGGATGTCGCGGATCCGGCCGACGGTGCCGCTGAGGTGGCGGGCATCCTCCATCACCGCGCTGGCGGCTCGCCGGGCAGCGTCGAGATCCTCCCCGTCGCGCGGGGAATCCAGGGCACGCCCGATCTCCTGGGCATGAAACAGCAGGGTGGTGAGGGGCTGCTTGATCTCATGCGCCACCCCGGCCGTCACCAGGCTGGTGCGCAGCTTCGACTCCAGCTGCCGTCGCCGCTCCTGGTCGATGCCGCTCGACAGGAGCAGGATCGTCTCCAGCAGAAAGACGATCACCAGGCCCCTGAGGACGAAGCGGGTGAGGGTGATCTGATAGGGGACGCCGGGGAGGAACGCCCGCGTCGGGGTCACCTCCAGGTGCCAGATCCGGCCCCACTGCTGGAAGGATCGGCTCACGACCGAGTCATGCCGGCTGGCAATCAGAAGGGCCACGGAGGGGGTGGTCGCGGGGAAGCGGGCCAGTTCCGTCTCCCTCGGCGCCGATCTGCTTCCCGGTGAGGCGTCGAACAACCGCAGGCTCACGTCCCTCCATTCGCTGCCCTCGAAGGTGTCCCGGAGCAGATCCTCCAGCTGGTACACCCCCACCACAAAGCCGACCAGCCGCCGATGGCCCCGACCGTTTGCCTCCCCGATGGCGGCGGCAGCCTGGATAGGAGCGATCACCAGCACTCCCATTCTGGGACCCACTTTCTGCACCAGCTGCACGGGCGCCGTGGCCTGGGCCACGCCCCGTTCGCTGGCACGGGTCAGGGCATCGGCACGGAACGGACTGGAGGCGATGTCGTATCCAAGGGCGGCCTGATTGGTGGAGAGGGGCTCGATGAACGCCACCGGCACGTGGCGGGGTCGGGAGGTCACCGGCCTGCGCTGGCTACCCGGGCCGCGCTCCCAAACCCGGTAGCCACGAAAGCCCTTTCGCCGCTCTTGGTCGCGCTCGAACGTGGCCAGTTGGTCGGAGGAAACGATCGGATTCCACGACAGCGCCTGTAGACCGCGCATCCGCCGAAGATTGGAGGCCGTGAACCGCTGGAAGTCCCGACGCGTCACATCCGGCTGAACGGCCCAGAGGGCGCGCAGCGACTCCAGGGCTTCCTCCTGCCATCGCATGGCGCTGTGCAGCGTTGAGACGGCGAGCCGGGCCCGCAGGTCGAGCTGCAGATCGAACGCCCTGCGCTCCTGGATGCCGAACTGGATGAAGGCTGCGATCCCCAACAGGGTGACCGCCACGGAGGGAATCGCCACCAGGCGTCGCCGCCCTGCCCAGACCGGCTCACTCCCCGGCAGGAGCATGAGGGTGAGGGGACCGGCCACGATCACGCCCATCGCGTCGCCGACCCAGTTGGCCAGCACGATCACGGGAAGATCCCCCGGAGGCAGGCTTCCGGTGGCCTGCAGGACGATCAGGCCGAGGCCGGCCCGCAGCAGGCACGCGGCCGGCCCACCCAGCAGAAGGAAAGAGAGGATCTCGCCCGCGCGGTGGAGCGCCGGCTCCGGACCCAGGGCCCGCTTCACCAAGGCTGCGCCCAGCCATGCCTGGGCACCCGCGCCGATCGAGAACACCGTGGCGATGGCCGCCACCGAGCCGGAGGGGAGACCCTGCCACGAGAGCAGGATCCCATGCAGGATCGCGGATCCCAGCAGGATTCCCGGCAAGGGGAGAGTTCCCAGACGGAACACGAGCGCGAACGCCAGGCCGGCGGAGGGCCAGAACGGAACCCCCAGGCAGGGATTCCGCTGGGCCAGCACGTTGAACCAGCAGGCGAAGCCTCCGAGCAGGCCGTACAGGACCGCCACGGCCACCGTGATGGCCAGCCATCGGGTCCAGCCACCCCGCCGGGTTCCGCGAGCGGCCTGTGAGGTGAGGAACAGGCGGGAGAGCCCCCGGATCCTTTGGGAGAAGGCAGCAAGCAGCATGGAAGGTCTGCGCTGTGTGCCTCAGGAACGGGGCGGATCCAGTGCGGACGCCAGGAGAACCAGCTGCCCTCCCTTGACCCCCAGCTTGCTCGTGATGTTCCTCCGGTGTGTCTTCGCCGTGTGCAGGCTGATCTTCAGCTTCTGCGCGATCTCTTCGGTGGACAATCCCTGGCCGATCAGCTGGAGAACGACCACCTCCCTCCCGGTGAGCCCCTCCAGTGGCCCAGTGGCCTGTGGATCCGGTGCCTCTGCCTGGATGGCTCGTACCTCCTCGTTCAGTCGATCGAGCGCGTCGGTCTTGTCGATCACCGCGGCGATGCTGCGATGGAGGTGCCGTGTGCAAACAAGACTGTGGGGGTCGGAGGAGAGCACGATCACCCGGGCATCGGGCTTCCAGTCCAGGAGGGCCTCGGCCACGGTCACACCGGAGCCGTCGGGAAGCGACAGATCCAGGATCAACAGATCAGGGGGCGATTGCCGACAGAACGCGATGGCGTTCGTCACATCGTGGGCGAGGGTGACGTTCACCTGACCGGGCAGAGCCCGAAGGCTGCGGGCGAGCAATTCAGCGATCAGCACGTGATCCTCCAGGACCAGGACATCCACGGCTACCCTCAACTGCTCCTCCTGCGAGCCTATGGGAGGCAATGCCCCGGTTCACTCGCAGGCACGACAGGGGCGTGAAGATCTGATACCCAGACGGCCTGGAGAGAAACGTGGGCGCCGATATGTTTAGGTACCACTACTTATTGTGGTGCTCCTAGTCTGGGCTTCTCCGCCCTTGCCTGCCTTGCTGCCTTCTCTGCGTACGGGGGCCGGTGCCCTTCTGGCTTCGCTGCTGCTGGTGCCGGCGCTGCCCGCCGGTGCCGCCGAGCAGGTGGTGTTCGTGAGCGGCGCCTTCCGCCGCTCGATCCCGGTGGCCGATCTGGAGCATCTGGCCACCACGGGCGAAGCCCGGGGCCTGCTGGCGGATGTGCTGCGCTTCGGCCGCCAGAACCCCGCCGATCTGGCCCGGCTGCTCAACCTCCGCATCCCCCTGCCGCTGGTCACCACCAGCCGCCTGATGGACACCCGCATCGGCACCACCGCCCTGGAGCGGGTGGCGCGCATCCTCTATCCGCTCAAGGCACCGGCGGTGGGCGTGCAGGCCCTGCGGGCCGCCACGATCCTCGGCCTCGAGCGCGGCGACGGCAGCCTGTCGCCCCTGGGCTTCCTGGAGGCCTACCCGAACCGGGACCTGGCCGTGAACCTGCCGCAGCTGCAGATCGCCCTCAACCGGCTCAACTCCGTCACGGGCGTGGTGAAGCAGTTCCTCGAATCGGATCTGGGCGGCAAGCCGGGCTCCTGAAGCCGCCACCCGGGGCAGTGGGAGGCCGACCCTAGAATCCACCGTTCCTCAGGCCGCCCATGCCCCGTGCCAACGTTCCCGCCCGGGTGGCGGCATCCGAGGCTCCGAACGGTTCGGCGGCGGCGGCCGAGGCCCTGCGCACCCTGAACGGCGGCAGCCTGGAGGATGTGATCCGTGTACGCGGCGCGCGGCAGCACAACCTCTGCAACGTGGATCTCACCATCCCCCGCAACCGGCTGGTGGTGTTCACCGGCGTGAGCGGCAGCGGCAAGAGTTCCCTCGCCTTCGACACGATCTTCGCGGAGGGGCAGCGCCGCTACGTGGAGAGCCTCTCGGCCTACGCGCGGCAGTTCCTCGGCCAGGTGGACAAGCCGGACGTGGACGCGATCGAGGGGCTCTCGCCGGCGATCTCGATCGATCAGAAGTCCACCAGCCACA
>JBMLOS010000069.1:0-18651 GCA_049242845.1 Prochlorococcaceae cyanobacterium
CTGCCCCCAGACGGTGAGATCGGCCGGGGTGCCGGCCAAGGAGCGGGGACGGGAGAGCGTGCCGAAGGCCTCGTCGATCGAGTACACCTCCAGCTCCTCGAGCCAGGGCGCCAGGGTGGCCATCAGCCGCTGGCTCATGTCGGCGTAGAGGGCGTAGTTGGAGCTGCGCACCACCACCCCCAGCTGCTCGAGGCGGCTGCGCACCTGGAAATAGGGCGTCCCCATGGGAATGCCGAGGGCACGGGCCTCGGCGCTGCGGGCCACGATGCAGCCGTCGTTGTTGGAGAGCACCACCAGAGGGCGCCCCAGCAGGGAGGGATCGAGGGCCGCCTCGCAGGAGGCATAGAAGTTGTTGGCGTCGATCAGGACGGTGGCAGGAAGGGTGGCCGGAAGGCGGGCAGGGAGGCGGGAGGACACGCGCGATCGACGGGGGGCGGAGCAGGGATCCGGGCGGATGGCTCAGAGCAGATAGCTCAGAGCGGATGGATCACGTGGGTGGCCACGCCCCAGATGCAGGCCTCCTGGTGCTCCCCCAGCTCCAGGGGGGGATAGGCGTCGTGGGCGGCCGCCAGCCGCCAGCGCCCCTGGTGCCGCACGAGGCGCTTGAGCGTGAAGGCCCCCTCCAGCACCGCCACCACGATCCGGCCGGAGCGGGGCTCGAGGCTGCGGTCCACGATCAGGAGGTCGTCGTGGTGGATGCCGGCCCCGGTCATCGAGTCGCCGCTCACCCGCAGGAAGAAGGTGCTGCTGGGGTGGTGGATCAGGGCCTCGTTGAGGTCGATCGAGGTCTCCACGTAGTCGTCCGCGGGGCTGGGGAAGCCGGCGGGCACCGCCTCGAGCGCCAGGGGCAGCGGCAGGGGCTCCGGAGCGGAGCGCGCGGCGAGGGGCTGAACGCTCGCGGATGCGGGGGGAGCGTGGCGGCGGGGAGGAGACACGGCAGACGCCCGAACCATCCCACGCTAGTTCATCTGTACTGACAGCCGTTCACTGGCGCGGCGCAGCAGCTCGGGCAGCTCCCCCCGCATCAGCAGCCCCGCGCCGCCCCACACCAGCCGCAGGGGCAGGTCGGCGGCAGCCGCACCGATCTCCCGCACCGGCGTGAAGCCGAACCGCTGGAAGTAGCGCACCAGGCGGCGGTGCTGGCGGGCGTCGTCCCGGATGGCCAGCAGCCGGGCGCGGCGGCAGGGGGTGGCCTCCAGCCCCCAGGCCGCGGTGGCCGCCCAGATCAGCGGGGCCACCGCGGCGGTGTCGGGTCCCTGGACCCGCAGGGTGTCCAGCTGCAGCCCGGAGGGGGTGGGCAGGGCCCAGCCGCGCAGCTCCCCCAGCAAGAGGGGGCCCTGCTCCGGCCGCGGCCGGGCCACCACCACCTGCAGGGCCCGCACCCCGAGCCGGTTCGGTGCGCGCAGCCGCAGCAGCAGCCCCCGCTCGCTCGCCTGCCGCTCCAGGGCAACCAGATCCGGCAGGGACAACGACACGCTCACTCCCCCCACTGGCGCAGGAGGTTGGTGTAGCAGCGGCAGAGCAGGTCGAAGACCTCCCCCTTGCCCTGCTGCTGGAAGAGGGTGCGGCGGGCGGCATCGAGCTCGAACAGCAGTTCCCGCTGCTCGGCGCTGCGCACGCGGCTCTGGATCCAGCCCACCGCCGCCAGCCGCTCGCCCGACTGCACCGGCTCCACCCGGTGCAGCAGGGTGCTGGGATACACGATCGCGTGGCCGGCCGGCAGGCGCAGGGCCTCCTCGCCGTCGGGGGATTCGAGCACGAGCGCGCCGCCGCTGTAGTGGTCGGGGTCGCTGAGGGCCAGGGTGAAGGAGAGGTCGGAGCGGCCGCCGGCCATGAAGGCGTTGTCCACGTGGCGGCCGTAGCCCTCGCCGCTGCGGGAACGGCTGAACAGCAGACCATGCACCCGCACCGGCAGGGCGGCGGAGCGCACCAGGGGATGGGCCAGCAGCGCTTCCCGCACCAGAGCCTCGAGCTCCTGGTGCAGGGGGGAGGAGCGCTCCAGCTGGTGGTTGCGCTTCACGGTGCGGGCATGCCAGCCGGCGGTTTCGGCACCGGAGCGCCAGGGCGCCCCCTCCGCCTGCAGGGAGTCCACCAGGGTCTGGACCGGCTCCGGCGGCAGGAGAGGTTCGAGCAGGAAACGCATGGGAACCGTTGCAAAAGGCACACCCGTGCGTGCCCGATCGTCGGTCGGCCGCACCGACCGGAGACAAGAATGCCGCCAGACGATCCCCTGCCATGGCGCGCCCGAGCATCGCCCTCTTCCTGGCCGCCGCCGGCCTGATGGCGGCCACGGCCGGCTGCGGCAAAACCGAGGCTCCGGGGGGGGAGGAGGGTGGCGGCAGCCCCGCGATGACGGCCCCGGCCCCCGGCGGAGCGATGCCGCAGGAGGAGGGCAAGGAGGAGGGCGACCACGGCGACGAGGGGGGAGAAGGCGGCGAAGGGGGCGAGGGCTGAAGTCCGGTGGCGTGAGTCCGGCGCCGCTTCGCCAGAGGCGCCTAGCGTCTGACTGCAGGTGTGACTGCAGGGGGCTGCGGCAAAGCGATGGGCAGGATCCAGCAGGTGCAGCGCCAGGCCGGCCTGCTGACCCCCACGGACAGCCGCGGCGCCATCCGCCACTGGCGGGAGCCCTACCTGCTGCTGCTCTCGGTGTCGTGGCCCCTGTTCCTGGGGCTGGTGACGGGGCTGTACCTGCTGTTCGCCCTGCTCTACCGGCTCGATCCCGGGGGCATCGGCGGCACCCCGGAGGGCAGGGGGGCGAGCTTCGCCGACGCCTTCTTCTTCAGTGTCCAGACGCTGGGCTCGATCGGCTACGGCGTGCTCCACCCCCGCAGCCCCTGGGTGAACGCGGTGGTGACCCTGGAAGCACTGGTGGCGCTGCTGTTCGTGGCGCTCACCACCGGCCTGGCCTTCGCCCGCTTCTCGCGCAGCACGGCCCGGATCCGCTTCAGCGAGCGGGCCACGGTGCACCGCTACAACGGCCTGCCCACCCTCACCTTCCGGATCGCCAACGAACGGCGCAACACGATCCTGAATTCCCGGCTGCAGGCTTTCCTCAGCCTCGATGAGCGCAGCAGCGAGGGGCACCGGATGCGCCGCCTGCTGCCCCTGCGGCTCAGCCGCGAGGAGGGCATCACCTTCAGCCTCGCCTGGACGGCCATGCATCCGATCGACCGGCACAGCCCCCTGGAGGGCATCGGCCCCGAGGATCTGCTGAGCCGGCACGCCGAAGTGGTGGTGGCCTTCCACGGCACCGACGAGATCCTGGAGCGGCCGATCCACGCCCACGCCAGCTATCCGGTGGAGCGCATCGCCTGGGGCCACTGCTTCGTGGACATGGTGGAGCCGAAGGGCAGCCGGGCGCTGATCGACTTCACCCGTTTCGATCAGATCCGCCCCTGCCCCCTGGAGCCAGCCGACTAGCCTGGCCGCTGTCCGTGAGACCTTTCTGTTTCCCCTGCCCCAACGCCTGGCCTACCTGTGCGGCCCGGCGCTGATCATCGCCGCTCACCTGGGCTGCCTGCTGCTGCTGCGCACCGGGCTCGATGCCGGCGCGGCGCTCTGGGCCCTGGCTCTCTACCTCTCACGGATGCTCGCCACCACGGCGATCTACCACCGGCTGATCACCCACGGCAGCTACCGGGCCCCCCGGCCGATCTGGTGGCTGGGCTCGCTGGTGGCGGCCTCGGCCGGCCAGATGGGGCCGAGCTGGTGGAAGGCCCATCACCTGCAGCACCACCGGCACGTGGACACGGTGCGGGATCCCCACAGCCCCCTGCAGCCGAACACCGGCTGGTGGAGCGGCCTGTGGCGCTCCCAGGCGGGCTGGCTGCTGAGCCCCCGCTTCTTCCCGGAGAGCCTGCCCGCCGATGTGGAGGCCGATTCGGTGCTGCGGGCCATCGACCGGGCCCACATGCTGCCGGTGCTCGCCCTGGCGGGGCTGTCCTACGGCCTGGGCGGAGAGGCCTGGCTGGCGGCCTTCTGCCTCAGCACCACCGTGCTGTTCCATGGGGTGGCGAGCGTGAACTCGGCGGCCCATCTCTGGGGCAACCAGCCCTTCGACAGCGGCGACGCCAGCCGCAACAACCCCTGGGTGGCCCTGATCACCCTCGGGGAGGGCTGGCACAATCTGCACCACGCCTTCCAGGCCTCGGCGCGGCAGGGCATCGGCCTGCGGCAGGGGGAACCGGTGCTGCTGCCCGACCCCACCTACGGCTTCATCCGGCTGCTGGAGCGCTGCGGCTGGGCCAGCCAGGTGCGGATCCCTTCGCGCCATGCCCTGCGGGCGCGGCGGCGGCGGCCGGACGGCCCCGGCGGCACGGTGGTGTGGCTGGATCCGGAGCGGGAAGCGGCGCAGCGGGAGCTGGCCCAGCGGGAGTTGGTGGATCAGCAGCGGGCCTGAACGCGAAAGCAGGCCATTGCTTCACGCATCTTCAAGAATCGCAGCACAGGAGAAGCGGAAAGATGGAGATTCCACAAGATCAACAAAGCCCCCGATTCTTCCTGGCCGGTACACCTAGCATCGCGCCGGCCTCGACCGTTGTCGTGCGCCCTCCTCTTGCCCTTTTGCCACTTCTCGCATGACCCTGGTCAGAGCGCCCCAGCTGGGCATCGATCGTTTTGCCAATGATCGCAACAAGGAAAGCTGGTCCCACGCCTCCCCAGACGACAGAAGCACCATCATCCGGGCCGTGTATCGCCAGGTGCTCGGCTATCAGTATGTGATGGCGAGCGAGCGTCTCAGCGGCGCCGAATCCCTCTTCCGCAACGGCCTGCTGAACGTGCGGGAGCTTGTGCGCACCGTGGCCCAGAGCGGCCTCTACCGCACGCGGTTCTTCGAGAACAGCAACCCCTACCGATTCATCGAGCTCAACCACAAGCACCTGCTCGGCCGCGCTCCCCACAACAAGGAGGAGATGCTGCATCACTTCACGATCCTGCAGGAGCAGGGCTACGAAGCCGAGATCGATTCCTATATCGACAGCGCTGAATATCAGGAGCGTTTCGGCCAGGACACCGTTCCCTATCTGCACGGCTGGGATTACTCGATCGGCCATGAAGGACGCCAGTTCTCCTGGCTGATGCAACTCGCCCGCGGCGCCGCCGCCTCCGTCAAGGGAGACGGCGCCGGCCACCAGTTCCGCCTCGGCCGCGCCCTCCATCAGGACCGGGCCGTGCCGGTGCCGGGTTCCGCTCCGCGGGTGGTGATCGTGTCCACCGAGGGGCCCTTCCAGGCCGCCGTGAGCAGCAGCAGCGACCTGGGCCAGAACTTCGACCCAGGCAGCTTCCGCAGCACCCCCGCCCAGAACCACCGGCGGGAAGCCCTGCGGGTGTCCGCCGGTGAACGCTCCAGCGGCGGCGAGGGCCGGGTGGTGACCATCACCGCCACGGGCATCAGCAACAACGCCTACGTACGCAGCGGCGCCTACGTGCTCCGCATCCCCTACAGCCGCATGAACGAAGGCCTGCAGCGGGTGAACCGGCTCGGGGGCCGCGTGGTGGACGTGGCGGTGAGCTGACCGGGACCAGGCGCTGAACCCGGCGGCGGGCGCGCCCGCGAAGATGGCGGGAGCTTCACCCCAACAGGGGATCCCGCCATGAGCGACCACTTCGATCTGATCGTGATCGGCGCCGGCTCCGGAGGCCTCGCGGCCGCCAAGCGGGCCGCGGCCCACGGGGCCCGGGTGGCGATCGTGGAGGGGGATCGGGTGGGGGGAACCTGCGTGATCCGCGGCTGCGTTCCCAAGAAGCTGCTGGTGTACGGCTCGGCCTACCGGCACCTGCTCGCCGATGCCCCCAGCTACGGCTGGAACCTGGAGGGGATCCATCTGGACCCCTCCACCCTGCTGGCCAATGTGCGCGCCGAGGTCGACCGGCTCAACCAGCTCCACATCGGCCTGCTGGAGAAGGCGGGCGTGGAGCTGGTGCGCGGCTGGGGCCGCTTCCGCGACGCCCACCACGTGGAGGTGGCGCCGCAGCGCGGGGGTGATCCGGTGCGGGTACTCCGGGGCGAGCGGATCCTGATCGCGGTGGGAGGCCGGCCCAGCCGCCCGCCGATCCCGGGGGCGGAACTCGCCTGGGTGAGCGACGACATGTTCCTGCAGGAGCGCCTGCCGGAGCGGGTAGTGATCGTGGGGGCAGGCTTCATCGCCTGCGAATTCGCCTGCATCCTCCATGGCCTCGGCGTGGCCGTCACCCAGCTGGTGCGCGGCGATCACCTGCTGCGGGGCTTCGACCGGGAGGCCTCCCAGGCCGTGCAGGAGGGCATGGAGGCCGAAGGCATCGAGATCCGCTTCACCCACAGCCCGGCCCGGCTGGAGGGGGTGCCGGGCGATCTGGTGCTCACCACCCAGGGTGGCGAGCGGATCGCCTGCGGGGGTGTGCTGCTGGCCACGGGGCGTCAGCCGTTCCTGGAGGGCCTCAACCTGGAGGCCGCGGGGGTGGCGATGGAGGGCTGCCGCATTCCGGTGGATCCCGACCAGACCACCAACGTGCCCCACATCTACGCCGTGGGCGACGCCACCGATGTGGTGAACCTCACGCCGGTGGCCGTGGACGAGGGGCGCGCCTTCGCGGACACGGTGTATGGCGGCCGGCCGCGGCGGGTGAACCACGACCTGGTGGCCACGGCGGTGTTCTGCCAGCCGGAGCTGGCCAGCGTGGGCCTCACCGAGGAGGAGGCGATCGCCCGCTGCGGCGCCGAGGGCATTCGGGTGCACCGGGCCCGCTTCCGCTCGATGGCCCAGGCCCTGCCGGCGCGGGGCCCGCGGGTGCTGCTGAAGCTGGTGGTGGAAACGGCCAACGACCGGGTTCTGGGGGTGCACATGGTGGGCGAGCATGCGGCCGAGATCATCCAGATGGCGGCCATCGCCATCGGCATGAACGCCACCAAGGCCGATTTCGACCGCACCATGGCCCTGCATCCCAGCGTGGCCGAGGAGTTCGTGACCATGGCGGGCTGATCAGCGCCGCACCCAGACGTGCACCAGCCGATCGAGAAAGCGCAGGGCCAGGGGGCACCAGGGGAGTGAGGGATGGCTGCTCAGGCGGCCTGCGTCAGGGGGGGGAGAGGGGCGGCAGCCCCCAGGCAGCCCGGATGCCGGCGTGGGAGAGCTCCCAGGCGTGCTCGGAGGGCACCACCGACGCTCGGTGGAGCGCCGGCTGGAGACCACGCCGCTCCATCTCCTGGCGCAGCAGGGGCAGGAAGCATTCGCTCTCCCGCAGCAGCTGGGCCACATGGGTGGCCCCACCTGCCGCCTCACGCATCCCGGGCTGGCTGGCGCACATGGCCAGGGACTCCAGGTGCTGCTCGAGCCACACCCACTCGTACTGCAGCATCGGATCGGTGCAGTGGCGCAGGTGCTCGCCGTAGGCGCTGAGGTGCTCCTCCAGCTGGGGGGCCGGAGTGGGGGGAGTGGGGGTGCGCGCCTGCAGGCGCTGCATGATCTCGCGCAGATGGCTCATGGCGGCGACTCTCCCTCAGCCGAGCAGGTCCTGACGGAGCTTGCGGATCCGCTCCAGCAGCTCGGCCCGCTTCTGCTGACGCAGGGCATTGCGGGCCAGGAACTGCAGCAGGGCCACCAGACCCACGAGCTCGAGGAGGCCGCCCACCAGCGGCAGTTCGTCGATCGCCTCCAGGGTGGCCCCGGTGAGCTTCAGGGCCACACCGGCCAGCACGGCCAGCAGCAGCAGCCGCGCCACCGGCAGCAGATCCGAGAGGGAGCCGAGCGGGGCGGCCCCCAGCCGGCGCAGCAGCTGGTTGAGGTACTGCAGCGGCAGGGTGCTCACCGGCACGGAGTCGGCCGGGGCGGCAGGCTGCGGCACTGGTGCCAGTGGGCCAGGCGACGCCGGGGCAACGCCCACGTTCAGGATGGGGGGCACCACGGGCTCTGGTTCCGCCAGTGGCCTCTCCGGCTCCACAAAGAGAGCGGCAACCGCCGCAGGGGCCGGCTCGGGAGCGGGAGGCTCGGGAGCGGGCGGCTGGGGTGCCGGCGGCTCAGAGGCCAGGAACGGAATGGGCTCCTCCACAGCAGGCGGGGCCTCCTCCTCAGGCGTGGCAGGAGCCGGCACAGCCTCCTCAGGAGCGGCGGGAGTGTCTGCGGGCCCGGGAGCAGCCGCATCCGGCATCGCGGCTCCCGGATCAGCGGGGGCGCTGGTGGGATCGATCTCCGGCATGGGGACGCAGGGTTCGGACCTCCCCCTTATACAGGGGAGTTCCGGAGCCGTTCATCGGGGACAACACCGATCGTGCCGGCCCGGCTCAGACGGCCAGGGCCGACTCAGACCGCCAGGCCCCGCTCGTTGAACACCCCCTCGAAGAGGGCGGAACTGAGGTAGCGCTCGCCGGAATCGGGCAGCACCACCACGATCGTGCGGCCGCTGAAGGCCTCCTCCCGTGCCAGCCGCACGGCCGCCGCGGTGGCCGCCCCGCAGGAGATGCCGGCCAGGATCCCCTCCTCGCGCATCAGCCGGCGGGCCATGGTCATGGCCTCCTCGTCGCTCACCTGCTCCACCCGGTCCACCAGATCCAGATCGAGGTTCTGGGGCAGGAAACCGGCACCGATGCCCTGAATCTTGTGGGAGCCGGGCTGCAGGGGCTCATCGGCCAGCGCCTGGCTGATCACAGGGCTGTTGGCCGGCTCCACAGCCACCGACACGAGCGGCTTGCCGAGGGTGTTCTTGATGTAGCGGCTCACCCCCGTGATCGTGCCGCCGGTGCCGACACCCGCCACCAGCACGTCCACCTCTCCCTCGGTGTCCTTCCAGATCTCGGGACCGGTTGTGTCGTGGTGGATGCGGGGATTGGCTGGGTTGCTGAACTGCTGCAACAGCACGTAGCGATCCGGATCGGTCTCCGCCAGTTCCTGGGCGGCGGAGATGGCACCGCCCATCCCCAGCCGACCCTCCGTGAGCAGCAGACGGGCGCCGTAGGCCGTAAGCAGCTTGCGCCGCTCCAGGCTCATCGTCTCCGGCATGGTGAGGGTGAGGGGAATCCCCCGGGAGGCCGCCACGAAGGCCAGGGCGATGCCCGTGTTGCCGCTGGTGGGCTCGATCAGTTCCTTGCCCGGTCCGAGCAGACCGGCCCGCTCGGCCTCCCAGATCATGGCGGCGCCAATCCGGCACTTCACCGAGTAGGCGGGATTGCGACCCTCGATCTTGGCGATCACCCGCGCGCCGCATCCGGCGGTCACCCGGTTGAGCTGCACCATCGGGGTCCCGCCGATGCTGAGGCTGTTGTCGGTATGGATCGGGCTCATCGCGCTCTCGGTTCCGGAGGCACACTAGGTGTTGTGTCTCACCAGGTTGGTCAGCAGAGCAGCTCTCTGAGACGCTGCTGAGGTGATCGCCAGCCCGGGGCCGAGTGCTTCCTGAGATGGCTATAGATCGACAGGTAGCGAGGCAGCCAGTGGTTGCGTTCCTCTGAGTTCTGGAACGGCATGCCGTAGGCCCATTCCCGGCAGAGGGTCTGGATGAACCGTTCCGCCTTGCCGTTCGTTCTTGGCGTGTAAGGCCTGGTGCGGATATGCCGCAGCCCCCAGGGTGCGGCAGGCCTTGGCGAACGCCTTGAAGACGTAGGCGGGGCCGTTTTCGCTCATCACCCGCCGGCAGTCGATCCCCTGTCCGTTGAACCAGGCAACGGCCCGGGCCAGAAAGCCGATCACGGTGGGCATCTGCTCGTCCGCCAGAACCTCGACATACGCCAGCCTGGTGGCATCGTCCAAGGCGACGTGGACCTTGTCGTAGCCGACGCCGCAGGAGCGGCCCTGCTGGCGATTGCCGGTGATCCGGTGCCCCACCCGGCGAAAGCGGGCCAGGGACTTGCCATCGATGTGGATCAGGTCGCCCGGTCGCTCCCACTCGTAGCGCTGCACCGGCGGCTTGGGTTCCAGGTTCCTCAGTCGACCCAGACCGAGCTGGCTGAGGGCCCGGGCCACGGTCGAGAAGGGTGCCCGCAGAAGCCGGGCGATGTGCCGCTGGTGGCCAAGATCCACGGCCTGCTGCAGCTGCTGAGCGGAACCGGGCGAGCCAGCGGTAGGCGCAGCGCAGGCTGATCCCGCTTTCGGTGGCCAGCTCGGCCAGGCTGCGGCCGTTCTCCAGGTGCTGGGTCACAAGCCGCAAGCGGCCCCTCTGGGTCAGGCGGGCATTCGGGGGCTATGCATGAGGTCGTGCGGTCGGGGTTGGTGGGTCGCACCTCAACCCGTAGCGGCCTCACACCCCCCTTGGCATTGAACAACCTGCTCAGACACAACAGCTAGCGAGAGCCTGTGCCCCCGTCAGTGCGGCTCAGCGCACTGGCAGATCTCCCGGGTGCCCCGCCACCGGATCGGCCGGCGCTGGCAGCAGCTCAGGCAGCGGACCCGTCTCGGGCAAGGGTTCGCCGCGCTCGGCCAGATGGGCCAGCAGCCAGTTCACGGCGGTGGCGCGGCGGGTGCGGCGGGGATAGAGCTCGCCGATCGTGTAACCACCAAAGCCCAGCTGCTCCTTCAGCAGTTGCTTGTGTTCCCTGGAGATCGAGCGCGTCAGCGCCACCGCGGGGGGGCGCTCGGCGATGAACTGCGGTTCGATCGGAAACGACTCAAGCCACACCGCGCCCGCAGCCTCGCCCGCGCTCCAGGTGCCGGAGCCATCGGGCGCGTACCCCAGGCGCGGCCAGATCAGTTCACACACGAAGCGGTCGCTGAGCCGATCAGCCAGCACCGCCTCCAGCAGCGCCCGGCTGAGGGGGTAGGGAACAGGTGTGGGGGCGGCCTGATCGGAAGCCATCGGCCTGAAGCATCACAATCGGATCACCATGATCACCGCCCCCTCCCCCCTGAGCGCCCCCCTGGCGCTGCCCGGCCACGGCCGTCCGCGCAGCCTGCGCTGCCGGGTGCTGCAGTCGCCGCTGGCGGGGGTGAGCGACCGGATCTTCCGCGCTCTGGTGCGCCGCTGGTGCGCCGATGCGCTCCTGTTCACCGAGTTGGTGAATGCCACCAGCCTCGAGCTGGGCCATGGCCGCTGCAAGGTGGAGGAACTGGCCGAGGAGAGCGGGCCGATCGGGGTGCAGCTCTTCGATCACCGGCCCGCCGCCATGGCCGACGCCGCCCGCCGCGCCGATGCCGCCGGCGCCTTCCTGATCGACATCAACATGGGCTGCCCGGTGCGCAAGATCGCCCGCAAGGGGGGCGGCAGCGGCCTGATCCGCGAGCCCGATCTCGCGGCGCGGATCGTGGCGGCGGTGACGGATGCGGTGGCGATCCCGGTGACCGTGAAGACTCGGCTGGGCTGGTGCGGCATCGACGCCGAGCCCGTGGCCTGGTGCCGCCAGCTCGAGCAGGCGGGCGCCCAGCTGCTCACCCTGCACGGCCGCACCCGCGAGCAGTGCTTCAAGGGCCGGGCCGACTGGGAGGCGATCGCTGCGGTGAAGCGGGCGCTGCGGATCCCGGTGATCGCCAACGGCGACATCAACAGCCCGGAGGATGCGCTGCGCTGCCTGGCGCTCACCGCTGCCGACGGTGTGATGGTGGGCCGGGGCACGATGGGCGCCCCCTGGCTGGTGGGCCAGATCGATGCCGCCCTCAGCGGCCGGGCGGTGCCCCCCACACCCGGCGCCAGCGAGCGCATCGCCCTGGCCCGCGAGCAGATGCAGGCCCTGGTGGCCACCAAAGGCGACCACGGCCTGCTGATCGCCCGCAAGCACATGGGCTGGACCTGCCAGGGATTTCCGGGTGCGCCCCAGCTGCGCCATGCCCTCATGCGCGCCCCTACCCCCGCGGCCGCCCAGGAGCTGCTGGACCGCGCCGAGGCCGATCAGGGCAGCACCGCCGGCCAGCCCTGACGGATCAGCAGCAGCGAGAAATAGGGCTGTTCCGTGGCCGGCAGCCCCGCCGCCGGAAGCAGCCGCTGCTCCGGCCATCCCACCCGCTCGGCGAACAGGGTGCACTCCAGCAGGCCCCGTGCCGCCAGAAGCGGCCGCACCCAGGCCCAGCGGGGGCCCAGCTTGAGCAGTGCCAGCACGGTGCCGCTGGCGGCCGCTTCGCTCAGCAACGGCTCCAGCTCCTCCGGGGTGTCCGGGGTGGGACGGATCAGCAGCGACTCGCGCTGCAGCGCCAGGGGCCAGGGGCTGAGCGCACCGGAGGCCGCCGCCGCCGCCGCCGCCACCGCCGTGATGCCCGGAATCACCCGCACCGGGCAGTGCGGATGGCGCGCTGCCAGGGCAAGCAGCACATAGGAGGCACTGGCAAAGAGGGAAACATCGCCTTCGCACAGCAGCACCACCGCCTCGCCCGCCGCCACCACCGCCTCCAGGGCAGCGGCGGCGGCATGCCAGGCCTGGCGGCGGGGCTCCGCCTCGCTCACCATCGGGAACACCAGCGGCAGGAGGCGCTGGGACGGAAGGATCCAGGGGGCGGCGATGCGGACCGCCATGCCCTCCGCCCCCGGCCGCGCCACCGGGTAGGCCACCACCGCTGCGGCCGCGATCGCCCGCACGGCGGCGACGGTGAGCAGCTCCGGATCCCCGGGACCGACCCCCACCAGAGTCAGCCCGGTGGCCGGGGCGGCAGCGGCCGCCGGCGCGGGCAGGATCGGGGAGGGAGTCACCGGCAGAGAAGCGCAGGCCCCTTTCTAGGTTGAGCGGGTTGCTTGGTGGAGGGGGCCGACGCCGGCATCGGTGGGCCGGCGGGGACAACTCCTCAGAGCAACCCCTCAGAGCAGCAGGGGCAGCAGGAAGGTCACCACCACCGCCAGCCCGTAGCCGAAGAGCGACAGGCCGAACAGCAGCCGCGCCTGCCGCCGCAGCCCCAGGCAGGCTCGGCGCAGGTCCGGGTCGGTGGGGCAGCTGCCATCCCGGGTCTGGCGCCGCAGCCCCAGGCCCGCCAGCACCAGAGCGCCCCCCGCCAGGCTGAACACCACGGCCTTGTGCTCGGACAGCACCACCAAGGCCGGCACACTGCTGACCAGACCGGCCATCACCGTGCCGGCTCCCACCAGCACCAGCGCTGCAGGGAGCACACAGCACACCAGGGTGCCGGAGGTGAACAGCAGGCTCAGCCACGGCAGCCAGCGCCAGCGGCGCAGCTCCCCCAGGGTGCGCCGGCTGTCCGCTGGCCGGGCCATCAGTCCGCCGCCCTGGAGGGCTGGGGCGCCTCGATCCGCCGCACCTCGTAGCCGGCATCCCGGATGGCCCGGCGCAGGGAGGCCTGATCGAGGCTGACGCCTGGCCGGGCCGTGACCTCCACCAGCCGCTGCCCCAGATCGATGCGCACGGATTCGGTGCCGGGTACGCCCCGCAGCCGCTTCTCGATGCCCTGGGCACAGAAGGAGCAGACCATGCCGGCCACGGTGATCCGGTACACGGCGGCTGCCCCCGCAAGGGCAGGGGCCCTGGCCAGGGCAGCGGCGAGGCTGGCCGCAAGCAACCCCATCACGATCACCCCCCGCGGGAGGGTCAGAAGCCGGCGGGCCGGCCGATCGGGAAGGAAGCGGTTCACGGATTCAGAAGGTGTAGGCAAGATTGAAACGAAGGGAGCCGTTGGTGCTGATCCCGGCCTCCGGCAGCACCCGGCGGTGCACCACCCGCGCCAGGGGGGTGATCTCCACCCCGGGCTGCAGGCCCTCCATGGTGCGGGCCTCCACCATCAGCCAGGGCTGCCAGCGGTCGTAGGAGGCCGGGGTGAGGGCCACGCCTGCCCGGGCGGAGGTCATCAGACGACCGATTTCCCCGGCCTGGAACCAGCGGGCGGAGGCGGCCAGGTAGAGCCGCTGGGTTTCCCAGTCAGCCTGGACCCAGGGCGACCAGGCTGCGCGGGTCCCGCCGCCGCTGCCGCCGCCGCCGGTGGATGCTTCGCCGTGCCCGTTGTGCTCGCCGTGACCGCCGCTCGGGGTCGTCAGCACCCCCGCACCCACGCCAGCCCAGAGGTTCGCCTGATGGTCATCGCCGTTCCAGCGATGCAGTCGCTGGGTGAGCGTCACCAGGCTCCAGAGCTCCTGCCGATGGGAACCCCCGTGGGCATTCCCCGCCTCCGCAGGCTCCATCCAGTTGAGATTCACCCCCACGCCGGTGCTGCGGGTGAGGGTTGGCGTGACCGTGAGGGCCGACCAGTGGGGGTCGTACTCGCCGCTCACGATCACACTGCCCTTGTGCCCCAGGGGGGCAGCCGCCGCCGCGGAGCAGCCGATCGACAGCAGGGCCGCTGTGAAGGCCGGGACGATCAGGCGAGACGGATTCGGGAGCAGGGAAGGGGGCACGACACAACGCCAACAGGCCGGAACGCCGGGAACCGGGCCAACCACGGCATCGCCTGCTTGGAATCCTAAGGAGATGGCACGGTTTCGCCATCGGCAGCCTCCGCACCGCAGGAAGTCTTTGGGCATCCGCCGAGCCTTCCGGCGCCCCACGCGGGAAGGAGTGAGGCCGTGGCGGGCCCAGGCTGCGGATCGGATCGGCTGATCTTTCTAAGGTGGAGGCAATTCTTCCGGCCCCTCCCCCCCTTGACCCAGCTGAGCGTCTACCCCGCAACGCCCGCCAAGGGGTCTCCGCTCCCCGAGCTGGTCACCGGCGACGAACGCATCATCCAGCGACATCTGGCCCAGCGCGGCATCGGCTTCGAGCGCTGGCCCGCCTGCACCACCCTGCCGGCCGAGGCCAGCCAGGAGGAGATCCTGGCCGCCTATGCCGCCGAGATCGCCAAGGTGCAGGAAGGCGGCCGCTACGCCACCGTGGATGCGATCCGCCTTCGCCCCGATCACCCGGAGCGGGAGAGCCTGCGGCAACGCTTCCTGCAGGAGCACACCCATGCCGAGGACGAGGTGCGCTTCTTCGTGGAGGGCCGGGCCCTGTTCTGCCTGCACCTGGGCGATGAGGTGCTGCAGATCGTCTGCGAGCGCGACGACTGGATCGCGGTGCCGGCGGGCACCCGCCACTGGTTCGACATGGGCCGCGAACCCTCCTTCTGCGCCCTGCGCTTCTTCAACAACCCCGACGGCTGGGTGGCCCAGTTCACCGGCGATCCGATCGCCGAGCGCTACCCCGGCCTCGATGAGCTGGCGGTGACTCCGATCCCCCCGGGCTCCTCCGTTTCCGCCGCGATCGGCTAGCTGTGCAGGCGGGGTTCGGGATGGAGGCTGGCCAGCAGTTCGGCCTCCAGGGCCGCCAGTTCCTCCAGCCGGGCGATCACCTCGCTCCTGGGCCAGCGCCGCTCGCACAGCACCCAGTAGAGGCCGAAGTGGCGCGCCTCGCTGGCCAGCAGCTCCCCGTAGAGAGCCCGTAGCTCCGGATCGCTCAGGTGGTGGGCGAGCATACCCATGCGCTCGTGGCTGCGGGCCTCGATCAGGCCAGCCACCAGGAAGCTGTCGAGCATCCGGCCGGGTTCCTCCCGCCGCACCGCCCGGCTCAGCCCCGCGCCGTAGGGAGGGGCGGCCAGGGGCCGCAGGGCCACGCCACGCTGCTGCAGCAGCGCCAGCACCCGATCGAAATGCTGCAGTTCCTCCTGGGCCAGGGGGCTGAGGGTGGCGGCCAGCTCGGCATCGGAGGGGTAGCGGAACATCAGCTGCAGCGCCACGCCGGCCGCCTTGCGCTCGCAGTGGGCGTGGTCGATCAGGATCAGATCCGGATGGCGCAGGGCCTGCTCCAGCCACGCCTCGCTGCTGGCGCTGGCCAGCCACTTCACCCGGCTCGGGGCCTCGCTCGCCGGGGCTGCCGCTGCACTCATGGCTGAACCTCGCGGCTGCGCAGGTGGTCCACCAGCCCCTCCAGCGCCAGGCGGTAGCTGGTGGCCCCGAAGCCGCAGATCACCCCCAGGGCCTTGTCGGCCAGGGTGGAGTGGTGGCGGAAGGGTTCGCGGGCGTGGGTGTTGCTCAGGTGCAGCTCCACGAAGGGAATCTCCACGGCCAGCAGCGCGTCGCGCAGGGCCACCGAGGTGTGGGTGTAGGCGCCGGCGTTGATCAGGATGCCGTCCACGGCGCCCCGGGCGGCATGGATGCGGTCCACCAGGCCGCCCTCGTGGTTGCTCTGGAAGCACTCGAGCGTCACCCCCAGGGCACTGGCCTGCTCCTGCAGGTTCGCCTCGATCTGGGGAAGGGTGCGGCTGCCGTAGTGCCCCGGCTCCCGCAGTCCGAGCAGATTGAGGTTGGGGCCGTTGAGCACCAGCAGGCGCATCCGAATCTCCCGGCGGGCCGGACTTCATGCCCCCCGATCGTAGGGAGCGGTGCCGGGGGGGACCCACCGGCTGGTAAGTTCTTGGGGTGTGGTTCGGGTCGGTGCCCGAGTGGTTAATGGGGGCGGACTGTAAATCCGCTGGCTCTGCCTACGTTGGTTCAAATCCAACCCGGCCCACCTTCCACATGCCCTTGTAGCTCAGCGGTAGAGCACTCCCTTGGTAAGGGAGAGGTCACGAGTTCAAGTCTCGTCAAGGGCTTTCAATCCACCCCCAGATCGTGTGATCCGGGGGTGGAGAATTGCAGGCTCACCATTATCTCCCTGCTGCGTGATCTCCCTGGTGTGGGAGAAGGCCTTCCGCAGGCAGAGCCGGTTCAGGAGGAGTGCAGCAGCGAGCGCAGGAAGGTGTCCCGCAGGTTCGTGCCGGGATCGGCGAAGCGCAGGCCCAGGAAATGCATCGAGCCGCCGGCGGTCTCCTCCACCCATTGGATGTTCGCCTGCAAGGCCACCTGCTGCCCCGACTGGGTTCCCAGCAGCTGCAGCGTCACCGGATCGCGGGGGGCCAGCGGCAGGCGATGGCGGGAGTGGAGGCAGACTCCCCCGTCGCTGACGTCCCAGAGTTTCACCGGGAAGCTCTCCCCCTCCGGCGTCTGGATGCGGCCGCCGATGGCGGAGGGGCCGATCGGTGCGGACATCCGCTCATGGCTGCGGGGAGCGCTCGGCACGGCTTTGCGCTCCTGGCGGGGAGCAGCGGGGGTGGCTCCGGAGAACAGGGTTCGCACATCCTGCTGGAGCAGCCGGCGCAGGCGGCCGCCCTGGCCCGAAAGGTTGGAGGGATCCTGGGGTTGAGGGCGGGGCATGGCTTCTCTGGGCGTCTCTCCGGCGAAACCGGCGGCATCTCGCAGGTGGGCTCGGCCACCGATATCGATCACCATAGGACTGATCAGAAGCCGGTGATCGCGCCGCCCCCGGCGGATTCGGGCAGCCGCCGATCAGGCCACCAGGGAGTGATGGCAGAGGTCGGCGTAGAGGGCTTCGAGGCTGTCGATGTTGCGCTCCAGGGTGTAACGCTCCATCACCCGCTCCCGCGCCCGCCGGCCCAGCTCGGCGGTGAGCACGGGCTGGTCCCGCAGCACCGGCAGCAGGGTGCGCAACTGGGTGGTCACCCCCTGGGTGCTGATCACCACACCGGCCCCGCCCTCCAGCACCTCTCCATCGGCGCCGGCATCGGTGGCCACGCAGGCGGTGCCGCTCGCCATCGCCTCCAGCAGGGCCAGGGACAGCCCCTCCACCAGCGAGGGCAGCAGGAACACCTCGGCCAGCTGCTGCAGCGCCACCCGGCGCTCCAGGCTCGGCTCGAAGCCCCACCACACCACGTCGTCCTCCCCGATGCCGCCTTGCAGGGCCGAGCGCAGGGGGCCGTCACCCACGATCAGCAGCACGCAGCCCTTGGGCCGCACCAGCCGCCAGGCCCGCAGCAGGGCCTCCACGTTCTTTTCGGTGGCCACCCGGCCCATGTAGAGGAACACGCGCCGGCCGGAGAAGCGCTGCCTCAGCTCCGCCAGTTCGGGGCTGGGGGCCACCGGCGCCGGCCGCCACACCGTGGGATCCACCCCGTTGGGGATCACCGCCAGCCGGTCGCGCCGCACCCCGAGGCGCTGCAGCACCTCGGCCTGGAGCTCCGAGAACACGATCACCCGGTCGTAGCGGGCGAGGGAAGGCGCATAGAGCTGATAGGTGAGCTGCTGGGTACCGCCGGCCAGGTTGCGCAGGCTGGCGTCGAAGGCGGGGTGGAAGGTGGCCACCAGCGGCAGTCCGAGCTGCTGGCAGAGGTCCGGCAGCAGAAAATCCAGCGGGGAGAGGGTGAGGCTGGCGTGCACCACGTCCGGCCGCAGCCGCTCGAGCGAGCGCCGCAAGGCCCGCTGGGCCCCCAGGGAGGGGATCGTGTACACCTGCGACTTCACCAGGTAGGGCAGGGCCACCTCCGGGTTGTCGCCCCCGTTGTCGCCGGCCTCGCCGCTGGTCCCCCGGGGGAGGGGCACCACGGGGGCCGGCACCGGCCTGGGCCGCCGGGGGGTCTGGCCGAACTCCGGCAGGGTCAGCCCGGTGGGCGGGGTGTCGAAGTGGATGAAGCTGATGCCATGGCCGCGCTGGCGCAGGGCATGGGTGGTGGTGAGCCCGTAGGTGACGTTGCCGCAGAAGGGCGACTTCTTGCCGAGCCAGGCAATATGGGCCACCAACGACCGGCGCAAGCGGAACCAGGACGCTAGCAGCGCTGAACCGGCTGACTCAACGGGGCCCTCAACCGCCGTCCGGCCGCCAGGGCTGCTCCACCACCGCCGCCAGCAGGGCCACGGCCGCCAGCCCCCAGAGCACGGGCAGCAGCCCGTAGCGGCTCACCACGGTTCCGGCCAGCACCAGCGGCAGGCTCAGGGCGATGTTGATCAGGTTGTTCTGCAGGCCGAACACCTTGCCGCGCATCGCTTCCGGGGTGTCTTCCTGAATCGTCGTCTGAG
>JBMLOS010000070.1:0-5054 GCA_049242845.1 Prochlorococcaceae cyanobacterium
CAGCAGATCCCGGAGATCGTGGATTTCTTCCTGCCGATGGAGGGGCTCAGCTACAAGCTGGCCATGATCGCCATCGACAAGGCCTATCCGGGGCAGGCCAGGAGGGCGGCGATGGCCTTCTGGAGCGCCCTGCCCCAGTTCACCTACACCAAGTTCGTGGTGGTGGTGGACAGGAGCATCAACATCCGCGATCCGCGCCAGGTGATCTGGGCGATCAGCGCCCTGGTGGATCCGCAGCGGGATCTGTTCGTGCTGGAGGACACCCCCTTCGACACGCTCGATTTCGCCAGCGAGCGGCTGGGCCTGGGCGGCCGGCTGGCGATCGATGCCACCACCAAGCTGGGGCCGGAGCGGCGCCACCCCTGGGGCGAGCCGCTGCGCCGGCCCGCGGAGCTGGAGGCCCGCCTCGATGCGCGCTGGGCCGAGCTGGGCCTCGCCGATCTGGGCGGCACGGCCCCCGATCCGGCCCTGTTCGGCTACACCCTGGAGCACGTGCTGGAGAGGCTCGCGGCCCGCGCGGGCTGAGCGCCCCGCCGATGCTCAAGAAGGCCGGCCTCTATGCCCTCAAGGCCCTGCTGGAGCTGGCCCTTGATCCCCCCGCCTGGCGCTCCTGCGCCAGCCTGGCCGCCGCCCAGGACCTGCCCGCCGCGATGCTGGAGCAGCTGCTGCTGCGGCTGCGCCGTGCCGGGCTGCTGGAGGCGCGGCGGGGCCGGCAGGGCGGCTTCCGGCTGGCCCGCCCGCCGGCCGCCATCCCCGTGGCCGCAGTGCTGGCGGCGGTGGCGGCCGATCCCAGTGAGCCCGCCCTCGAACCTGCCCCCGACCCCGCCGCCAGCGATCAGGTGACGGCCGCCCTGGAGGGGCGCCTCCGCCGCGCGATGGAGCGGGAGCTGGCCCGCCTCACCCTGGGGGAGCTCGTCTTCGATCTGCGCAGCGCCGAGGCCTCCCGCGGGGAGGAGCAGGGCCTCCTGCTGGGCTGAGCAGCGCCGGTCCACTGATCTCCCCGGCCAAACGGTGGCACCATCGGGCGGCCGCCGCAGGACCCTGTCCGCCTTCCGGTCTTGACCTCCCCCCTTTCCCCTGCCACCCCGGCGGCCTCGCCCCGCTGGTGGGTGCGCGGCGATCTCGATGGCTTCCTCGGGCTCGGCCTCGACAACCTCATCCAGATCCTGCTGATCCTCGGGCTCTGCCGCGGCGTGCTCGGCTATCCCGACACGCTCCTGTTCGGCACGATCCTGCCGGCCACCGGCATCAGCCTGGTGGTGGGCAACGGTGCCTACGCCTGGCAGGCCTACCGCCTGGCGCAGCGGGAACGGCGCGACGACCGCACCGCCCTGCCCTACGGCATCAACACGGTGAGCCTGTTCGCCTACGTGTTCCTGGTGATGCTGCCGGTGAAGCTGGAAGCCCTCGGCCTCGGCCTGCCGGAGGAGCAGGCGGTGCGCCTCTCCTGGCAGGCGGGTCTGATGGCCTGCCTGGGGTCGGGGCTGATCGAATCCTTCGGGGCCTTCACGGTGGCGGGTCTGCGGCGCTGGCTGCCGCGGGCGGCCCTGCTCTCCACCCTGGCCGGTATCGCCCTGGGCTACATCGCCCTCGGTTTCTTCCTGCGCACCTATGCCCATCCGGTGGTGGGGCTGCCGGTGCTGGCGGTGATCCTGCTCACCTACTACGGCCCTGTGTATCTCCCCCTGCCGGGCGGCCTGCTGGCGGTGCTGCTGGGAACGGTGCTGGCGCTGGCCACGGGCCTGGTGCCCCTGGAGGCCTCCCTCTGGCAGGACAACCTGAAGGAGGTGGGGCTGCATCTTCCCCGGCTGCAGCTGACGGCCCTCTGGGCCGGCCGCGACCAGCTCATCCCCTGGCTGGGGGTGATCGTGCCGATGGGGCTGTTCAACCTGCTCGGCTCCCTGCAGAACCTCGAGAGCGCCGAGGCCGCCGGCGATGCCTATCCGGTGCGCAGTTCCCTGTTGATCAACGGCATCGGCACCCTCGCCGCCGCGGCTCTGGGGTCGTGCTTTCCCACCACCATCTACATCGGCCATCCCGGCTGGAAGGGGATGGGGGCGCGGATCGGCTACTCCTGGTTCAACGGTCTGGCGATGGGGCTGGGCTGCCTGCTGGGGGTGTTCGGCCTGGTGGGGCAGGTGGTGCCGATCGAGGCGGGCATGGCGATCGTGCTGTACATCGGCCTGGTGATCACGGTGCAGAGCGTGCAGGCCACCCCGCCGGCTCACGCCCCCGCGGTGGTGCTGGGCCTGCTGCCGGGCCTGGCGGGCTGGGGGGCGCTGCTGCTCAAGGCCGGCCTGCGGGCCGGCGGCGCCGGCACCGCGGCGCTGCCCTTCGGGCCCGCCCTGCTGGAGCCGCTGCGCCGGGCCGACATCTGGGCCGCGGGGGCCTTCGCGCTGGAGCAGGGCCAGATCGTGGCGGCGATGCTGCTCTCCGCCCTGCTGGTGTATGTGATCGAGGGGCGGCTGCGGGCCGCTGCCCTCTGCGCCGCCTGTGCCGCGCTGGCTTCCTGGTTCGGCCTGATCCACGCCTGGCGCTTCACCGCCGCGGACACCGTGCTGCAGCTGGGGCCGGGGGCCGGGGCCTCCTGGGCGCTCGGCTACGGCCTGGTGGCCCTGATCCTCTGGGCGGCCAGCGCCCTGAAGGGCCGCCCCAGCGGGGCCCCCTAGGGCGCTCCATAGGATCAGAACCGCTTCCCGCCCCGGGCCCTTGAGCACCCTCTCCGCCGATCCGTCCTCCCTGTCGCTGCCGGGCGGCGGCAGCCTGCGGGGCACGGTCACGGTGCCGGGGGACAAGTCGATCTCCCATAGGGCCCTGCTGTTCGGCGCCATCGCCGAAGGGGAGACCCGGATCGAGGGCCTGCTGCCGGCGGAGGATCCGCTCAGCACCGCGGCCTGTCTGCAGGCGATGGGGGTGGGGGTCTCCCCGATCGAGGCCGGCCAGCCCGTGTGGGTGCAGGGGGTGGGGCTCGATGGGCTGCAGGAGCCCGGCGACGTGCTCGACTGCGGCAACTCCGGCACCACCATGCGGCTGATGCTCGGCCTGCTGGCCGGCCGCCGCGAGCGTCACTTCGTGCTCACCGGCGACCGCTCCCTGCGGGGGCGGCCCATGCGCCGGGTGGGGGATCCGCTCTCCCGCATGGGCGCGGTGATCCACGGCCGCAAGGGGGGCAACTTCGCGCCTCTGGCGGTGCTCGGTCAGCCGCTGCGCGGCACCGTGATCCACACCCCGGTGGCCTCCGCCCAGGTGAAGAGCGCCATCCTGCTGGCGGCCCTCACCGCCGAGGGGCCCACCACCGTGGTGGAGCCGGCCCAGTCGCGCGACCACAGCGAACGGATGCTGCGGGCCTTCGGTGCCGATCTGGTGGTGGGAGGCCCCGGCGACACCGAGGTCACGGTCACCCCGGGGCCCACCCTGCGCGGCCAGGAGGTGGTGGTGCCGGGCGACATAAGCTCCGCCGCCTTCTGGCTGGTGGCCGGCGCCATCACCCCCGGCGCCGACCTCACGGTCGAGAACGTGGGCCTCAATCCCAGCCGCACCGGCATCCTCGAGGTGCTGCAGCAGATGGGTGCCAGGGTCGAGGTGCTCAACGCCCGCGATGTGGCCGGTGAGCCGGTGGGGGATCTGCGGGTCTGCCACGGGCCCCTGCAGGCCTTCGAGATCGGCGGCGACCTCATCCCCCGTCTGGTGGACGAGATCCCCGTGCTGGCCGTGGCGGCCTGCTGCGCCGAGGGGGTGAGCCGCATCCGCGATGCCGAGGAACTGCGGGTGAAGGAGACCGATCGCCTGATGGTGATGGCGCGCCAGCTCGGGGCCATGGGGGCCCGGCTGGAGGAGTTCGCCGACGGCCTGGCGATCACCGGCCCCACCGCCCTGCACGGGGCTGTGCTCGACAGCGAGACCGACCATCGCGTGGCCATGAGCCTGGCGGTGGCCTCCCTGGTGGCCCGCGGCGACAGCCGGCTCGAGCGCTGGGAGGCGGCGGCCGTGTCCTACCCCGGCTTCTGGGACGATCTGGCCCGCCTGCGGGCCTGACGCCGGCTCCATGGCGGAGGAGGCCGGCCTGCTGCAGAGCCGCCGCGGCGGCGACGGCAGCTTCAGCCTCTGGAGCGAGCGCTTCGGCGAGGCCTTCCACGCCGCCGAGGGTGCCCTGGGGGAAGCCCGCCGCAAGTTCGTGGAACCGGCCGAACTCGATCGCTTCCCGCCGGGCCGGGAGCTGTGGGTGCTGGAGTGCTGCGTGGGCACCGCCACCAACACCGCAGCCCTGCTCGAGGCGGTGCGCCCCCGAGGGCTTGCGCTGCGCTGGTGGGGGCTGGAGCTTGATCCGCGTCCCCTGGAGCTCGCCCTCGCCGATGGCGGTTTCCGCGCCCAGTGGCACCCCGCCACCCTGGCGCTGCTCGAGCAGCTGCGCCACGGAAGCTTCGCCGCAGCGGGCCTGCAGGGCACCCTGCTGCACGGCGATGCCCGCGGCCTGCTCCCCTCCCTGCTGCCTGCCCTGGCCGGCCGCTGCGACCTGGTGCTGATGGATGCCTTCTCCCCCGGGCACTGCCCGGAGCTGTGGAGCCAGGAGCTGCTGCAGCGCCAGGCCGCCCTGCTGGCACCGCAGGGAAGATGGCTGAGTTACTGCTCCGCCGCGGCGGTGCGCCAGTCGCTGCGCCGAGCGGGGCTGCAGCTGGCCACGATCCGGCCCCATCCGGAGGGCGGGGCGGCCGCTGGGTCGCGGCCACCTCTGTGGAGCGCGGGCACGGCCGCCAGCCCCTCACCGCTGCCCCCTTCGGCCTGGCTGGCCCCTCTCTCGCCGATGGAGCGGGAGCACCTCGCCACCCGGGCGGCCCATCCCTACCGCGATCCCTCGGGCCAGGACACGGCCGGCCGGATCCTGGAGCGGCGGCAGCGGGAGCAGGCCGCCGCGGCGGCCGAATCGAGCGGATCCTGGCGGCGCCGCTGGCAGCTTTCCTCCGGGGGCCGCCGGTAGATTCCCGCCCAGCCGCCGCCTCCTGATGCTCGCCGTTGCCGTTCTGGCCGCCGGGAAGGGCACCCGCATGAAGAGCGAC
>JBMLOS010000071.1:0-3674 GCA_049242845.1 Prochlorococcaceae cyanobacterium
TCGCTCACCGCCACGGCAGCCGCCACGCTGTCGAGGGAGAAGGCCAGATCGGTGAGGGCCAGGGTGGCCACCACCGAACCCAGGGAGGCGGGGTGGCCGTGGTGCCCGGCGGCGTGGCCTGCGGCCGTGCCGATCCCCCCGTCAACGCCTTCCTCCTCCTCACCACGGGAGCCGAGCAGCTGGCTGCCGCTCAGCCAGAGCAGGTAGCCGGCGGCGAGCAGCTGCAGCGGCCAGAAATCGAGCACCCACTCGGCCGCGGCGATCAGCCCCAGGCGGAACACCAGGGCAAGCAGCAGCCCCAGGTTGAGGGCCTGCTCCTGGCCGGCCCGGTCGTCGATGCGGCGGGCGATGGCGGCCAGGGCAATGGCGTTGTCGGCGGAGAGCACCGCCTCCAGGGCGAGCAGCAGGGGCAGCAGCAGCAGCAGCTCCCCCCACTGATCGGCCGAGAGCAACAGGGGGGTGAGCGACGGGATCGACTCCGCTTCCATTGCGATTCAGGGCGACCGCAGCGGGGTCGAAAAGGGTCACTCTAGAAACGCGCCTTCGCCCGTCCGCCGCGATGCTCTTCGAGGTCCAGCTGGTGCACGCCGAGCCGGGCGCCCGGGTGGTGCGGATCCAGGCGAGCGCGGACGGCACCGTGCTGGGCAGTGCCCTGGGTGAGGGGGCCACGGCCGAGGAGGCCGAGGACCGGGCCCGGGAGCGGCTGCAGGCCCTGCTGGGGGGCGAGCCACCGTTGCAACCCCGCCGGGAGGCCGCTCCACGGCCGCGGCCGATCGCCCTGCCGGCCCTGCAGGAGCCCGCCCCGGATCCGCCTCCCGAAGCACCGGCCGAGCGACCGGCTGCCACCGCACCCGCCACTCCCCCCGCCGCGGAGCCTCCACCCGACCCGGAGGACTGGAGCGGCGAACTGGCGCGGCTGGATCTGGCGCTGCAACGCATCGGCTGGCGGCGGGAGCAGGAATCGCTCTACCTGGAGCGGGCCTTCGGTCACCCCAGCCGCAGCCGGCTCACCACCTACGCCGACCTGGTGGCCTACCTGCGGGCCGTGGAGGGGTTTCCCTCCCCCTGCGACCCCGCCAGCGCGCCCCTGCCCCTGCGGCGGCGGGATCTGCTCAGCCAGTGCGACGCCCTGCTGGCCCAGCTGGGCTGGGAGGCGGCTGAGGGGCGCCGCTTCCTGGAGGAGAACTTCGGCCGCGCCAGCCGGCAGCAGCTCAGCGACGAGGATCTCCTGCGCTTCAACATGCTGCTGGAAACCGCCCTGCTGGAGCGGAGCAGCGCCTGAGGCTCTTCACCAGAGCCCGTTCAGGAAAGCCGATCAGGAATAGACCATCAGGAAAGACAGTGGGCCTCCAGCAGGGCCACGCCGATCTCCAGCTGGTGCTGGTTGGCGTAGGCCTCCCGCTCCAGTTCCCGCTCGGTGGGGGAGGCCGCCGCATAGATCGGCTCGTCGAGGTTGCGCTCCAGGGAGGGCTCCAGCCGGGTGGAGAGGCCCAGGGGGCGGGGGGAGGCGCGCAGGCCGCCCTGGCGGCAGCTCTGGGCCACGTGGATCGATTCGTGGTTGAGCACCTTGGCGAACTCCGCGCTGCCCTTCTCCACCACATCGGGGCGGATGCGCAGGGTGGCGGCCGCGGGATCCCACTCCCCGGCGGCCCCCTGCTTACGGGGGCGCACCAGGGCGATCTGCACGCCGGCCTGCCCGAGGGTGTCGAGCAGGGAGACGATCGCCGAGCGCTCGCGCTCGAAGCTGGGGGGATGGGCGATCAGGTCGCGGATCTCCTCGACGCTGAGCTCCGGATCACCGACGCGGCGCTTGTAGAGGTAGCGGGTGCCGCCGCCGGGCAGCACCTCCGCCCGGGGGATCCACTCCCGATCCGCCGAGGCCAGATCGTCCATGAGCTGGGCCCGCAGACCCGGATCGAGCCCCGCAGGGCCCTCGGCCACCGGAGCCTGCAGGGTGGCCACGGTGCCGCGAGCGCCGGCGGCGGGGCCGGGCGCCGCACCATTGCCCAGAAACCGCGGCAGAGCCAGCCAGCCGATGCCCAGCAGCACCATCAGCCCGGCCAGGGCGGGCCAGGGTCCGGACGACCTCCGGCTGGGCAGGCTGAGGGGCTGCCCGCAGTGGCTGCAGAGGAGTACCCCGTCCGGGCGCCGGCGGGCCCGCAGCGGCTGGCTGTGGCAGGCGGGGCAGCGGTCGATCACGGGGCGAGGGCGCCGGCGCTCGCACCGGACTCACTCTCCTCAGTGTGGCCATCCAGGCCCCGGCAGTGGCGCGCCAGCAGGGTGAGGGCCAGCTCCAGCCGGTTGTGGTTGGCGTAGGCCTCCTGCTCCACGATCCGCTCGTTGGCGCTGGCGCCGGCATACACCGGATGGGAGAGCTGGCGATCGAGGGCCGGCGTGGCCGGCCGCGGCAGCCCCAGCGGCACCGGCAGGGCCCGCAGCCGCCCGGCACGGCAGCTCTGGGCCACGTGGATCGATTCGTGGTTGAGGATGCGGGCGAACGTCGGTGTGCCGCGGCCGGGAGCATCCGGACGGATCCGCAGCACCGCCCGCTTCGGCTCCCACTCGGCCATGGCCCCGCTGCGGCGGGGCGGACCCAGCACCAGGGTCACCCCGAGGCGGCGCAGGCTCTGCAGCAGGCGCAGGATCACCTCCCGCTCGACCGTGTACGTGGGGGGATCCTTGATCAGGCGACGCAGCTCGGTCACGCTCAGGGGCGGATCCTCGCTCGGGCGGCGGTAGGTGATCGTCAACGCCCCACCGGGACCAGGCAGCCGGCGCATCTGGGGGCGGTTGCGCCCGTCGGCCCGCTGCAGCTCCGCCAGCAGATCGGCCTGCCGGGCCGGGGTGAGCAGGGAATCCTGGGGCCGAAGCGCCGGTACGGCCGCCAGGGACGGCACCCAGCCCCCCAGGCCCAGACCCAGGGCGGTGGCGGCGATCCAGCGGCGGCGGCGGCAGGGGCTCACACCCCCAGGCTGGCGGGAACGGGCCGCGGGGGCCACCACGCCGGCGGACTTCCGGTTGCGAAGATCGCTCCAACCCCCGCCCGCCGCCGCCGATGCCCCTCACCGCCCTGGTGCGCCAGCTGCAGGAGGCGCCCCTCACCGGCGAGGTGCTGGAGCGGACCCGGCGGAGCGAGCGGCTGCGGCTGAGCGGCGCGGGCCGGGCCGGGCGCGCCCTGGTGAGCAGCGCCCTGGCGGGTGCCGCCGAGGCCCCCCTGCTGGTGGTGGTCCCCACCCTGGAGGAAGCGGGCCGCTGGGCCGCCCTGCTGGAGCTGATGGGCTGGAGCAGCTGTCACCTCTACCCCACCAGCGAGGGCAGCCCCTACGAGCCCTTCGACCCCACCAGCGAGATCCTCTGGGGGCAGCTGCAGGTGCTCAGCGAGCTGCTCGACCTGCCCGGCCGGGGCGCGGGCCGGGGCCGCCTGGCGATCGTGGCCACCGAGCGGGCCCTGCAGCCCCACCTGCCGCCGCCGGAGGTGCTCCAGGCCCAGTGCCTCAGCCTGCGCCGCGGCGACAGCGTCGACCTCGAAGAGCTGGCGGACACCCTCACCCGCCTCGGCTACGAGCGGGTGCCCACCCTGGAGCAGGAGGGCAGCTGGAGCCGCCGCGGCGACATCGTGGACGTGTTCCCGGTGAGCGCCGAGCTGCCGGTGCGGCTCGAGTTCTTCGGGGAGG
>JBMLOS010000072.1:0-8822 GCA_049242845.1 Prochlorococcaceae cyanobacterium
GAGCTCGTGTATTACGTGCCGAGCAATGAGTTCAAGCAAGCGCTCGATGTGCAACAGCGCATCAATCTCACAATCCTGCGTCGATTCGCCGAGGAGGGCCTGGAACTGACAGCCTCCAGCTCATGAGAGAAACCCCCGACTGATAAGCTTTTGCCTTGGCTCCAAGCGGAGTCGAGTCGTCAACATCCTTTGAACGGTCGGTCATGTCCCGGGTCTGCCAACTCACCGGCAAGCGCGCCAACAACGGCATGGCCGTGTCGCACTCCCACGTGCGCACCAAGAAACTCCAGCAGGTGAACCTGCAGGAGCGACGCCTCTGGTGGGCCGAGGGGAACCGCTTCGTGAAGCTCCGAGTCTCCACCCGCGCCCTCAAGACCATCCAGAAGAAGGGTCTCGGCGCCTACGCCCGCGAACTGGGCGTCAACCTCGCCAAGATCTGAGCCAGGCTCCGGCATCGAACGCGGGTTCAGGGGATCAGCTCCCTGGCCCCTCCCCGGTCCAGGCCGGGGCTTTTTCATGTTCAGCCTTGGGGATGCCGCCATGTCCGCCCGTTCATCGCTGCTCCGGCGCCGGCGCCTGCTGCAGGGTCTGCTGCTGGGCAGCAGCACCGTGCTGGGCGGCAGCCTGCTGAGCACGGCCGCACTCGGGTGGGCCCGGCCGGCGGAAGCCCTGGGCGGCACCCTGCCGGAGCTGGAGGAGGAGGCCCCGCCCTTCGACCTCCCCGGCGTGGCCGGGGGGAAGCCGGTGCGGTTGCAGCGGGAGGATTTCCGCGGCCGCTGGCTGGTGCTCTATTTCTATCCGCGCGATTTCACCGGCGGCTGCACCCTCGAGGCCCGTGGATTCCAGCGGGATCTGGCGGCCTTCCGCGCCGCCGGCGCCGAGGTGGTGGGCGTGAGCGCCGACGGGGAGGAGGAGCATGCCTCCTTCTGCGAAAGCGAAGGGCTTGCCTTCCCTCTGCTCTCCGATGCCGGGGGAGCCGTGAGCCGGGCCTATGGGTCCTGGATCGCCCCCTTCTCGCAGCGGCACACCTTCCTGATCGATCCGGCGGGGCGGATGCGGGCCCGGTGGGGGGCCGTGCGGCCGGCCGGCCACCGCCAGGCGGTGTTGCTCACCCTGCAGCAGCTGCAGGCAGGGGCGTCCGCGCCGACGGGCTCCGCCGGCTGAGCCCGGCGGCAGCCCATCGCGGCGGCGGTAGGTGAGCGTCCAGCCGGTGCCGGGGCCCTCCACCTGCCAGCGCGGCAGCCAGTGGCGCCAGCTGTAGGCCACACCGTGACCGCCGCTGCCCACCTGCACGTAGCCGCCGTTCACGTTGTCGAGTTCGCCGTAGGGGTCGTTGAACAGGCCCCGGCCGGGCTGGTAACCCACCAGCAGGATCCAGTGGCCGCCGCCCCAGGGTTGTCTGCTCGGACCGTGATGGAGAAAGCCGGTGGCCACCGGGAAGCCGGCGTCGATCTCGCGCTGCAGCAGCAGGCTGCTGCCGTCAGTGCCGAAGCGGGCCAGCACGCCGTAGTCGGCGCAGGCGGCGATCTGGGCCGACGCCTCGGTGGTGTCGCCATGGCGCTGCACCTGGCGCAGGAAGTCATCGTCGGCGTTGGGGCCCTTGAGGGCCTCGGGGCGCAGGTACTTCACCGCCATGGCCGAGGTGCTCGAGAAGCACATCCGCAGGGCCTGGCCGGGGATGCGGCTGTCGGTCTGCACGTAGTACTGCCGCACGTCGAGATGGCGGCCGAGAGCGGGCGGGGAGAGCGTCTGGACCATGGGGGATCTCAGGGACGGCGCGAACTCCCTGCCTCTCCGGTTGCTAGCAAGGGCTGCAGCGGCAGGCTCCGCGGGAGCGGATTCAGACGGCTGAATGCCGGATGCACGATGTGAATCAAGGTCAACCAATGTTGCGGAGCGATTCCATCCCTCGGCTTCCGCCAAGCTTCCTCCAAAACACGGCCATACGCTGGGACGGCTGCAGAACCAGGCTGCCGAACCAGGCTGTCAATCCAGAGGGAGAGCAACGGATGAACCTCAGCGGGGTTGAAGAGAAGAAGCTGGATCAGACGAGCGATCTGCTCGCCACCGGTTACACCTCCACCCTGCTGATGATTGCGTCCCTTTCGCTGCTGGCCTGCCTCTCGTTGCTGGTGAGCGTGCAGGCCCTCACCGACCTCGAACCGGAGGGCCACCCCGTCGCCAGTGCCGCCGCCGCCCTGCGGGTGCTGAAGTTCTAGGCAACAAGCTGCCATGAACTCGATGCGGTCGTACCCACCGCGCCTCAGCCGCAGGGCACTGATGGCCGGTGGCGCTGGATGGGCCGCCGCCCTGCTCGCTGGCGGTGGCAGGGCGGCCCCGGCTCCTGGTCCAGGGGAGCGGTTGCGGCTGTTCGCCCTGGCGGACACCGGCAGCGGGAACGCCAACCAGCAGGCGGTGGGGGAGCGGATGGCCGAGCGCCACCGCCGGGATCCCGTGGATCTGGTGCTGCTCGGCGGCGACAACATCTACCCGGACGGCAACCTGTCGCTGGTGGAGGCCGCCTTCCAGCGCCCCTACCGGGCCCTGCTGCAGGCAGACGTTCCCTTCCATGCGGTGCTCGGCAACCACGACATCCGCACCGCCAACGGCATCCCGCAGCAGCACTACCGACCCTTCGGCATGGAGGGGCGCTGGTACACGCTGAAGCGCGGCCCGGCGGAGATCTTCCTGCTGGACACCAACGGCAATGCCGACTGGACCTCCCAGATGCGCTGGCTCGACGCCGCCCTCCTGGCCAGCCGCGCGCCCTGGAAGCTGGTGGTGGGTCACCACCCGATCTACTCCGCCGGCCACTACGGCGATCAGCCCCAGCTCATCGGGCGGCTGACGCCCCTGTTCCGAAGGCACGGGGTGCAGCTCTACATCCATGGCCACGAGCACAGCTACGAGCGCACCCGCGTGATCCACGGCACCACCTATCTCTGCGTGGGAGGGGGTGGTGCCTGGCTGCGGCCGATCCGAGCCAATGCGCGCAGTGCCCGCGCCGTGAGTGCCTACAGCTTCGCGGAACTCAGCCTCACCCCCACCCGGCTCGATCTCAGGGCCTGGGATCTGAGGGGAAAGGCAATCGATCAGGCGGTGCTCACCCCCCGGGGCTGATCACCCCCCCGGCGGGGGCACTCAGGTGTTGGAGCAGCAACTGGCGGTGCACGGCCGTTCCCTGCCGCTGGGCCTCGATCCGATCGGCGGGCAGGGGATGGTCGAGCGTGGCGGCCCAGGCGCGCTCCAGATCAGCGGCCTGCACCGGCGCAGCCAGATCGTGGCAGGGACAGGCCAGGGCCGCGGCGGCGGCGGCCACCTTCGGGTCGTAGCTCAGGGCAGCGCAGGGGGCACCGGCGAGGGCCGCCAGGATGAGGCCGTGCAGGCGCATGGCGATCACCAGCCCGGCCCCGGCGAAGATCGCCTGGGCCGCCTCCGGGGTGGCCGCCTCCACCTCCCGGCTGCAGCCCTCCAGGGATGGCGGCAGCAGCCCCTCCTGCCGCAGATGCTCGAACAGACCCCGGTCCTGGTGCTGGTGGAACGGCAGCCACAGCACCGGCCGCCCGGACCCGGCCGCCAGGGCCGCCAGGGCCTCGAGGTAGGGACTCCAGGCCGGGCCCTGGAGCTGCGCCACGGGGCGCCAGCAGAGCACGATCGGCCGCAGCGGCGCCCCAGCGGGGCTGGGGACGGGTGCCGCAGGGATCACGGAGCGCAGGCTCCAGACCGGATCGCTGCCCGCGGGGCCCGATCCCCCCAGCTCCCGCGCCAGGCGGGCGGAATCCGGATCGCGCCAGCTCATCGCCGTGACTCGCGGCAGCACCTGCGCCACCAGGGCCCGGCTCCGCCGCCGCCGCAGGGGGCCGAGGCCCTGCCCCCAGAGCAGCACGGGCTTGCCCTGCCAGCGGGCCTTCAGCACCAGGGCGGCGTAGTAGAGGAGGCTGCGGAAGCTGGTGGAATCCTGCAGCAGGCTGCCGCCGCCGAACACCAGGGCATCACAGCGGTCCAGGGCCCGCAGCACCCCCGCCACCCCCCGCCGCTGCACCGTGGCCACGGCATGGCGCTCGCGCACCTCCGCCTCATCGAAGGCGGTGACCAGCGCGCTCCAGCCCGGGGGCAGCTGGGCCAGCAGGGCCTCCAGCAGGGCGTCGTCGCCCAGGTTGTGTTCGCCGTAGTAACCGCAGAGCAGGGCCTGCATCGCACGAACAGCCGGGCAGGCTCCGTACATTACGGAGCACACCGGGACCGAGCTGCCCGGATGCCGCTGCCGATGCACGCCCTTTCCCTGGCCACCTGGTGGATCCACGTGACATCGGTTCTGGAATGGGTGGCCGCGATCGTCGCGGTGGTGGCCTGGGGGCGGCGGCGGCAGGAGGGCGGCTGGCGCTGGCTGGCCCTGGCGATGCTGCCGGCCCTGGTGAGCGCCATGGCCGCCTGCACCTGGCACTTCTTCGACAACAGCGAGGAACTGCGGGGCCTGGTGGTGCTGCAGGCGGGCTGCACCGCCCTCGGCAACCTCGCCCTGGCGATCGCCGGCTGGAACCTCTGGCGCCAGCAGCCGCTCCAGCAGCCATGAGCCTCCTCGACCGGCTGGCGGGCGTCGATCCGGCGCCCCTGTTCGTGCTTTCCCTGCTGCCCTACCTCGCCTTCCTCCGCTGGGCCTCCCGCACCCGGGGCTTCCCCCGCCTGGCCCTGCGCGGCTTCCAGCTCACCCTGCTGTTCGTGGCGGTCACGATCGTGGCCTCGATCCTGGCCCAGGTGCGATTCGGCCACCAGCTGGCCGATGTGGATCCCCTGCACGGCGGGGCCGAGGTGTTCCTCACCCTGAGCAATCTGCTGGTGATGCTTGGGTTCAGCGCCGCGGCGGCCGGTGCTGCGACCAGCGGCGGGGTGAACAAGTCTTAAGGGGACGCTGCAGGCCAGGGGCGGACCCGGAAGATGGGGCGTCGGCTTTTGCTCCATGATCGCTCCGCTCCTGGCTCTGGCCCCTGCCTCCGTTGCCTGGTCCCCGAAAGTGGGCCTGGTGATGATCGTCTGCAACGTGATCGCCATCGCGATCGGCAAGGCCACCATCAAACAGCCCAATGTGGGCGCCCAGCTGCCCAACGCCGCCATGTTTGGCGGCATGAGCCATGCCTCCCTGCTGGCCACCACCAGCTTCGGTCACATCCTCGGCATGGGTGCCATCCTCGGCCTTGCCTCCCGCGGCGTGGTCTGAATCCCCCTCCTGGATCGGAGGCCGGAGCCTGCTCCGGATGGGCGGCCCTCCAGGGCCGCTTTTTGCTGCGCTGCTGGCGGCTCCAGCTGTCTTCAGCGGCGGCCGAGCAGGTAGGGCAGGGCCCGCAGGCCATAGCGCTCGAAGCGGTAGTCGAACAGCAGGGCCGAGAGGTCCGCGGCCGGCCGCTCCCCCAGCCCCCGCAGCAGGGCAGCCAGGCGCCGATCGGCGGCCTCATCCTGCAGGGCCAGCCAGGTGCGCCGCGCCAGGCGGCCGCTGAGGGGCCAGCGCCAGCCCAGCCGCCGCCGCAGCTGGTGCTCGTAGCGGCGCCGCAGGCGGTGCGGGTCACTCTCCTGCAGCAGCAGCGGGGCCAGCACCCGGCTGCTGGCCAGGGCATGGCGGATGCCCTCGCCCCCCAGCAGGTTGGCGGTGCTCACCGCATCCCCCAGGCCAAGCAGGCGGCCCCGGCCATGGGCCTCCCGGCGGTGGATGCTGCTGCGGATCAGCCCGCCGTGGCGGTCCACCACCTCGGCCCCCTCCAGCTCGAGGCGGCGCAGCAGCTCCGCCAGATCAAGGCCCAGCGAAGGCAGCCGCCCGGGCCGGGAGGGATCGTCGAGGCGACACACCCCCAGCTTCAGCAGGGGCTCCGCCATCGGGAACACCCAGCCGTAGCCCTGCCGCACCCAGCGGCTGCCCAGCAGGAAGGTGAGCTGCTCCGCCCAGGGGCGCCAGCGGTCCGGATCCACCCGCAGCAGCCACTCCACCCCGCGGCCGCTGACCCAGTCGCCCCTGGGCGGGGGATCACCAAGCAGGGCACGGGCCTGGCCGCTGGCATCCACCACCCAGCGGCTGCGCACCTCCAGCCGCCCTCCCCCCGCGGCCTGCAGGCGGGTACGCAGGCCGCCCTCCTCCTCCCGGCAGTCGAGGGCCCGCAGACCCAGGGCCACCCGCCCCCCCCAGTGGCGGCACTGCTCCGCCAGCCAGAGCCGCAGGGCGGCGAAATCAAGCACCACCCCGAGGGGCTCAGCCGCGCTCCAGCTCCGGCGCTCCTCCCCCGGGCCGATCAGCTGCCAGCTGCGCCAGCGGCTGGCCACCACCTCCGCCGGCAGCCCGAACTGCTCCAGGGTCTCGCTGGGCAGAGCGGCACTGCTGAAGGCCGCCCGGCGCAGATCCGGCAGCTGGTCCACCAGCAGCACGTCGCGGCCGTGGAAGGCCAGCTGGCGGGCGAGCTCCCCCCCCGCTGGACCGGCCCCCACGACCAGCACCTCGCACTGGAGCGGCTCGCCGGGCAGGGGATCACCCGACAGATCTTCGTGGCTCTCCACCGGCAGAGCCGCCCGCGGCGCTCAGACCGAAACCGGCTGGCGCCCCGCCGCGGCGAAGAGGGTGGAGAAGCGCTCCTGGATGCGCTCCGCCATCTGGGGAGGCGTGAGGCAGAGGGTCTGCTTGCTCTGGTCGGGGCTGGCGTGGTCCACCAGCACGTCGGGGATGCCGATCCGCAGCACCGGCACCAGCACGTCGTGGTCGTTGAGGGTTTCCACCACGGCGGCGCCGAAGCCACCGGCCAGGGCGCCCTCCTCCATCGTCACCACCCGTCCGATGCGGCGGGCCAGGGGCAGGATCAGGGCCTCATCGAGGGGGCGCAGGAAGCGGGCGTTCACCACCGCGGCCCGCACCCCCTTCTCGTGGAGAAGCCCGGCGGTGGCCATGGCGGGGGCCACCATGGCGCCGTAGGCCACGATCAGCAGGTCGTCGCCGTCGGCGAGCAGCTCACCGCGGCCGATCTCGAGCGGTTCCCAGCCCTCCTCCATCAGGGGAGCGCCCTCTCCTTCGCCGCGGGGGATGCGCAGGGCGCAGGGGCCGTCGTGCTGGATCGAGGTCACGAGCATCCGCTGCAGCTCGGCTTCGTCCTTGGGCGCCATCACCGTGAAGTTGGGCACCGCACGGAAGTAGCTGATGTCGTACTGGCCCTGGTGGGTGGGGCCGTCGGCCCCCACGATGCCGGCACGGTCCATCACGAAGGTGACAGGCAGGTTCTGGATGCCCACGTCGTGGATGAGCTGGTCGTAGGCACGCTGCAGGAAGGTGCTGTAGATCGCCACCACCGGCCGCAGGCCTTCACAGGCCATGCCGGCGGCCATGGTCACGGCGTGCTGCTCGGCGATGCCCACGTCGAAATACTGGTTCGGCAGGGCCTTCTCGAGCAGATCCAGGCCGGTGCCGGTGGCCATGGCGGCGGTGATGCCCACCACCCGTGGGTCCTGCTCGCAGATCTTCACCAGGGTCTGGCCGAAGACCTTGCTGTAGCTGGGGGGTTTGGGCTTGCTGGAGGGGAAGGCCTTGCCGGTCTTGAGGTCGAAGGCGCTCTGGGCGTGGTAGCCCACCTGGTCGGCCTCGGCATAGGGGTAACCCTTGCCCTTGGTGGTGGCCACATGCACGAGCACGGGCCCCTCGGTGCGGTGCGCCTGCTCGAAGGTGCGCACCATCTCGGGGATGTTGTGGCCGTCGATCGGGCCGATGTAGGTGAAGCCCAGCTCCTCGAACACCGCTCCCACCTTCGGCACCGCCAGGCGGCGCAGGCCCTCCTTGAGGTTCTGCAGTTCGGCGGGCAGCTCACCGTGCAGGAAGGGCAGGTGGCGGATCGCCTCCTCGGCGTTGCCCGAGAGAAACTGCACCGGCGGGCTCAGCCGCATGCGGTTGAGGTAGGTGGAGAGGGCGCCCACCGGCGGGCTGATCGACATGTCGTTGTCGTTCAGCACCACCAGCAGGCGGGTGCGGGGCAGGTGGCCGGCGTGGTTGATCGCCTCGAGGGCCATGCCGCCGGTGAGGGCGCCGTCACCGATCACCGCCACGCATTTGAAGTCTTCGCCGCGGCGGTCACGGGCGAGGGCCATGCCCAGGGCCGCCGAGATCGAGGTGGAGGCGTGGCCGGCACCGAAGTGATCGAAGCGGCTCTCGCAGCGCTTGAGGTACCCGGCCACGCCACCCTTCTGACGCAGGGTGTGGAAATCGTTGTAGCGGCCGGTGACGAGCTTGTGGGGATAGGCCTGGTGGCCCACATCCCACACCACCCGGTCGTGATCGAGGTCGAGGGTCTGGTAGAGGGCGAGGGTGAGCTCCACCACCCCCAGGCCGGGGCCGAGGTGTCCGCCGCTGGTGGACACCACCTCCAGGTGGCGGTCGCGGATCTGCCGTGCGATCGCCTCGAGTTCAGCGGTGCTGAGCCCATGCAGCTGGTTGGGGTGACTCAGCTCGCTGAGGTGCATGCCCTGGCTCTCTCGTGGGGCGCAATCTAGGTCTTCGCTCCGGGGGTACGGCGACATCCGCTACAGGGATTGCGACACTGACGGCCATGAGCGATCCCTTCACCAGCGTTCCGCCCCCGGGCAGCGCCTCCGCCGCCACGGCCGGGGAGGAGCCGATGCCGCAGCCCAGCAGCTACCTGCAGCGCATCCTGCGGGCCCGGGTCTACGACGTGGCGATCGAGTCGCCGCTCGATCCGGCGCCGGGCCTCTCGGCCCGCCTCGGCAACCAGGTGCTGCTCAAGCGCGAAGACCTGCAGCCGGTGTTCAGCTTCAAGCTGCGGGGCGCCTACAACAAGATGGCCTCC
>JBMLOS010000073.1:0-6310 GCA_049242845.1 Prochlorococcaceae cyanobacterium
TGTGGGCATTTCTCAGTGGTGGCCGCCGCGTTCTCCGATCGCGATGGGAGCTGGTCAGCAGCCCTTACGACGTTGATGAGGTGGCGGCGTGAGAACCCACAGGCTGCCAAAGGAAGCGCGATGAACCTCAAGCACCTCGAAGCCTTCCTGGCCTCCAACCCATCGCCCACTGATGTAGTGGTGGGCAAGATGTACAAAGTCCCCTGTATCAGGCGAGTTCATTCCGGCAAGTTTCGTGATCTCTCAGGTAGAGGTTGGATACCCGTCATCGGGCCCATTCATGATGACAAAGAGTTGATCGGCTTCGAGTCGCTTCATCTTCACTATGACAGCCGATTTTTAACTGTTAAGGGCAATAGGGTCCACAGTGATTCGCTGTCAAGGCTTCGCGAAGTCGAATCCCTGGAAGATGTCTTTGTTCATCTCGGCCCGGTTCAGTACGCGCTAAAGCTGCGAATGTGCCGGCGGCTCACTGATGTGTGGACGCCCGTGAGGTTCACCAGGCCACTGGAGGAGGCGCCCCGCCGGTGCCGGATCGGCCCGGACTGCCTCTGCCCCCACCGCAAGATCCCCTTGGCCCTTGGTGCCCGCCTTCAGGACGGCTCCATCGTCTGCGCCGGCCACGGCCTGCGGTGGAGCGCCGAGGGCGAGCTGCTGCCACTCGAAGACCCATCACCATCATCCGAGCACCAAGCGTGAGCACTAAAGAAACTCTCATGACCACCACCCCTACCCTGTCCACAATCCGCGCCCAGTTTTTGGCCCAGCTGGAACACGCCGCGCAGGAGATAGAGTGCCAGCTCCATGGCCCGGTGCTCGACTCGCTGGCCTACAGGCAAGGCCAACAGGACGAACGGGAGCGAATCCTGGGCCTTCTCCTCACATGGCGCGAACAGATCCCCTCAGAGCGCAGCTTCGCCCCCATCCGTAACTGCCTCACCACCATTCTCCAGTCCCTTCAGCGATGACCATCGACCAGCTCCCCGCCGACCACTGGCAGCGCACCGGCCACCGCAAGCGGGAGCGCAACTACCAGCTGCAGCAGGCCGACACCGATGGGCCCCGGGCCCTAGGCGAGGGAATATCGCGCACCACCAAGGCTGGCGCGTCACTGTTTGCCATGGAGATCACCTTTCGCGGCTCGCGGCCTATGCGGACGTCGATCCGTGCCTTGAACTGGCGCCAAGCGGAGCAGTTCGCACGCAATCGCCACCCTGATCTGTTGGGGATCGCCAGACTGCCGGCCATGCTCCCCTAAGGATCAGCAGACGTATGGTCAACCGACCAAAGCGAAAAGGCGACAAAGGCGAACGCGAAGCCGCTCAGCTCATCTACGACCTGACCGGCTTCCCTGCCCGCCGCAAGCTGGGGGCCGGCCGCACCGACGACACCGGCGACCTCGATGGAGTGCCCGATCACGCTATTCAGGTGGCCGACTGGGAAGACGTTCGCGCTGCCGTCATTCAGAAGCCTCGAGGCGCCGAAGCCCAACGCATTAACGCTTGCGCCACCCATGCCGCAACGTTCGTCCGTTTCCGCGGGGGGATCTGGAGGGTGGTGTTGCTTCCCGAGCACTGGGCCACGCTGGTGCGGGAGGCGATCCCGTTGCCTTCTCAGAAGTGATCATGGGAAACAATCTCCGTCTTGATGTTCAGATCACAGGAGCGCAAGACCTTCTCAAGATGCAGCATTTCTTAGATCCCAAGCTTCTTGAGAAGGCCACACGCGGCGGGATCAAGTACGCAACTTCAGCAGCCAAAGTCGCCATTGCAAAAGAAGTCACCGCCCGATACGGCCTCAAGTCCGCCCGCGTAAAACAGGATGTGGGCGCCCCACGGTTTTCGGGTGATGGCACATCCGCCACCATCACCGTCAGCCGTAAGCCAATCACCGCGCTGTCCTATGGAGCCAGGGCTGTATCGGATGGGGTCAGCCTGGCAATCTTCCGGGGCCAGCGCAGCATCGACCGCACCGCCTTCATGCAAACCACAGGCGGCAAGCTGATGCCGTTCCGTGCCACGTCAAAGCGGCGGTATCGAGGCGACAGCGACAGGAACAAACCACGGAGAGGGCTTGATCTTGTGGTTGGTCCATCTATTGGCAGCATCTTCGCAGGTGATTCCCGCTTCGGTCCTGAACTGCGCGCGAAAGTGCAAATACGAATCAACGAGCAGTTCATCAAGGGGATGCAAAGGGTGCTCGACTCGGCTGCGCGAGGCTACTGACCATGGATGATCCACAAAAAGTTGGAGCGGATGCGGGGCCCCACGATTTCGGGTCCTTTCGGGCCAACGCGTATGCGGGTCCGTGAATCGCCCGTTTTTTCGCTAGCGGGAGGCCCCAAAGGCACTAAAGCCCTAGTCATAGCAGGCACTCTGAGCCCCTCCCGCGCCCCTTTTAACTGCCGGGCGGCCCTCTTAAACTAAAATCGTTCCGAAGTTAAAGGATGCCGCTGGTCCGCAAAAGTGACTACGCCCGCAGCAGGGGGGTGACACCAGCGGCAGTGACCACGGCGATCAAGACGGGGCGGATTCGTGCCGCGGTGGTGACGCAGAACGGGAAGGAGCTGCTGGACTTCGACAAGGCAAACGAACTGTGGGACCGCAACACCCTGCAGCAGCCGCCATCAGTGAAGCAGCAGGCCCGGGTGGTGGCCGCCGCCGCTGTGGCCCCGATCTCTACGTCTACGGACCAGCAGCTGCAGGCCCTGATCCAGGATCTACTTGAGGATCAGATCCCGGATCTGAATTACAGCCGAAAGCGGCGTGAGCACTACTTGGCGGAGAAGGCTCGGCTTGAGGCAATGCAGGGCAGGGGCGAGCTGGTGGCTGTGGTTGACGTGAAGGCAGAAGCCGCGCGCCTTGCCCGGCAGGTGCGGGACCTGCTGCTGCTGATCCCGACACGGACTGCGGCGATGGTGGCGACCATGCAGGATCCGGAGGATGTGCGGGCGCTGCTGCAGGGCGAGATTGAGGCGGCGCTGCGGGGGTTGAATGAAGCATCCTGACGCCGCGATCGTCTATCGCCAGGCGTTCGTTGCCGCGCTGCAGCCGCCGCTGGATCTGACCGTGAGCGAATGGGCCGACACGAACCGGATTCTTACGCGCCGCAGCAGTTCGGAGGCGGGTCAGTGGCGAACAGATCGGGTGCCATTCCTGCGGGAACCGATGGACCTGCTGAGCCCGCGAGAGAGGCGGATTCGGAGGGTGGTGTTGATCTTCGGCAGCCAGTCCGGCGCCAAGACCGAGTGCGGATTGAACTGGCTGGGGCGAACCATCGCGATGGATCCGGCGCCGTTCCTGGTGATGTTCCCGACCGAGGCCTTCGCCAAGCGGCAGATCCGGCAGCGGCTGACACCACTGTTCAAGGACACACCGGCGGTGGCGGCCAAGTGCGTCAGCAGCAAGTCCCGGGACGCGGCAAATGCCATGTTCCTGAAGGAGTTCGAGGGAGACATGCTGCTGAGCATCATCGGCGGCAACAGCGGCAGCTCGGCGCAGGGGATGCCGGCTCAGAACTTCTGGGCAGATGAGGTGTCCAGCCTGCCGCTGGAGATCGATGACAAGGGCGACCCGCTGGAGAATGCCGAGGCCAGGCAGACGAACTTCCCCGACCGAAAGACACTACTCACCAGCACGCCGGGCACCAGGGGCGCGTGCCGGATCACGTGGGAATACGAGACCCGCAGCGACCGCCGGCGGTACGGAATGCTCATGCCCTGCTGCGGTGGCCATGCCGTGATCGAGTGGAAGCACATGGTCTGGGAGGCCCCCGATGGCGAGGTGTTCTGCCAGTGCCCGCGGTGCGGTGAGCGGGTTGCGCAGCACCACAAGACCAGCATGTTGGCCGGCGGGATCTGGACGCCAACAGCCAAGGGTGACGGCGAGACAGCGGGCTTCCATCTACCCGGCTGGTATGCGCCTTATGGGTGGCTGAGCTGGGAGAAAATCCGGGACGAGTTCCTGAGGGCCAAGGGGGATTCCCTGTTGCTGAAAGGGTGGATCAACAAGCGGGCGGCCGAGGCATGGGAAGACGAGAGCCTGGCCAAGGTGACGGCAGACGGCCTGAAGGAACGAACTGGTGGATATCAACACGGCACGTGCCCTGATGGCGTGCTGGTGGTGCTGATGGCGGTGGACGTTCAGGACACTTGGCTGGAGGTGAGCGTGTGGGGCTATGGCCGCGGTGATGAATCGTGGCGGATCTGGCACCAGAAGATCGAAGGCGACCCAGGCCAGGAGGAGGTGTGGGACCAGGTGACAACGATCCGGGCGGTGGAGTGGCCGCGAGAGGCCGGTGGTTTCATGCGGCCGATGTTCTGCGCGGTGGACACCGGGGGGCACTTCACCAGCGAAGCGTATGAGTATTGCCGCAAGCACAGCCGCGAAGGCGTGGTGGCCATCAAAGGAAGCACTGACAAAGCGGCGCCACCGTTGGGCAAGGGAAAGAAGATTGATTGCACCTATCGCGGGAAGACGATCCGCAACGGCGTCACCCTCTACATGCTCGGCGTTCACTCCCTGAAGCGCACGGTCTACAGCCGGCTCAAGCTGGAGGAGCCGGGCCCGGGGTTCGTCCACTTCGACGATGCCACGACGGAGGAGTACCTGCAGGGACTGACGTGCGAACGGCTGCAGCCGCGGTACGTGAAAGGGTTCCAGGTGCTGGAGTGGAAAAAGCCGTCAGGGGCACGGAATGAACCGCTTGACCTGAAGGCCTACTGTCTGGCAATGCTCGAGCTTGTGCGGCGCCGCTACAACCGGGCGACGATGTGGGATCAGCTGGAGCAGAGCATCACCGGCGCGGCGGCGGCAGGTGGCGGGGGGGGGCGGCTATCGCTGAAAGGGTGGAGACGATAGCTGGCGACGGTAGACTGCACCCATGGCAGGCATCACCCTTACGACTGCGCAGGCTCAGCTCGATGCCTACCTGGCGGCTGAGACCGCGATCCTCAGCGGGCAGGAGTATTCCATCGGGACACGACGCCTCAAGCGTGCCGACCTGGCGATGGTGCAGGCCGGCATCACGCTATGGAATCAGCGTGTGCAAGATCTGACCGCCCGGCAGCGCCGAGGGCGGTACGTGGTTCCGTCGCCGAACTTCTGATGGCAACGAAACGGAAGCCGCCGCTACTCGATCGGCTGATCACGAGAATCAGTCCCCGCTGGGCCCTGGAGCGCGACCAGGCCCGGGCCGCGCTGGCCCGATCCGGCGGCTACGTGGGCGGGGCCTACAGCCCGCGGTTCGCCCACTGGACGCCCGGTGTGCGTGATGCAGACGGGGACATCACCTACGACCTGCGGGAAAGCCGAGCTAGGTCTAGGGACCTAGCCCGGAATGCTCCGATCGCCCGGGGCGCTGTGGGGACGATGGTGACCTACGTGGTAGGCACGGGCCTGTCGGTGCAGAGCAGGATCGATGCTGGGCTGCTGGGGTTGAGCGACGACCAAGCTAGCGCCAAGCAAAAAGAGTTTGAAAGATATTTCAACACGTGGGCGGCGTCGCAGTTTGCAGACGTTAACCAGCGCCAGAACTTCTATGAAATGCAGGATCTGGCGGAAAGGAGCGAACTGGAGTCTGGCGATGTGTTTGCGCTGCTGGTGAAGTCAAAGGCGCCGCGATCAATTTGGCCTTTCTCGCTGGCGGTGCAGATCGTGGAAGCGGATCGGATCTGCAATAAGAATCGGGCCATGGACACTGACGAGATGACCCAGGGGATCGTTAAGCGGAACGGCATCCCCTACAGCGTGATGATTGCCGACCGGCATCCCGGCCGGGTCATCGGTATCAATCGTGTGCAGTGGACGGAGGTGCCTTTCTATTCCCCCACCGGCCGGCGCAACGTGCTGCACCTGATGCACATGGAGCGGCCGGACCAGACGCGTGGCGTGCCGTGGCTGGCGTCGGTGATCGCAAAACTGAAGCAGCTTGATCGGTATTCTGACGCCGAGGTAGATGCTGCGGTAAACGCAGCAGTAAACGCAGTTTTTGCCTCAATGGACCCGGATGCGTTTACCGATTTGTTTGATGCTGCAGGCCAGCAAAACTACCTTGATAACGTAATGCAACAACCGGGCACCATCGAGTCTGGTCGGGTGATCAGCACCTTGCCCGGCGAGACAATCACTAGCCCCACACCAGGGCGGCCAAACCCTGCCTTTGAGCAATTCTTCCTGGCGGTCAATAACGAGATTGCCATGGGTTTGGGACTGCCCCGTGATGCGCTGCTGAAGGCCTTCAACGCCAGCTATTCCGCCAGCCGTGCCGAGCTGATGGATGCCTGGCGGACCTACAAGGTGCGGCGATTCCG
>JBMLOS010000074.1:0-32360 GCA_049242845.1 Prochlorococcaceae cyanobacterium
CGTTGACCACGGCAAGACCACCCTCACCGCCGCCATCACCAACGTGCTGGCGTCCCAGGGCAAGGCCAAGGCCCAGGCCTACGACGACATCGACGGCGCTCCCGAAGAGAAAGAGAGGGGCATCACCATCAACACCGCCCACGTCGAGTACGAAACCGACAAGCGTCACTACGCCCACGTGGACTGCCCCGGCCACGCGGACTACGTGAAGAACATGATCACCGGTGCCGCCCAGATGGACGGCGCCATCCTGGTGGTGGCCGCCACCGACGGCCCCATGGCCCAGACCAAGGAGCACATCCTGCTGGCCAAGCAGGTGGGCGTGCCCGCTCTGGTGGTGTTCCTGAACAAGAAGGACATGGTCGACGACGAGGAGATCCTCGAGCTCGTCGAACTGGAGATGCGCGAGCTGCTGAGCAGCTACGACTTCCCCGGCGATGACATCCCCGTGGTGGCCGGTTCGGCTCTCAAGGCCCTCGAGTACATCCAGGCCGGCAACAAGGCCGTGCGCGGCGAAGACGAGTGGGTCGACAAGATCCTCGACCTGATGGATGCCGTCGACGAGGCCATCCCCGAGCCCGAGCGCGAGATCGACAAGCCCTTCCTGATGGCCGTTGAGGACGTGTTCTCGATCACCGGTCGCGGCACCGTGGCCACCGGCCGGATCGAGCGCGGCAAGGTGAAGGTGGGCGAAGTGGTGCAGATCGTGGGCATCAAGGACACCCGCGAGACCACCGTCACCGGCGTGGAGATGTTCCGCAAGCTGCTCGACGAAGGCATGGCCGGCGACAACGTGGGTCTGCTGCTCCGCGGTGTGCAGAAGGAAGACATCGAGCGCGGCATGGTGCTCGTGAAGCCCAACTCGATCAAGCCCCACACCAAGTTCGAGGGTGAGGTGTATGTGCTGAAGAAGGAAGAAGGCGGCCGCCACACCCCCTTCTTCGCCGGCTACCGGCCGCAGTTCTACATCCGTACCACGGACGTGACCGGCCAGATCACCGCCTTCACCTCCGACGAAGGGGAAAACGTGGAAATGGTGATGCCCGGTGACCGCATCAAGATGAGCGCCGAGTTGATCTGCCCGGTCGCCATTGAGCAGGGCATGCGCTTCGCCATCCGCGAGGGCGGCCGCACCATCGGTGCCGGCGTGGTCTCCAAGATCGTCGAGTGAGCCGGCCGAGGCCGCTCCCTCACTGATCTAACTTGATTGGGCGGGGCCCGGTGCCCCGCCCTTCCCGTGCACATCGACAATCCAACCCCGTCGACCGCACTTCGGTCGTCTGTTCTGCGCTCCTCCCCATGTCCACTGCCATCGCCCAGCAGAAGATCCGCATCCGCCTGAAGGCGTTCGATCGCCGCATGCTGGATCTCTCCTGCGAAAAGATCATCGAAACCGCCGATCACACCGCTGCCACGGCCATCGGCCCCATCCCCCTGCCCACCAAGCGCAAGATCTACTGCGTGTTGCGCTCGCCCCACGTGGACAAGGACTCCCGTGAGCACTTCGAGACCCGCACGCACCGCCGGATCATCGATATCTACAGCCCTTCCTCCAAGACCATCGACGCCCTGATGAAGCTGGATCTGCCCAGCGGTGTCGACATCGAAGTGAAACTCTGAGGCCTGCCGCCACTGCCGCGGGGCTGTTATCCCGTTTCCTTGCACCCCCGTTGCCGCGGATCCGGCGACGGGGGTGTTCTTTCTAGGATCAACCATTGTCCGGTTCTCCGTTGCCCCCCTTTCCGTTCCCGGCAAGCTTCGAAGCGGCCGCTGCCGCCTGTCCCTCCGCAGGTCCTTCGCATGGCCACGACTGAAGGCATGTTCGGAGACACGACCATCCGGGAACTGCCCCTGTTTCCCCTTCCCGATGTGGTGCTCTTCCCCCAGGAAGTGCTGCCGCTCCATATCTTCGAGCCGCGCTACCGCATGATGCTGCGCACCGTGCTGGCCGAGGATCGCCGCTTCGGGGTGGTGCGCTGGAATCCCCAGGAGCAGCGCATGGCCGCGGTGGGCTGCTGCGCGGAGATCCTCCACTGCCAGACCCAGCCGGACGACCGCAGCAACATCGTGACCCTGGGGCAGCAGCGCTTCCGGGTACTCGAGATCGTGCGGGAAGCGCCCTTCCGGGTGGCCCTGGTGAGCTGGATCGAGGATGAGGTGCCCGCAGCAGACAACGACCTCCAGAGCCTCACCCGCGAGGTGACCCAGGCCCTGCGGGATGTGGTGGAACTCACCGGCAAGCTGGTGGGCAAGCCGGCCCACCTGCCCAGCGACCTGCCTGACCTGCCGCGGGAGCTCTCCTTCTGGATCGGCTCCCACCTCGGCGGACCGGTGGCGGATGAACAGCAGGCCCTGCTGGAGCTCACCGACACGGGCGACCGGCTGCGGCAGGAGTACGAACTGCTCGACCAGACCCGCCGGCAGCTCGCCGCCCGCACGGTGCTGATGGACACCTTCAAGGACATCGGCGACGGCGCGCCAGACGAGGAGGAGCCCGGCGAGCCCAGCGGCGACGACCCGCGGCCCGCCCGCTGATCTGCCCATGGCTTTCCCCTCCCTGCCCCTGCTGGGGTTCACCCTGCTTGCCGGCGGCGCAGCCACCGGCTTCTGGCTCTGGCAGCGCCAGCATCGCCGCTTCGAGAGCACCGCCACCGTGGCGGACGCCTACGACCGCTGGACCCAGGATCAGCTGCTGGAGCGCCTCTGGGGCGACCACGTGCACCTGGGCCACTACGGCAATCCGCTGCAACGCAAGGATTTCCGCGCCGCCAAGGTGGACTTCGTGCACGAGCTGGTGCGCTGGAGCGGCCTGGATCAGCTCCCCCCCGGCAGCCGGGTGCTCGATGTGGGCTGCGGCATCGGCGGCAGCGCCCGCATCCTGGCGCGCGACTACGGCTTCGACGTGCTGGGGATCAGCATCAGCCCCGCCCAGGTGGAGCGGGCCCGGGCCCTCACCCCCGCGGGATTGTCGTGCCGTTTCGCGGTGATGGACGCCCTCGCCCTGGACCTGGAGCCGGGCAGTTTCGATGCCGTCTGGAGTGTGGAGGCGGGTCCCCACATGCCCGACAAGCAGCGCTACGCCGATGAACTGCTGCGGGTGCTGCGGCCGGGCGGTCTGCTGGCGGTGGCGGACTGGAACCGCCGCGATCCGCAGGATGGCCCCCCCACTCGCCTGGAGCGCTGGGTGCTGCGGCAGCTGCTGGAGCAGTGGGCCCATCCGGAGTTCGCCAGCATCCGCTCCCTGCAGCGCAACCTGGAGCAGAGCCCCTGGGGCGCGGGCATCGGCATCAGCACCGGCGACTGGAGCCGCCAGACCCAGCCCTCCTGGGTGGAATCGATCCTGGAGGGGGCCCGCCGTCCCGGCGCGGTGCTCGCTCTGGGGCCGGGGGCGATCTGGGCCGGGCTGCGGGAAACCCCCACCCTGCTGCTGATGGACTGGGCCTTCCGCACCGGCCTGATGCAGTTCGGGGTGTTCCGCGGCCGCAAGGGCGGTTCTGCCTAGCCCCGCCGGCCCAGGCCAGGCTCCCAGCCCTACGCCAGAGGCTGCGGTTCGGCCCCTTCCGCCTCCTCGGCCAGGTTGGTGATCGGATAGGCCCCGAACAGCACCAGATGCTCGCAGTGGGGGCGCAGGGCCTCCAGGGCCCGCTCCAGCGGTTCGCCCGCCCCATCCCCATGGGGCTCTGCGAACTCGAGGTCCACGAAGAAGATGTACTCGCCCATCTCCCGCTTGGAGGGGCGCGACTCGATCCGGCTCATGTTCAGGCCCTCGGTGGCGAAGCAGGCCAGTGCCTCGAGCAGCGCACCGGGCCGGTTGCTGTGGAGCGAGAAGGCCAGGCTGGCCAGCGCGCCGCTGCGCTCCCGCGCACCGCGGCGCAGCAGCAGGAAACGGGTGCAGTTGCCGGGCACGTCGTTGATCGGATACTCGAGCACCTGCAGCCCGTGCTCCTGGGCCGCTTCCCGCGAGGCGATGGCGGCCCGGAAGCGGCTGCCGGCCACCAGCCGGGCCGCCTCCGCGGTGGAGCTGGAGGGCAGCTGCAGCGCCTCGGGCAGATGCCGGGCCAGCCAGAGGCCGCACTGGGCCAGGGCCTGGGGATGGGAGAGCACCTCGCTGATGTCCTCCAGCCGGCCGCTGCCGAGCAGGGCATGGCGGATCGGCAGCACCAGGGCGCGGGTGATGGCGAGGTCGGTGTGCTCCCAGAGGGCATCGAGGCAGGTGGTCACCCCGCCCTCCACCGAGTTCTCCACCGGCACCACCGCCGCATCGCAGCTGCCTTCAGCCAGGGCCTGGACCACCGCGCGGATGCCCCCCTGGGGCAGCAGCTGGGGAGCGGCGATGCCCTCCAGGGCCGCCAACTGCCGGGCTGCCTGTTCGCCGTAGGTGCCGTTCGGGCCGAGAAAGGCAAGGCGCATGGGCTCGGAGCTGCAGACGGTGGGCCGATAGGATCATGCCGCGTCGGCCCTCCGGGCATGCCCCTGGCCTTCGAAGCCAGCCAGTCGCTCCAGCTTCCCCTCGACCCGGCGCACGGAGACCGGACCGACCGACTGGCGGCCTACCTCGACGACGAGGAACGGGTGATCGGCGCCCTGCTCGATCCCCGCCAGCTCGAACCCCTCGGCCCCGGGCGTTACCGCTACACCGTGACCCGGCTGCAGGTGTTCCAGCTGCACATCCAGCCGGTGGTGGAGCTGGAGGCCCAGCGGCAGCACGGCCGCATCGAGCTGCAGGCGCTCCACTGCGAGCTGGAGGGCCTCGGCCTGGTGGACGACTTTGAGCTGCGGCTGCATTCCTGGCTCGAGGCGGGCGAGAACGGCCTGGAAGGGGAAGCCACCCTCGGTGTGGAGGTGAGCCAGCCCCCCCTGCTGAAGCTGATCCCGCCGCGGGTACTGGAGGGCACGGGCCATTCGGTGCTCAGCGGCATCCTGCTGGGCATCAAGACCCGGGTGGGCCAGCAGCTGGTGGGGGACTTCCGCCGCTGGTGCCAGGAGCACTGAGACCCATCCGGCCCAGAAAGCTGCGGCGATGCAGCGGCGTGGTTCCCAGCCGCTCGAGCGCCTCCCGGTGCAGCCGGGTGCCGTAGCCGCGGTGGCGCTCGAGGCCGTAGCCCGGGAAGCGCAGGGCCAGGCGCTCCAGCAGGGCATCGCGGGCCTGCTTGGCGAGCACGCTCGCGGCGGCGATGGCGGGGCAGAGGGAATCGCCTCCCACCAGGGAGCACTGCGGCCCCTCCCAGCCCCGCAGGGGCAGGTTGCCGTCCACCAGCACCAGGGCCGGAGACGCTGGCAGGCGCTGCAGCGCCCGCACCATCGCCCGCTCGGTGGCAGCGCGGATGCCGAGGCGATCGATCTCCGCGGCACTGGCCTGGCCGAGGGCCCAGGCGAGCGCCTCCGCTTCGATGCGGGGCACCAGCGCCGCCCGTCGCCGGGCGCTGAGCTTCTTGCTGTCGGTGAGGCCCTCCCGGTTCAGCCGCTCGGCGGCGGGGGCCGGGAGCACCACAGCGGCGGCATACACAGGGCCGAAGAGGCAGCCGCGGCCCACCTCATCCACCCCGGCGCAGCAGGCGGGGTCCACCTGCCGCCAGTCCAGCGGAAGCGGGGGCAATCCTCAGACGGTGGCGGAGGAGCGGCGACGGCGGCGGCGGGGCTCGCCGGAGTCCTCAGGTTCCTCGGCGGGCGCCTCGACAGGCTCAGCCGCCGGGGCGACATCCAAGGCCACCGGGATCGGCAGGAAGACGGTGTCCTCCACCGCCACGGGAGCGGCGGCGCTGCTGGCGGAGGAGCTGCGGCCGCGGCGGGAGATCGAACGGCTCGGCACCGTGACCGTGAGCACCTCCTCGGGCGCCAGATCCACCGGAAGGGGGGTGATCGCCACGGTGGCGGGCCCATTGCCGACTGTTTCAGCGGACAGGGCAGCGGAGTCCTCGGGGGCACCGCTGCGGCCATTGCCATTGGTTTCGCCGCCCCGTCCGCGGCGGCGGCGGCGGGGACCGGCGGCGGCGAGCTGCTGGCGGGTCTCCTCCAGTACCGCCTCGGGGTCCACCCCGGGACGAGCCACCCGCACCACCACGTGCTCGGAGGGCGGAGGCGTATCCAGCAGCAGGGCGGGATTCAGGCCCATCCAGCCGTACACGATCTCCTGGTCGGGTTCCATCGGCACCACCAGCACCTGGGGCTCCTGGCGGCGGGAGCCACCCTCGGAAGATGGGGAGGTCTCGGGGGAAGCGGCAGACGTGTCGGCAGCCTCACCGACGGGCACGGGGGTGAAGGTGGTTTCGGGCAGATCGCTGCCACCGCCTCGGCCTCCGCGACCACCGCGGCGCCGGCGGCCGCCGCTTCCCTGGCCCTCACCGCCCGAGGGGCTGGCCACCTCGGCGCGGGCCGAGGCGGCCGAGCGCACCAGGCCGGAGACGGTGGCCAGGGGCTGGAGCGTGTCGCGACCGGGCAGGACGGCCACATGGCCGAGGCCGCCGCAGCTGGGGCAGGCGCGGCCGAAGAGTTCGTAGAGGTTCTGTCCCTGGCGCTTGCGGGTGAGCTCCACCAGGCCCAGTTCGGTGAGTTGGGCGATCTGGGGGCGGGCCGAATCGTTGCGCACCGCCTCGGTGAAGTGCTCGAGCAGCTGCAGCTGATCCCGGCGCGAATCCATGTCGATGAAATCGACGATCACCACCCCGCCGATATTGCGCAGCTTCAGCTGGCGGGCAATCTCCACCGCCGCCTCGCAGTTGGTCCAGAGCACCGTCTCGCGGGCGTTGGCCGAGCGGGTGAAGGAACCGGAGTTCACGTCGATCACCGTGAGGGCCTCGGTGGGCTCGATGATCACGTAGCCGCCGGAGGGCAGATCCACCCGGGGCTTGAGGGCATCGCGGATCGCCGCATGCACGCGGTAGTGCTCGAGGATGTCCCCCGGCTCCTGATGGCAATCCACCAGCAGGTTGGCGGGATCGGCCCCGAGGAAGGCGTGGACCCGCTCCACGGCGGCAGGGGTGTCGACCACCACCCGCAGCACCTCGGGGGAATAGAGATCGCGGAGCACCCGGTGGACGAAGTCCTCGTCCCGGTTGAGCAGGCTGGGGGGGCTGGCGGTCTCGGCGGCCTGCTGGATCGCCTCCCACTGGCGCAGCAGCGATTCCAGATCGTCGATCAGGAGGTCTTCACCCACGCCCTCCGCCTCGGTGCGGATCAGCAGCCCGGCACCCGGGGGCTTGATCAGCACCCCGAGGGCCCGCAGGCGGTTGCGCTCGTTCTCGCCGTTGATGCGGCGGGAGATGTTCACCCCCTGGCCGTGGGGCTGGAGCACCAGGAAGCGGCCTGGCAGGGTGAGATTGCCGGTGAGGCGTGGGCCCTTGGTGCCGGTGGGCTCCTTCATCACCTGCACCAGCACCTTCTGGCGGGGCTCGAGCAGCTCGGTGATGCCGGCCGCGCCCTTGCGCAGCCTCAGGGGGCCGAGGTCGGTGACATGGATGAAACCGTTCTTCTCGCTTTCACCGATGTTCACGAAAGCGGCGTCGATGCCCGGCAGCACGTTCTCCACGGTGCCGAGGTAGACATCACCGATCTGGTAGCGGCCCTGGGCCACCACCAGTTCATCGACACGCTCATCGTTGAGAACCGCGGCGATCCGCAGTTGCTCGGCAATGACGATCTGCTGGGGCATGGAGGAAGAATTCTGGGCTCCGGAGAGCACCACCAAGGGTGGAATCGCCAGCCCCTCAGAAAGCCCGCGGGGCAACGGCACGTGCAGCGGCACGAAACAGGGGGGCTGTCAGCGGGACGGCGTGACTGCAGCAGGCCCCAGATAGCAAACTGTGACGCAGACGCACTGCATCAGACGAGCCGCAGGGGAACGTCCGGGCAAATGGGGCGCTGAAGTGCGACCTGTTCGGGGGAGCGTTCTTGCGGCGGAATTTTCGGCCTGACCGAGTCCTACCGACTGGAGAGACCGGCGAACTTCTTCTGCCATCCTGATGGGACGTTAGCACGCGCGCAGGCGCAGCTCCAGGCGCTGGGCTTCCACCACCCGCAGGGGGATGCCCAGGGCTTCCCCGAGCCAGTGGGCCAGCTGCTGGGGCCGCAGGCTGCGCCCCTGGGGATCGATGGCGGCCTGGAGGCGCAGGCAGGCCCCGGCAGCCGCTTCAGGGACGCCGGGGTCGAGCAGGTCGAGGGCCTCGAGGAAAGGGCGGCATTCCCGCTGGCGGGGCCGGCCCTTCTTGTCCGTGTCGTGCCAGGGGAGGCTGTCGGCCCGCAGCAGCGCCGCCACCGCGGCCTGCCAGTGCTCCGGCTGCCAATGCTCCGGCGGCACCGCGCCTCCCTCTGATATCTCCGGCGCCAGCCGCACCTGCCAGACGGCGGCCTCCAGCTCCTGGGAGAGGCTGGGACCGAACACCGGCACCGCCTCGGCTGAGAGCAGCGGGAACTCCGCCGGCAGCTCGGCCTGCAGCCGCCGCAGCGTCTCCCGGGGCTCCAGCGGTTGCGTGAACTCCAGATCCATCCATTCCCCGCGGCCCTCCACCCCGAGGGGCAGGGAGAGGGCCAGCTGCAGCCGCGGCAGAGGATGGAATCCACCGGTGAAGCTCACCGGCAGGCCGCTGCGGCGCAGGGCGCGCTCCAGCAGGCGCACGGTGTCGAGGTGGCTGATCAGGGCCAGGGAGCCGGTCTTGGCGAAGCGGAAACGCAGGCGGAACACCCGCTCGCTGGCGGGGGCCCGGGGGGGCAGCAGGGGCGGCAGGGGCGGCGGCGGGATCACCACGTTGTGGCCCAGATCGGGCCCGCAGACCCCGCAGCTGCTGCAGCCCTCGAAGGAGCAGTCGGGCACCACCGCCGCCGCCAGGGCCCGCTGCAGGTCTTCCGCCAGCCAGCGCTTGTCGAGGCCGGAATCGATGTGATCCCAGGGCAGGGGCTGGGCGCAGAAGCTCTCCAGGTCGCCTGGGGAGAGGGCCTCGGCCGCACTCCAGGCCCCCATCTCCAGGGAACGGTAGCGCCCCGCCAGCCCGGCGGCCTCGATCGCGGCGGTCCAGGCGGCGTAGGTGCGCTCAGCCGATTCGAACCAGGCATCGAGGCCGGCGCCGGCCCGCCAGGCGGCCTCGAGCACCGGCGCCAGGCGGCGATCGCCGCGGCCCACGAAATCCTCGATCGCCGAGAGGCGCACGTCGGTGAAGTTGGTCTTGATGCCCCGCAGCGGCCGCAGCGCCTGGCGCAGCAGCTCCTGGCGACGCCGGAACTCCCCGGTGGACACGCTGTGCCACTGAAAGGGCGTGTGGGGCTTGGGGGTGAAGTTGCTGATCGTGAGGTTCAGCTCCAGCCGGCCCAGGTCGCTGCAGCGGTGCTGCAGGGAGCGACAGGTGTCGGCGATGCCGAGCACATCGGCGTCGGTCTCGCCCGGCAGGCCGATCATGAAATAGAGCTTCACCTTGCGGTAGCCGCTCTCCATGGCGGTGCGGATCCCGGCCAGCAGATCGTCGTCGGTGAGGCCCTTGTTCACGATGTCCCGCAGCCGCTGGGTGCCGGCCTCGGGGGCGAAGGTGAGGCCGGCTTTGCGGGCGCCGCCAAGGATGTGGGCGATGGAGGCATCGAAGCGGTCGACCCGCTGGCTCGGCAGGGTGAGGCTCACGTTCCGCTCGGCCAGGCGGTTGCGCAGTTCCACCCCCACCGCCGGCAGGGAGAGGTAGTCGGAGCAGCTGAGCGAGAGCAGGGAGAAATCGCTGTAGCCGGTGCGGCGCATCCCCTCCTCCACCGCCTCGATCACCGCCTCGGGCTCCACATCCCGGGCCGGGCGGGTGAGCATGCCGGGCTGGCAGAAGCGGCAGCCCCGGGTGCAGCCGCGGCGGATCTCCACCGTGAGCCGGTCGTGCACCGTTTCGATGTGGGGCACCAGCCCCATGGCGTAGTGGGGCATCGGCGTGGCGGTGCGCCGCTGGATGCGGGGGGGCAGGCCGCTCTCGAGCGGCACGATCGACACCCCATCGGCCGCCGGGCCATAGAGGGAGGGCACATACACGCCCGGCACCTGGGCGAGGTCCCGCAGGGTGTCGGCACGGCTGAGGCCGGCGGCCCTGGCCTCGGCCACCACCAGGCCGATCTCCGGCAGGAGCTCCTCGCCGTCGCCGAGGGCGATGAAATCGAAGAAGGCGGCGAAGGGCTCGGGGTTGCTGGTGGCGGTGGGCCCGCCCGCGAAGATCAGCGGGGGCGCCCCGGGGTGATCGAGGGGCAGGTCGCCCCGCTCTGCCGCGCGGATCGGGATGCCGGCCAGCTCCAGCATCGTGAGGATGTTGGTTCCGCCGAGCTCGTAGCTGAGCGAGAAGCCGAGCAGATCGAAGGCCGCCAGGGGCCGGCGACTCTCCACCGCGAACAGCGGCGCGCCCCGCTCCCTAAGACGGGCCGCGAGATCCGGCGCCGGCAGGTAGCTGCGGTCGCAGAGCTGGCCGGGAACGCTGTTGAGGATCGAATAGAGAATGATGTGGCCGCTGTTGCTGGCCCCCACCTCGTAGACCTCGGGGTAGGTGAGCGCCCAGCGCACGCCGGCCTCGCTCCAGGCCCGTTCCCAGTCGCGGGGTTCCACGCCCCGCTCATTGCCGAGGTAGCGGGCCGGCTTGCCGATCTCCAGGTCCACCAGGGCCTGGAAGTCCACCGGGGCGGGAACGGCAGCGGACACAGGGGTCAAGGAGCGTGCAGGGCATCCATCGGCCTGATCGTATGCAGGCCCACGGCGGGCGGGGCAGGCCGCCATAGGACAATCCCGCCATCCGAGTGCGGCATCGCCGATCTTCCATGGCGCAGGTCAACGGCAACTACCTCAAGCTCAAGGCGGGCTACCTGTTCCCCGAGATCGCCCGCCGGGTGAAGGCCTTCAGCGACGCCAACCCCGAGGCCGCCATCATCCGCCTGGGCATCGGCGATGTGACCGAGCCCCTGCCGGAGGCCTGCCGCACCGCCATGAAGGCCGCGATCGACGAGATGGGCACCCGCGAGGGCTTCCGCGGCTACGGCCCGGAGCAGGGCTATCTGTGGCTGCGGGAGAAGATCGCCGCCCACGACTTCCAGGCCCGCGGCTGCCAGATCTCCGCCGAGGAGATCTTCGTGTCCGACGGCTCGAAGTGCGACAGCGCCAACATCCTCGACATCCTCGGCGAGGGCAACCGCATCGCCGTGACCGACCCGGTGTACCCGGTGTATGTGGACAGCAACGTGATGGCGGGCCGCACCGGCGACGCCGATGACGCCGGCCAGTACGGCGGCCTCACCTACCTGCCGATCAATGCCGAGAACGGCTTCACCGCCCAGATCCCCACAGAGAAGGTGGATCTGATCTACCTCTGCTTCCCCAACAACCCCACCGGCGCCGTCGCCACCAAGGAGCAGCTGAAGGCCTGGGTGGACTACGCCCGCGCCTCAGGCGCCCTGATCCTGTTCGATGCCGCCTACGAGGCCTTCATCCAGGACCCGTCGCTGCCCCACTCGATCTATGAGATCGAGGGCGCCCGCGAGTGCGCGATCGAGTTCCGCTCCTTCTCCAAGAACGCCGGCTTCACCGGCACCCGCTGCGCCCTCACCGTGGTGCCGCGGGGGCTGATGGGCACGGCCGCCGATGGCGAGCAGGTGGAGCTGTGGGGCCTGTGGAACCGCCGCCAGTGCACCAAGTTCAACGGCGTGAGCTACATCGTGCAGCGCGGCGCCGAGGCGGTGTATTCGCCCGAGGGGCAGGAGCAGGTGAAGGCCCTGGTGGCCTTCTACATGGAGAACGCCGCGATCATCGGCCGCGAGCTGAGCGCTGCCGGCATCCAGGTGTACGGCGGCGAGCAGGCCCCCTATGTGTGGCTGAAGACGCCCGAGGGTGTGGATTCCTGGGGCTTCTTCGACCAGCTGCTGAGCAAAGCGAACGTGGTCGGGACCCCCGGCAGCGGCTTCGGTGCCGCCGGGGAGGGCTACTTCCGGCTGTCGGCGTTCAACAGCCGGGAGAACGTGCTGGAGGCGATGGGGCGAATGCAGGCGGCCCTTAAGGGGTGAGAGCTGGGCAGGCCGCCTGCGCGAGCATCCTCCCAAGAATCAAGCCTAGGCATTTTTACTTCGCGATCAGTGAATCCAATAGGAGCACAGAGTCGCTAGCATTTGCGCCATTCCGGCAGCATATCAACACCAGCGAAAATCGTGAGAAAACTTACAGAGTCCACCGAATATCACGATGACCTCGGCAATTCAGCCACCATACCTCCCGATCTTGACATTCCAGACATAGAGATTAGCTTTCGTGGCAGCAACAACCATCTGCACATTGATCAGAGGGCTCGACTCAGAAGAATCAGCATTGACTTTCGCGGCAGCAATGCACGAGTCAAGGTTGGCGCCTGCAGCGCCAACCTCACAATCCTGATCGGCTCCGAATCGACGATCACAATTGGCGACGGACTAAGCACGACTGGCAGCACATACATGAGCGCCTTTGAAGGCAGCTCAATCTCTATTGGCACAGACTGCATGTTTGCCGGAGGAATACAGATACGCGCCGATGACGCACACCCTATTTTCAACACGGAGACAGGGAGGCGACTCAACCATTCCAGGCCAATCATAATTGATGATCACGTTTGGCTTTGCGAAGGAGTTGTGATTTTAAACGGCTCGCACATTGGGGCGGGTTCAGTCATAGGAACTCGGTCCGTAGTCAAAGGGAAAATTGGCAACAACTGCGTGGCCGCAGGCGTTCCAGCCCGAGTCACCAGGAGGAACGCAGTCTGGGAACGCCCTCACCTGAGCCAGGAGTCGTTGTTCACACCAGAGGGGACACTCAAGGATCCAAGCGGCAACAAGATGTACTGGAATCAGTCCGGCCACGACTGAAGCAATCGTTCAGAGTCGCATCTTCCAGCTCAGATGAAGTGTGCCATTCTCGGTTACAGGCTCTCGACGGGCATACATTAAGCCCCTTCTGCAAAGGTCTTCTTCCCATGCACGAGCAATCTGCCGCTCATCAGTGCGCTCGAAGTCATCCAGGAGCAGCTCCACGCAAAGAGGCGGTCCCTTGCCAGAACCTTGCTCGATCTGAGCAAGCAGGGCCGGTAACGCCGGGTAGCGCGCCCAGGGATTCGTGCGTCCTGGAGGTCCATCAACCAGCACAAGCATCTTGATGGGTCTGGACCCCTGTCGCAACGGCAGAAGGCTGGAGCTGATCAGCTCTAACTCCCCATAGAAGAGATAATCTCCAGTTGTGTCTCCCCAGGGCTCTAGCGGCGTCGACCGCACCTCTGCAATAGAGCAGAGCGGGCTGGCGTGGATCAGCTCCTGGGTAATGGCATGGCACTTGGGCAGGTGCTCGAAAGCGAGCAGCCGTGCCACACGGCCTGGTATGTCGTCCGCAGCCGCTTGCGTGACTCCGGCCCGTGCCAGGGCAGCCAGCAGGACGTAGGTACTCACCCCCGAACCGAATTCCACCACCAGGTCCGGGGGCTGCTCCTGGATCAGCCGTACGAGCAGCAGTGCCAGATCGGCCGAGATCGCCCAGCCATGGAGAGGGGCCGGTATCGGTCCGAGCATGGCGTGGAGCTGGATGAAGGCCTCCATCTGGCGGATCCCATTAAGGGAGAGGCGGTCGAGCTTTCGCTCGAGCTTGTCGAGACGATCAAGGAGCACCACCTGGAACTCCTCCAGGCCTGAGGCCGGATCCGGCTGATGCGGCACCGGGGAGTTCATCGCAACCGATCTGGGAGACTTGGCGCGCGCGAGTCGCGGATCTCCCGGTGGAGCGCAATGATGGATGCGCCGGCATCGGCACTGCTAAAGCGGGCCATTTCCACCGGCGCGCAGGGCGGAGGCGCCTCCAGGAAACTCCGCAGCGTCTCCGGGTCGAGCCGGTCCTCATGCAGATGCACGTAGTCCGCGGAAGCGCCGAGGACAGAGCGCACATCCATGCTGTAAGGGGTGCGCCGGGCCAGGACCGGCCGCCCGGCACTGAGGGCGTAGATCAGCGCGCCGGAAGTGAGGTAACGCTCATTGGGGATTACAATCCTGTCGCATGCCTGGGTGTAGGCCGCAAAGGTCTCCGCCGGAAGATGGCTGGGTCGGAGCAGGATCGTTGGATCTTCGCCGATGGCTTCCTCCAGTTCCGCAAGGATCCCAGGCGAACGGGGCTGGCCGGCGATCAACAGGCGAACGTCGGTGCGGCCTAGTTGCTGCACCATGCGCACCAAGGCCACCAATCCCTTGTAGCGACTGATGGTGCCCAGTGCTCCCACCAGCAGCTCCCCGTCTCCGACGCCGAGCCCGGCCCGACACTGCCGACGTTCTGAGTCGACCAGCGATGGGATCGGGTAGCGCGGATGGCAGAAGGAGGCGAAGGGTTTGCCGGCCAGGGTGGGGATTTCCCGTTCAATCTCCTTGCGCAGCGAAGGGCCCATTGCCAGAAAGCCGTCGCAGAGGCGGCCCAGCCTGCGGTGGAAGCCCTGCCAGAGGAGGCGCTGGCGCAGACCCAGATCATGCGGGAGGCAGTTATGCACGAGCCAGAGCAGACAGGTGCCCTGGCGGCGCCAGGCCTCCAGCCCCTCCAGCTCCTCCAGCATCCTTGCGGGGAGATCTTCGGACCGCTCTCGCCAGCCCAGCACGTCCGGGAACTGGATCAGAAGGATGTCAGCGTCGAGGGGGACCCCGCCGCTGGGCATGTCGATACCGATGTATTGAGCACCGGACTGCTTCAACCCCGCCTGCAGCAGCAGCATGAAGGCATTGCTACGCAGGTAGCCAGGCCAGGAGTAGAGGCTTACCCCAGCCTCCGAGTCCCTGGACACGCCCCCCGGGGGAAGCGCGGGTGCGACAGCCACAGGGGCCGACTGGGAGGACGGGGCGAGCAGGCGCAGAGTTGCGCGGTAGCGACTGGCGAGCCCGGAGGCGCCAGGCTGGCGGGAGCGCTCGTGCTGCAGACGGAACGAACGGATGCCCTTGAAGTCATCGGGGAAACGCGTCTGGCCCCGATCGCAGACGGCTTCAGCAAGGTCGTGGCGACCCTGACCGGCCTGCAGGAAGGCCAGGTGCTCCAGGTCCCAGGGGGTACAGGCGTTGGGATAGCGCGCCTCAAGGACCTCGAGCGAAAGAATCGCGTCGCGACACTCCCCACGCAGCATGGCGGTGCGGGCAGCCGTGCGCCAGGCCTGGTGATTCTGGGGATGCTCGGCCGAGAAGCGCGCAGAGGCCTGCTGGGCAGCCTCAGCGCGCTCGGTCCGCATCAGCGCCTCACAGCGCTCCTGGTGCCACATCACAGGGAGGCGACCAGAGCCGTGTGCGAACAGCTTCTCCCATGCGTCGGCGGCTTCCGGCCAGCGGTGTTCATTTGCCAGGCTGCGAGCCAAAGCCACTGCCCCCATGGGGCTGTCCGGGAACCGCTCAGTGGCCGCCATGGCCACCTCACGGGCCTGTCCATGCCGACCCGTCTGGATCAGGGAGTTCGCGAGGCCCTCGTACCAGAAGGGCCTGGCTTGAGATGAGAAGCGATCGAAAACGAGCTCCCACAGCCGGGCCGCCTCAGCCCAGTCACCCTGACGCATCCGGACCTGGGCAACACGCCAGAACCCCTCGCCGTTGTCGGGGAAGAGGGCCTGCATCCGCTCACACAGCTGCAGCAGCCGGTCAAACTGGCGCGACTCGTAGAGAGCCCGCGCCAGTTGGTTGTGCCACGACGACAGCAGGGCGGGAGAGAAATGATCGATCAGGGGTTGCCAGATCCGCTCTGCCGCCCCCCAGTCGCCGGAACGCATGGCCTCGCGACCTCGCTCTGCAAGTCCATCCACGACCCGGTGTAGTTCCTCCTGGGATGTCGGCGGCATTGCCGGCCCGCCGGCCTGAGCTGAGGCCACACCACTGCGCACCTCCAACCAATGGCTCTCCAGGCTGGCCGCCATGCGCTGGGTGGCCTCCGCGTAATACCCCCGCAGGAAATCGGCCTGGGCCCGAGCCTGCGAGGACATCATCTGCCAGAACGCCTGGTCTTGCCAGAGCCGTTGCAGCGTCTCCGCCCAGAGCCCCGGCGGCGCATCAGGAGCGAGGGCCAGTCCGCCAATGCCGGCAGTCTCAGCAAGGCCCCCGACTGTGCTCACGAGGCTGGGGATGCCACTGGCCTGGGCTTCGGTGACCACACGCCCCCAGGCTTCTTCCCATTGACTGGGCACCAGCAGCACCCGCGTGCGGCCGTAGATCGTGCGCATGTCGGTGGTGCGCCGGACCAAGGTGACATTCGGCAGGGCAGCGCAGCGGGCCTCCAGCCGCTGCCAGTCCGCCTCGGACTGAGGCCAGCCTTCGCAGAACAGGAAAGGCAACTCCGGCAGCCGTTCTGCTATGGCGAAGGCCAGCTCCACCCCCTTCTTGGGCACCGGATTGATGAAGCTGACGAACTCGCCGCTGCTTGCGGTGCTGTAGTTGGAGAGATTGATCAGTGGCGGGAACGACTCCACAGGAAGCCCCAGGATCGCGGCCGCCCGATTGGCGGTGAAGGTGGAGTTGGCCAGCAACCGGTAGCCGCTGAGATCGCTACCCACGAGAGTCTCGAGGAGCTGCACGTCGCGGAAGTAGAGGCAGCTTCCGGCAGGCAGCACCTCGATCAGCCGCAGGAAGTTGGAACCGCCCACGCTCGCGATGGTGATGTCGATCCCCAGCTGCTCCACGACGCGGGGAAGCTCCTGGAAGGGATTGTCTGCAGTGAGCGTCTCGTAGGGCTGGGGGAAAGGGATCTCAGGTCCTCGCTGGCGTCGCGCCAGCACCCGCACCGACCAGCCGTGCTCAAGGAAAGAGGTGGCGAGATCGTGGATACTGCTCTCCCTGCCCCCGGCGCGGTACGGGAGGTAGGTGTGATCGGTGAAAAGCAGCAGATTCATCGTGTCCCCCCCGCTCTGAAATGGGCCTGCTCCTGCCTCTCGGGGTCGTCCTCGGTCAGCGGCTCCGGCGCAATAGGAACGAGACGGCGACAGAGAGCCGGGAACGGGGGCAGCGCCGTCGCGCTGGGGATCGACCATCGATCCGTTGGAGACGAGGCACCAGTCTCGAAGTGCTCAATCCATACAGCCCACGCCCGGTCTTCGGGATCCTGCAGCTGCGGCAGCAGCTCGCGGTGGGCGTGGCGGAAAACCTGCTGCAGGCCATGGCCCTGATCGTCGCAAAGCTCCATCAGATCGCGACCCAGACACGAGCAGAGAATGGCGAGATCGGCCCAGGTCTGCAAATTGAGCAGTTGCTCGCGGATCGTCGGCGGTGCCTCACGAGCACGAGGGGAACCATCAGGGGCAAACTGCCGCGCCAACAACCCGGGCAGGTTATCAATCGCCTGAAGGCAGTAGGCACCGCGGTTCAAATGGGCCGATACCGCTAGCACCAGAAGGTGGTAACAAGTGGCGACTGGACGCCCCTGGTGGGTGCACAGGAACGCAACGCTGTCGGCACAGAGCCACTGGAGCAGGGAATCGACGCCGCTCTCCACACCCTGAAGCTCGGCAGGGGAGACCCCCCCGACCATGCGAACCATGGTGAGGGCGTCGAGCAGTGGATAGACGGTCGTCAGCCTCAGCAGCATGTCCTCGGTCAGCGAGGTACCCGGCAGCGCCAGAGAGCCGCTGCCGGTATCGGGGCGATCCTGGTCGCTCCCGTCCTTCAGGAACCACCCCCGGAGCAGCCCCCGCAGCTGTTCCAGCGAGGCGGGCGTGCCATGGAGGCGGTGGTCGAGTGCCAGGGCACAGATCGAATCGACAGGTAACTCCAGCCAGCCCGCACCGGCGCTCTCCGGCCGGGTGGGGAGGCTCCGTGCCAAGGCAGCACGCCTGGCGACCTCCTGGCGCAGGCTCTCCGGAAGCGCGGCATTGGGATCGAGAGCTGGATCGGCCAGAACCGTCCAGCACCGCAGCGGCTGCGCCGCCAGGAAACGGCCCAGCGCTTCTAGTTCCTGCCGGCGGCTGAGCCGCCGGATGCCGTCCAGGCGCAGGCTTTCAAGCGCATCCGGATTGGTGGGAGGGTTCTCCTGCCCGGGGCCGCAAAGCCGGAAGACCACACCAGCCTGCACGAAGGCGCCTGCGTCGGGAGCAGGACTCTCATCCGGACATTCCCAAGGGAGAATACCGACCAGAGACTCTTGCCAGGGGCCAGGCAGGGCTATGCGCCGCAGCAGCATCGCCTTGGACATCGCCCCGTAGCGAAGACCGGGATCAAAATGCAGCTGTGCCCGGCGGGAAAAACCGAGCTGCGGTTCATGCCTCTGCACCGAAAGCACGGCGGGATCCCCGGCGAGCAGGTCGTTGTCCTGTAGCCGCACCATCGGCACGGCGATGTAAGAGAGGCCGTCGATGCTGGTGAGCGGCCGCAGCACCTCCCAGGCGTGCCGCGGTAGGAAGCAGCCCCCATCCCAGGGAAACACCCAGTCAGCGTCCGCCAGACCGAGCGATATGGCCTGATTGCGGGCATCATTGAGATTGATCAGACAGCGATGCTTATGCCGGGCGATGTAGTCCACCGTGCGCGCCTGATCAAGCGGGTCCAGCTCTGCAAACCCCTCGTTCCAGGGATGCCATGCCTCCGGGGTCCTGCCAATATCAGTCCAGAACCCTCGGCAGGCATCCCGCCGGTAGGGGATGACATCCACGCGGTGGCCAGCTTCGCGGATCAGGGATAGCAGCTCGGCCTCGGCTTCCGGCGAGACGATGCGGTTGAGCAACCAACGTTTCTCCAGGCCTGGGAGGTCGGGTTCATGGCGCAGGATGTAAAGCAGGTTGGCAAGGCTCCGGCCTGGGGCATGGAGCGGAGGCAGGTCATTGCCGAGGATGCGGTAGAGGACCAAGGGTCTTTCCCGGCTCATGCGCAGGGGGGGGGGCAACAAAGGACTACCGAGACGCCGAGGCGCTCCGCTTCGCTCACCCTAAGGACACAACAAGTCATTTCCGGAGTACGACGACCAGATGGACTGGAGATCCTCAGCCACGCTGCCACCATCCGACAGCAGCCTGAACAGATCCGACCCCGCGGGGAGGGTCGGACAACACGGCCAAGGCCACCGTTGCCGGCAAGCCCAGGCGAATACCGCGCTCAGACTCAGCCCTGAACTAACGCGTAAGCCCTTCAGGTCACGGCCAAGGCTCCCGGAAAGCAGCGCCAGTTGCTGCCAGGCCAGCAGCTGGCTAAAGGTCTCGTCCGGTTGCGGAAGAGGAACGTGCCGAGGCTGGGGGGCGCCATGCGTTTGGAACTGGCTGACCAAGAGCCCCGGGAGGTTGTCAATCACCTGGCAGCAGAGCTCAGGTATGCCCAGAAAGGTAGCCAAGGAGAGTATCAGCAGGTGATGCCAGGTGGCGGAGCCCCGGGCCTGATGGCGGATCAGAAAGTCCTGGCTGTCCGTCGTCAGCCAGTCCAGGATCCCGCGGCACCATTGCTGCAGGTCATGCCATGCATCCGCGGAGAGGATCTCACTCTCGCGGAGCAACATGAACGCATCGAGCAGCGGGTGCAGCAGCGCGAAATCAGCCACCCGTTCCAGAGATAGGCCTGCTGGGCTCCAGGCCGTTGCCGCATCCAGGCAGCTGCGCTGCACCATCTCCAGCACCATCGCCTCAGAGGGCTCGGATCGATTCAGGGCCGCATCCAGCGCGAGCCAGCCGATGCGCTCCCAGGAGGAAATCTGCTGCGCCGACGATTCGGACCCATACGTCCGCACCAGGGTTCGCAGGTCCGCATTGGCCCGCTGCCACCCGTTCCGGTTCAGACGCGTCCAGCAGCGGTAGCGGTGGTGTGCCAGGGAGTCGCTGACGGCCGCGCGATCGACCCTGAGAGTGAAGCGCAGGATGCCGGCGAAACGCAAGCGCCATAGAGCGTTCTCGTCTACATAGCGGCCATCCTGGGCTTCACAGCTCAGCCTGAGCACGATGCCGGCCTCCTGCCAGGCGCCCGCGTCCGGGGCCGGGGAGGTGTCCACCTCCTCCCAGGGCAGCCAGCCCACGCCATGTTGCCAGGGCCCAGGCAGGCCGATGCGTTGCAGGAACTGCCATTTGGGACCGGAGCCATAGCGCAGGGCCGGGTCAAAGCGCAGAGCCGCTGAGCGGGCCAAGGCCAGCTGGGGTTCCACCAGCTCCAGCTGCTCGCTTTCCTCGGCCGTCGGCAGACGACTGAGATCCCGAAGGCGGTGCATCGGGATGCACAGATAGCGAAGTTCTGGCCGGTGCATCGCCTCCTGCAACTCCGCCCAAGCCCAGGCCGGCAGAAAACAGCCCCCATCCCAGGGAAGGACCCACTCCGCATCCTCCAAACCAAGAGCTATGGCACAGTTACGAGCAGCATTGTTATTCATCAAATACTGGTTCTTGAAGCGGGCGATATAATCAATGATCCGCAGCTGCATCAAACGCGGCAACTGCTGATAGTCCGCGCACCAAGGATGGCACTCCGGAGGCGTGTCGCCCAGATCGGTCCACACCTGCCGATAGGCCTCTTCTTCAAACGGAATAACATCAAAGCGCTGGCCGGCAGCACGAATCGTGGCCTGCAGGGCCGCCAGCGTCTCGGGACAGACAATGCGATTCAACAGCCAGCGCTTTTCCAATCCCGGGAGCTCCGGCTCATTCTCCAAGGTGAACTGCAGATTCGAGAGGGTCTGGCCTGGGCTATACCGCGGCGGCAGGTCATTCCCGAGGATTCGGTAGAGAACGGCTTGAACGGGCTGAGTCGCCATTCGTTCAGACCTCCCACCGTGCATCGGCAGCGGCATGAGGCAACAGCCCCTGTACCGCCTGCTCCACCAGATTCACCAGCTCCGTCTGCCCGTTCGGCGGCGGAAGCGACACCGCCGACAGAGGCTCTTCTGCATCAAGAGCACGGATCAGCAGCTGGAGGGGGGCCAGCAACGCCTCCAGCTCTTCCAGTTCGACAGCACTGAAGAGAGCTTCAGGCTGGGGCTTGGATTCAGATGAACTGGAGAGTTCACCAGCCAGGCACCCCAGCTTCCATGGTCGCTCCTGATCCTGCAGCAGCTGGCTGGGCAGAGCCTCAAGATAATCTGCATAGACTCGCTCATGCACGGGGTTCAGCACTGGCTCAAGCCTGTGATCCAAAGGCTCTAAGGCGTAGTACGGGGTAGGCGCCGTCTCAAAGGTGCCATAAACAGCCTCCACTACAGGCTGGGGCTCCTCCACAAGCCGGCGGTGGCTCACCAGCAGCAACTGCCCCACTGGCGCCGCATGAAGTGGTCTCGCCAGCGACTCCAACACCACGCGGCACAAGCCTTCAAGGCTTTTATCGGCAAAGGCCCAGTCCTCGGGATGGCAGGCCATGCGCCCCCGCAATGCCGCGATCTGCTTGAGCGGATCCCGCAGCATCAGCACAGCCCGATGCTCCGGTAAGCAACGGAACAACACATCAGCCACCAGCGCCAGGCTGCAGGAGCGATCGAGCACATGCACCTGCCCATAAGCACGGGCGAAGCCCATCGCCTCGGCAGGTAGCAGGGCCTGCACAGCACGAAAGTATGCCTCAAGTAGTGTGTAGGAACGCTCAGGATTCAAGGCTGTCTCCAGGCCCCGACCCTGCAGATCGAACGGCTTGAGCCTGTTCTCATCCGGCGCCGGCTCCGCCAATTGTTGCCGCAGCTCCGCTCCCCCATGGCGCAGGCGATGGTCTGACCCCATCCGGGCCACGCAGTGATACAGAAACTGGTTCTCCGGAATGCCGGCAAAGCCCAGATGGCGGCAGAGGCCGGCCTGCAGCAGGGTGCCGCCGGAGCAGGGCGCGCCGAGGATCGTGACCAGATTGATCCGGGGCTTGTCCGGCCCGATTCCTTCGCTGCCGGCATACACCGGCGTGGGGCTTCGCCGGCGGAAGGAACGCGCGGCTTCTTCCCACACTCCGGCGGGCTGAAGGGCCAGGAACTTGGCCGTGGCCGGTGGCAGCAGGCCGGCTGCCAGGAAGTGGCCTGCATACCAGGTTTCAAAGAACAGCGTGGCCTGATTGGTCCAGGCGCAGCTCTGCGTGGCCATCAGGTGAGCGAACATCACCCGGTCGCACTGAGGGGCCAACTGCCGCGGCATCTGGGCCCATAGGGCCAGGCTGCTGAATGCAGGTTCAAACACCACCATGCAGCTGGTGTCCGCCAATCGGTGCAGGCGATCCTCCTCTGGCTGCAAGGTGAGCCGCTGGCCATCGGGAAACACGATGTGCCGATCGCTGAACACCACGGCTGCTTCGGTGGCCGCCTGGCATTCGATCGCCGCCTGGAGGTGCTCAGGGCTGAACCAGTTGTCCGCATCCAGGAAGGCCACGGCGTCGAAGCCCTCGTTCATCGCCGCCAGCGCTCCGATGCTGCGGGGGGTGTTGCCGTTGTCGCCGTGGCTGGCTCCGAGCACGATGTGGCGGCAGTACCAGCCGGCCAGTTCCGCCAGGCCAGGCCCATCGGCCACCAGAAAATGGGTGCAGGGATAGTGCTGCGCCAGCACGGAGGCATGGCAACGCTGCAGCAGCTGGGGGGATTCAGTGCAGTAGGGCGTGATCACCGCCACCCGCCAGGGGCGCAGCTGCTTCGGCTCTTCGGCAGGCTCGGCGGATCCAGGAGCGCATGGGGGCGCAGTCTCAGGTATCCCCAATGCCCGCCGGTAGCGCTCCAGATAGACCTCTGGCGGGAACCCCGGCGCCTCGGGCCCGAGAACCTCGAAGCGCTGGGCCCCGTTTCGGGCGATCCAGAGCCGCTTATCCACCGTGTTGCCGCCGTGGCCGATGCAGGTGAGGCTGGCCGCCGGATCGAGGGGCAGCGGAGGGCGATCCGAACCCTCCAGGAATGAAGGCTCCTCCGCCTCCCAGGCCTCGGGATCGAAGCCATGGCCCTGCTCGAGATACGCCCGGCTGTAGGCCAGGGTGTTGGCCGTGGCCGCCATCGCATGAAAACTGGGGGAGAGCCAGCGGCTCCCCTCCGGCAGCAGCAGCAAAGGCACCCTGGTGCATAGCGCCACATCCCCCTCGCCGGCGCTGAGCACCGCCACCGCCTCCGGTACCCGGCTCGGGGGGTAGTAGTCGTCGTCGTCCATCACCACCAGCAGATCGCCGCTGGCGTGGGCGTGGCAGAGGTTGCGCTTGGCACCGATCGGCTGCGGTTCCTGCAGCCGCACCAGCTTCACCCTGATGCCGGCCTGCTGGGCCACTGCCAGATCGGGTTCGGGCCCCGGGCCCGAATCATCGATCACCACCCACTCGAGCCTCTCCGCCGGGTAGGCCTGGGCCGCCACACACTCGGCGAGCAACGCCAGCAAAGCCGGGCGGTTGCGCGTAATGTTGCACACACTCACAAGCGGAGCCGTGGCAGGAGTCCATGACGGCTCGCGCCTCACTGAAGCTGCGTATCCCGAATGACAGGCTTAGCCTAGGGCACCAGCCTCAGATCTCCCAACGGCAATCAATATGTAGCGCAAATCACTGACGCAAAGGATCTATTGATGCATACACGTCAGCAATCCCGAACCCGAGCTCAGACCCAAAAAACTCGCCAAAATCCACCAGAAGCCTTGCGGCGCAATAGGGCAGGGCCTCGCAGGCCCAGGCGGGAGGAAGTGAACGGCCTCTAAGCTGCTAAACCAAGCCAGCTCTTCACCCCATCACATCAATGGGTCATTTTGCTCAATTAAACGACGACGACGCTGAGCTCCTCAGCGGCGGCAAGACCAATCCCTCCACCGCCTATGGCGGCAGCAACTACGGTCAGTACAAGAAGTCTGGTGGAACAGATCCCAACCCCAGCAGCTTCCGTTCCAACAAGAAGAAGTGATAACAGGCCTGGTCAAGGCATGATTTCCAGGCGGGCCATAGCCCGCCTTTTTCATGTCGGTCCTGGCTGCCTGCCCAGGGAGTGCTTCACTACTGACCCACCAGGATCCGGGTCTTACGCAGCACGAATCGCAGCAGGGTCTCCTGGCGGGTGGTGATGTCCGCCTGGAGACGCATCCCCAACTTCACCTCGCAGCGGCGGTTGCCCTGAACCAGCGATGGACTCTTTGGCTTGAGAGTCACCTCGAACAGATCGGACACCCGCGCCGCTCCCTCCGTGCCCTCAACAGCATTGTCTACGGGCAGCGCATCGGGCGACACAGACATCACGCGCGCCTGCAGCGTGCCGTAATCGGGGTAGGGGCAACCGGCCACGCGGAGGTCTGCACGCTGGCCCGCCTTCACGTTGTCCACGTCTTCACCCCTCACAGTCACCTTCACCACACGCTCGGCCTTGGAGGGGGTGATCGTGGCCAGGGGCTGTCCTGCACTGATGGTCTGCTGCGGATTCTGCACCTGCAGCTGAAACACCACACCCTTCACCGGCGAGCGCACCACCGCATTGCGCAGGTTCCGCTTCCCTTCGGCAGAGCTCTGCTCGATGGTGGCCATCTCCTTGCGCAGCTCCGCCTCCCGGGTGCGGGCCTTGGAGCGGGCGGCCTCCAACCCCTCCATCGCCTGCTGGAGGCTGGCCTGGGCCTCGCGGAACTCCGCAAGCTTCGCTTCCACGAGACTGGCCGAGGCAGCCCCTTGGCGCACCAGGGTCTGGTAGCGCTCAAACTCCGACCGGGCGAAAGCAAGCGTGGAGCGGTTCTTTTCCACCTCCAGTTCCGCCCGGGCGTACTCCGCACGGCTCTGGGCCTCCAGCGCCTGCAGCTGCTGTTCCAGCGCGCCACGGCTCTTGCCCACCTGTTCCACCTCCCCCCGCAGGCGGCTGGGATCGAGCGTCACGATCGGCTGGCCGATCGTGACCGGCTGGTTGGTGCGCACATCGATGGACACCACCCGCCCCTCGAACGGCGCATTCACCAGCACCTGCTCGCCAGCGGGGCGCACCGATCCCTCGCCCCGCACCACCACCCGATAGGGGCACACCGCCAGGAACAGAACCCCCAGGCCGGCACTGGCGATCACCGCCGTGGTGCCGAACCGAAGCCAGGGACGCACCGATGGAACGTAGTCGTCCATGGCCAGCTTCGGCAGCAGATCGGCCCGGGCGGGCTCGATCGCACCGGAACGGGCCAGGGAACCCTGCCTGGTGCGCACCAGGGCGCTTTTCTTCGGATCGGGAGGGTCAGCCGGCATGGGAGGAAGCAGGCAGGAAACGCTTGAGGGCGGGGGCCTTGGCCGTATCCAGATCCGACACAGCCCCCTGGTGCCGCAACTGGCCATTCTCCAGATACAAGAGATGGTCGCACCGGGCGATCACGCTGGGCCGGTGGCTGATCAGGATCGTGGTGCGGCCCTCGCGGTAGGCCAGCAGCCGATCCAGCACCTGCCCCTCGAGCACCAGATCGAGGGCACTGGTGGATTCATCCAGGATCAGCACCGGTGGATTGGTGAGCAGCGCCCGGGCAATCGCCAGGCGCTGCTTCTGTCCTCCAGAGAGATTGGCACCGAATTCACCCAGCATCGAGTTGTAGCCGTTCGGTAGATCCACCACGAAATCGTCTGCCATAGCCACCTGGCACACCTCCACGATCTCCTCGTAGGTGGCCTGGGGATGGGTGAAGCGGAAGTTCTCGAGGATGCTGCGATTGAAGAAGTGCGAATCCTGGGTGACCAGGCACACCTGCGCCCGCAGACAATCGAGAGCCAGATCCCCCTGAAGCGCGCCACCGAATCGGATCAGGCCACCACCGGGCGGATACATGCCGGCGATGAGCTTGGCCAGTGTGCTCTTGCCGCTTCCTGATCCACCCACCAGAGCCGTCACCCGGCCGCCCGGGAGGTGGGCGTTGATGCCGCTGAGTGCCTGGCGACGCCCGGGATGGGCAAACTGCAGCTGGCGCAGCTCGATCGATTCATCCCCCTGCAGCTCCAGCCAGGCCTTGCGATGCAGGTCTTTCTGCTCGGACTCCGCTTCCAGCACGTCGGTAAGACGCCCGAAAATCGTTCTTTCCCCGAGCACCTCCACCGCAAACTTGCTGGCATCGCGGAAAAACACCAAAACATTCATGCCAAGGCCCACAAAGGCGAGCAGCTGGCCAATACTGAGCTTTCCCTCTAGAACAAATGTACTACCATAGACCAGTAGGCCGATCTGGAGAAAGGAGGACAGGAGGCTGATCGAACCGTTGCTGAGAATCTCAATCTGACTGTCCTGCCAGCTGAGCCGAGCCGCCTCACCGAAGCCCTCCTGATACTCATCCCAGGCCTGCTGACCTGCGTTGGTGGATTTAAGCAACTGAGCCCCGCGAAAGAACTCCACCAAAAGGGCCTGATTATCAGCGTTTTTCCGGATCATCTTTGCCCCAATCGCGTATTTGCGAGGCAGGAAGGCCAGCTGAGTGGCCACGATCAGCACATAGGCCAGCAAGGCCACCATCGTGAGAGGGCGCGAATACACCACCATCACCACCAGGGAGATCAGCCCCAGGAACAGATCGGCCGGCAGGTCAAGCAACAGTGAGTTGAACATCGTGTTCACCCGCCCCATTTCAATGATGCGGTTGAGGATGTCGCCGCTGCGATGAGTATCGAAATACCGCATCGGCATCTGCATCAGCTTATGGCCATACTCCAGCATCAGTGAGAGCTCAAGCCGCTCGAAGAAATAGGTGGAGATCTTGCGCTCCAGAAAGTCAATCAGCGTACGGAAGCCGTAGATCGCCAGCATTCCGCCCCCCAGCACACCCAGCAACTGGGCATCCCGGCGCACCAGAATGTCGTCGGTGAGCACCTGCATCAGCAGTGGGATGCCGATCCCGATCAGGCCCACCACCGCATTGAGCGCCATCGCCCGCCCGATCAGGCCCGCGTAGGGCCGGGCCAGCCGCAGCATGCGGGCCACGAAGTGCATCTTGGCGGAGTCGTCCGGCTGCTTCTGCAGCCGTGCCAGATCCGGCTGCAGGGTGAGCAGCACGCCGTCGCCCCAGTCCTCCAGGAATTCATCGTGGGGCAGGCGCCGGATGCCCACCGCCGGATCGGCGATCACCACCACACGGCGCTCCACCGCGTGCAGCACCACCCAGTGGTTTCCCTTCCAGTGCAGGATCGCCGGCAGGTCGATCTGGTGCACATCGCGGAAGAAGGTTTCATCCACATCGGTGCGCAGGGCACGGCAGTTGAAGCCGAGCTCATCGGCGCCCCGGCGCAACCCCAGCAGCGTGGTGCCCTGATGCCCCGTGCCCACCAACTGCCGCACCAGGGTCATCGGCACCTTCTTGCCGTAGTGGCGCGCCACCGTGGCCAGGCAGGCGGCCCCACAGTCTTCCTCGCTGTGCTGCTCGACGAAGGCGTAACGCCGCATCCGCGTCATGCAGGCTCCTGGTGGGACGATCCTAGAGGGAATGGCCTGGGGCAGAACGCTCCGCGGGAGACGCGCCTCCAGCCCCCAGGATTCGGCCCTTGCCTGGCATGATGCCACCGTTGATCAGCCCGGCAACGCAGGATCTGGTTGTCTGCTGGTGTGCCTGGCATTAGCTCAGAAGACGATGCCCCACCCCGAGATCCGCCTCTCCCCACGCGCCAGCGAGACCCCGGGCCGTGAGGGCGGAGCCGCCGTAATGGAGAAGGCCCCGGAGCGGGTGCGGAAGCCCTCGCCCCGCTACAAGGTGCTGCTCCACAACGATCCGGTGAACACGATGGAATACGTGGTCACCACCCTGCGGCAGGTGGTGCCGAGCCTGAGCGAGCAGGACGCGATCGCGGTGATGCTCGAGGCCCACAACACCGGCGTGGGGCTGGTGATCGTGTGCGATCTCGAGCCGGCGGAGTTCTACTGCGAAACCCTCAAGGCCAAGGGCCTCACCAGCACGATCGAGCCCGAGGCATGAGCGGCGGCGCCCCCGCCGGCCCCGGTCGCTGGGGAGTGGCCCTGCTCTACGTGCCCCTGCTCTACGCCGCGGGCTGGCTGCTGGCCTGGCCCCTGCTCCTCGGCGGGCCCAACCATGCCCTGGTGGGCACGGGGTTCACCCTGCTCCTGTTCCTGCTCACCCTGCCGGCCTGGGTGCGGCGGCTCTGGGCCGAGGCCCATCCCTGGCAGGCCCTCGGCGTGACGGGCCCTGCTTCCGCCCTGCTCCGGGCATTCCTGCGAGGGCTGATCAAGGCCGTTCTGCTGCTGCTCGGCCTCTCCCTGGTGCTGCTCCTGGGCGGCTGGGCCCGCTGGAGCGAGGGGTGCAGCGCCGCGGAACTCACCAACGGGCTGCTGCTGGTACTGGGCGTGGGCTTCGCCGAGGAACTGGTGTTCCGCGGCTGGCTCTGGGGCGAACTGCGGATGCTGCTGGGGGGCGGCTCCCGGGCCGACCAGCAGGCGCTGCTGGCCCAGGCGGCCGTGTTCAGCCTCGTGCATACCCGCTTCACCCTCGGGGCCGCGGCACTCCTGCCATTGCTGGGGGGCCTGGGCCTGCTCGGGGTGGTGCTGGCCCTGCAGCGGCGGGCCGATGGCGGCCTCCTCTGGGGGGCCGTGGGCCTGCACGGCGGCCTGGTGGGGGGCTGGTTCCTGCTGCAGGGCAGCCTGTTGGAGCTGGCGCCGGAGGCGCCGGCCTGGCTGGTGGGGCCGGGCGGCCCAGCGCCCAATCCGATCGGCGGCCTGGTGGGCTGGCTGGGGCTCTCGGCCCTGCTGTGGGCGCGGCGGCGCTGGTGCCGAGGAAAACCACTCAAGCCGCCAAGCGGCGATCCAACACAACATGGCCGCCACAGCGCCGATTGATTGACCCCTAGCGCAACTCGACGAGTCCTTTTGAAGCACTTCTTTTCCACTCCGCAAGAAATGGATTCTGATCAATCAGTTCAAGATGAAGAAGTTGATCAAATTTGTAAAAGCAAAATTGCACTATGTCAACCGCTTTGCCGGAATACAGCCTGGAAATCAGCCTACCACTAGAATCCCATGACAGATTAAGCGAATTTAGTTCATTGATGTGCTCCGCGACTTCGGCATTCCACGCATCGTAAGAAAAGACTTTCTCCTTGCAGACATCCTTCCCTAGAACATCCATCTTCATATTGCTAAAATGATAGGCAATGTTAAAAGCATCTTGATCGCCTAGAGGTAATAATCCTTTGTATGTACCGACCAATGATATAACCTCTTCCGCAAAGTTCTCGCTGATCTTGAAAATACTAGTGTTAATCATTGCATGCCTGGGCACGCTAAACCTTGGGTGGCCAGCGACAAGCTGCATAATCCTCTCCTCCGAAGTGCCGAGCATCGTGCAAAATTCGCCTAAATCATCCATGTAGTCAATATTATTGGCAATATACGTATCCAAATCAATCCATATCGGCGACTCCCCGAACTCCTTGAGCAGCCATAGATAGTACTTAAACTTAAGTGATATTAGATCTTGCCACAGACGGCGAGACGTGGACGAGATATCGTTTTCGTCAAAAGGCCTTAATTCAATGCAATGATTGGCGCAGACTCGAAGCGGCATGTTTGTGAATATAATAATTCGATCAACTTTTGCGCGTGTCTTGAAAATTCCATCCAGCCACGCGCTGGCGGCGCTTAGCAATGTTTCTTTCGGAAATTTTCCAATATCAACACAAAAAGTCAGCAGTATCATGGCCGCTCTCTCGGCAGAAAGCATCAATCTACGCCATAACCCAATACTCCCTGTCTAATTGGCTTAATGAGCCAGCGCCCCCATTGCAAGTTCGCCAAGCCTGCATTCTCCCAAGGAGCTTGTCGGGCATAGATCCGCACGCCACGCCTCCCCAGCCGCACCTGAATCTGCTGAGATCCCTTTGACAACAAGGGTTCTGAACAGATTCAGGTACGGCTATGGACAAGGTATGAGTGATCCATGCGAGACACAACACCTAGCGGGTCGCGGTAGCCAGCGCCCGCCGCCCCTCCACCGGTGCGTGCAGGGCTTCCTCCAGGGGAGCGCAGCCGAAATCCCGCTCCAGCAGCGCCATCACGGTGCGGCCGAAGTCCGCCGGGTTGCGCTCGAACGCCTCCAGACAGATGCGGCCGAAGGTGCTGCCCATCGGCTCCGGATTCCAGAGCAGTTGCCGGGCCGTCCAGGGCAGCATGCTCATCGGGTTGTAGCCGGGCTTGATCAGCCCCTGCTCGAAGCCGTACTGCTCCAGGTGGGTGTGGGGCTGCAGGCCGATGAAGAAGATCGCCGGCTCCACCTTGTCTGCCCCGAAGATGCGCTCCAGTTCGCGGTGGTAGGCCACGGTCTGGCGGATCGTTTCGGGCCGCTCGTCGATCACGTTGAACGAGTAGTTCACCGACACGTGCTCGCGGAAGCCGGCCCGGGCCAGCAGGCGGCAGTTCTCGAGCACGGTGCGCAGGTTGTAGCCCATGCGCATCTTGCGCACGAGCTCCTGGGAGCCGGAGGTGATGCCGATCTCGAAGTAGTCCATGCCGGTGGCCACCATCAGTTCCGCCAGCTCGGCATCGAGGTTGTCGGCGCGGATGTAGGCGGCCCAGCGGATGTCGCTCCAGCCTTCGGCCAGGATCGCCCGCAGCAGCTGCTTGGCATCCTCGATGTAGCGGCGGGCCGGGATGAACTGGGCGTCGGTGAACCAGAAGCCGCGCACGCCGCGTTCATACAGCTGGCGCATCTCGGCGATCACCTCGTGCACGGGATTCACCCGCACCGCCTTGCCCTCCACCACGGTGTACACGCAGTAGCAGCAGTTGTGCGGGCAGCCGCGCTTGGTCTGCACCCCCACGTAGAAGTCGCCGCCCTCCAGGTACCAGTTCAGCTGCGGCCAGATCGATTCGATGTAGCCGTAATCGCAGGCGGGCTTCTCCAGGCCGGCCGGCTGCTCGTGGATCAGACCCGGCCGGGGCTCCTCGCCGGCGAGGAAGCAGCGCTCCCCCTCCAAGGACTCGCCGCGGATCAGCTTCTCCAGCAGCGGCTCCCCTTCCCCCACCGACACCACGGTGCCCCGGGGGAGCCTGCGGCCCAGCTGCTCGTAGAACACGCTCACGGCGCCGCCGCCCAGCACCGCCCGGGCTTCGGGCGCATAACGACGCGCCCCGCGAAGGCCCCGCCGCACCAGCCGCAGATTGCGCCAGAGCTCGCCGTAGAACGCCGCCATCAGCTGCACGCCGCCGAGGGCACCCCGCAGCCGGCGCAGGGGATTGCGGGCGTAGAACACCTCGAAGGAGTTCTGCAGCGGGTTGCCCCCCCGGCCGTCCACCGGGGCATAGATCTGGATGTCCCGCCAGGAGAACACCAGCACGGTGGGGCGGAAAGCCTCAATCGTGCGCAGCAGCACCCGCTCCACATCGAGCACCGGCACCGCCGCCAGATCGAGCAGCCGCTGCGGCAGCTCCGGAAAGCAGCGGTGCAGGTGGTCGGCCAGATAGATGGGGCCGACCGGGAAGATCGGATTGCAGGGCAGCCGCACCAGCAGCACCCGGGGATCACGCTGGCTGCCCAAGGCGGTGCGGCTCTCTCAGGATCAAGACGGTTGGTACGCTAACAACCGCGCCCGCAGGGCGAGGGCCTGGCGCCGCAACTGCCGCGGCAGCCAGGGGATCCAGGCCTCGTGCACACAGAGACGGGGTTCGAGCCGCCAGCCGGCGGAAGCCAGCAGGGCGGCCAGCTGCTGCGGCAGGGGCTGGGGATAGAGCGGATTGATCACATCGGTGCTGTCGATGCCTCCGAGATCGTTGATGCCGGCCTCGAAGGCCTCGGGCAGGGCCTCGAGGGGCCAGAGGTTGGGGGGCATCTGCAGGTGCACCTCCGGCGGCAGCCGGCGGCGGGCCTCGGCGATCGTGTCGAGCAGATCGCTCCGCTCCTGGGCATCGAGGGGCTCGGCGGCCGCCTCCGCCGGCCGCCAGGGCTGCAGGATCACCTCCTGCAGATGCCCCCAGCGCCGCTGCAGCGCGGCCAGGAGCTCCAGCGCCTCGAGCCGCTCGCCGCGGCTCTCCCCCACCCCCAGCAGCAAGCCGGTGGTGAAGGGGATCCCGAGCCGGCCGGCCTGCTCCAGCTGGGTGAGGCGCACCTCCAATCGTTTGCTGGGGGCCCGGCGGTGCAGGGCGTCGTAGGCGGGGCCGAGCCCCTCGAGCATCAGGCCGAGGGAGGGATTGAGGCGGCCCAGCAGCGCCATCTCCCGCCGGGAGAGGGGGCCGGCGTTGGTGTGGGGCAGGCGGCCGTGGGCGAGGGCCAACCTGGCCAGGCGGTGCAGCAGCGCGAACCAACGGGGGCGCCAGGGGGAGGCGGGGGCCACCTCGCCGCTGAGCAGCAGCACCTCGCTGGCCTGGGGGCGCTCCGCCAGCAGCCGTTCGGCGGCCGGGAGGCTGAGGGCATCGGCCAGGGGGTTGGCGGGGTCGGGGGTGCGGCGAAAGCCGCAGTAGCCGCAGCGGTTGAAGCAGCCCTGGGTGGGCACGAGGGTGAGGCTGGCGCTCCAGGTGACGCGCCGCTCCGCCCTGGACCGTGAAGCCACGTTCACGAAAGCGGGAGTTTCTTCATGAAATCTGCTTTACAGAC
>JBMLOS010000075.1:0-16044 GCA_049242845.1 Prochlorococcaceae cyanobacterium
GGAGAAGCTGTTCACCTGCGTGTCCGCCTTTGGCACCGTGGGCCTCGATGTGGGGGTGACCGCCCACCTCGATCGCTGGGGCCAGGCGGTGCTGATGGTGGGCATGTATGTCGGTCGGCTCGGGATCCTGCTGCTGCTCTCTGCCGTCTACGGCAGCCGGCCGCAGAATCGGGTGGGCTATCCCCGCGAGGAGCTCTATCTCTGAGTTCCGCTGCATCCCTCAGGAGCAGCACCCGGCCGACTCCAGAACTGCCGACGCCAACCTGGCCCACGCCAACCCGGCCGAAGCCAACCTGGCCAACACCGCCGCCCGAAACAACCGGGCCGAAACAACACGGCAGCCCTTTCCTTTTCGCTCACTCCTTTCCCCACGACACACGGGCATGAATCAGTGGTGGCACTGGCACGACGACAACGGCCAGCTGGACGACAGCTTCGCGGTGATCGGGGTGGGCCGCTTCGGCGGTGCGGTGTGCCGCGCCCTGGCCAGTGCCGGCGCCGATGTGCTCGCGCTCGACAGCAGCCAGCGGGCGATCGATGAGCTGCGCCAGGCCGACCCCGGCATCGAAGGCCGGGTGGTGGACTGCACCGATGAGGAGGCCCTGCGGGCCTCGGGGGTGCTGGATCTGGCCACGGTGGTGGTGGCGATCAGTGAGCCGCTCGAGGTGAGCATCACCGCCACCCTGATCGCCAAGGACAGCAACGGCAGCCGGGTGCGCCAGGTGATCGCCCGCGCCACCAGCGATCTGCACGAGAAGATGCTGCGGCGGGTGGGCGCCGACCGGGTGATCTTTCCCTCCAAGATGCAGGGGGAGCGCCTCGGGCTCGAACTCGTGCGCCCGAACCTGCTGGAGCGCCTGCGGCTCGACGACCGCAACAGCATCGAGGAGATCAAGGTGCCCCGGGCCTTCGTGGGGCACTCCCTGCGGGAGATCAACCTGCGCAAGAACTACAACGTGAGCGTGCTCGCGGCCGGCCCCCAGAACCAGCTCACGGTGAATCCCCCCGCCTCCCACGTGCTCAACGAGGGGGAGCTGCTCGTGGTGATGGGCACCAGCCAGGCACTCGAAGCCCTGCCCAGCACCTGAGGCCATGCGGGTGCTCGGCCTGATGAGCGGCACCAGCGCCGATGGGGTGGATGCGGTGCTGGCTTCCTTTCAAGGCCCCCCGCAGCGGCCTCGCTGGCGGATCCTGGCCCACGCCGCCCATCCGTACCCCGCCGATCTGCGCCGCCGCCTGGTGGCGGTGGGCCAGGGCACGCCACTGCCCGCCGCCGATCTGCTGGAGCTGGCGGAAGCCGTGACCCTGGCCCAGGCGGAGGCCGCCCGGCAGGCGGATGCCGCAGGCACGGCGGTCCTGGTGGGCTGCCACGGCCAGACCCTCTGGCACCGCCCTCCCGAGGGGGACACCCGCGGAGCCAGCTGGCAGCTGCTGCAGGCGCCGCTGCTGGCGCACCTGCTGGGGCGGCCGGTGGTGCACGATTTCCGCGCCGCGGACCTGGCCCTGGGGGGCCAGGGGGCGCCCCTGGTGCCGGCCTGCGACGCGGCCCTGCTGGGGGGCGGTGGCGGCTGGCGCGCCCTGCTGAACCTGGGCGGCATCGCCAACCTCACCCTGCTGCCCCCGGGAACGGGCCCCGACCGCGGAGCGCCGGTGCGGGGCTGGGACTGCGGCCCGGCCAACACCCTGCTGGATCTGGCGGTGCAGCACTTCAGCCACGGGAGCCTCAGCTTCGATGCCGATGGGGCCTGGGCCGCCCGGGGGCAGGTGCAGGAGAGCCTGGTGCGCCGCTGGCTGGAGGAGCCCTACCTGGTCCAGCCGCCGCCGAAGTCCACCGGCCGGGAGCTCTTCGGCCAGGCGGATCTGAAGCGCCGCCTGGCCGAGCTGGCCGCCGCCGCAGGCCGGAGCGAACCGGATCCGGCCGACAGCCTGGCCACGCTCACGGCCTTCAGCGCTGCGGCGGTGGCCCAGGATCTGGAGCGGGGCCCGCGGCCGATCGAGCTCCTGGTGGCGGGAGGGGGCTGCCGCAACCCCACCCTGCTGCGGGAGCTGCAGCGCCGCTGCCGGGGCTGCAGCGTGCGGCCCCTGCAGGAGCTGGGCATCGGCGCTCTGGAGCGGGAGGCCCTCGCCTTCGCCCTGCTGGCCTGGTGGCACGGGCGCCGCCAGCCGGGATCGCTGCCCTCGGTCACCGGGGCACGCCGCGCGGCGGTGCTCGGGGTGTGCGTGCAGCCACCGGGAAGCCCCTGAAGCGGCGCCCCTGGGGAGGCGCCCCGGAAGATCAGTCGCGCAGGCGGCGCAGGCGCAGCCGTGGGGGAGCGCCCTGGAGCCGCGGCCCGGAGCGGGTGCCCTGCTGCTCGAGCACGGCCCGGAAGCGATCGGTGGCATCCGACAGGGGGAGCGCCGCCTCCGCCCGGGCCACTTCCGCGCGGGCCACCTTCTCGCGGCCCGCCGCCGCCTCGAGACGCTCGACCCCCTGCTGGATCAGCACCCGCGCCATGTTGCTGACGGTGCGGGAATCCCGCTCGGCCAGGGCCGTGAGCCGCGCGCAGAGCTCCTCCGGCAGAACCACCTGGATGCGCGGCGACTTGGCGCGCCCACTCGAGGATGTCTGACGGGTGGGCAAGGCGGCGGATAGGACGCGAGGGTCCCCAGTGTACGAATACACTCCTGGGTAGTATCCAAGCCTATGCTGGACGCCGATCCGGCACCCGCCCATGGCGCCCCGATCCCCCGGCCACTCCTCCAGGAAGCGATCCCCCGCCCCCGAGCCCCCCAGGGAAGGGGACTCCGGCAGCGCTGCGGCCGCCTCCAGCTCCCCGGCCCTGACGGCCAGTGAGGACGTGCTGGTTTCGGCCGTGCTCAGCCCCTACCTGCTCACCCACCTCCACCACGTGCTGCAGCGGGCGGAGTTCGGTGCCCGCCAGGAGGGCCAGAGCACCCTGGCCGCCAACTACGCCCGCCTGCGGCAGGTGCTCTGTCAGGAGGCCCGCAGTCTGGGCCCGGAAGCCAGTCCCACCCCCACCACTCCCTGAAGCCCCGGGATCCGGGGGCCGCGCTACGGAACACGAACAAGAGGGGCCGGTGCGGCGGCGGCAGCCCCGCGGCTGCATAGGGTCGATGCAGCGGTGGCGAGAGGAATGAGCAACGCAGCCGAGCTCTACGGACGCATCAGCGCCGATGCGGAGCTGACCCAGGATCTGTTCCGCCAGGCCCTGCAGGATCCCAGCGGTGCCCTTCACCGCATCGTGGCCCTCGGCGAAGCCCAGGGCCTGCCCGTGACGGCAGAGGAGGTGAAGGCCCACATCGCCAGCCTGGACGACAGCGACACCAAGAAATGGCTGATCAAGGCCCGGGGGGGACTCTGAGCGTTTCGCCCACCGGCGGGCGCGGCGACACCGGCCGGGACTGCTCCGGGGCCGCCGCCTCACCGCGCCGCTCGCTGCCTCCCCTCTGGGCCCAGCTGAAGAACAGCCAGTAGCTCACGATCGCCAGTCCCGCCGCCACCACCAGGGCGGCCACCTGCTCGAGACGCTTGATCATCCCGGCCCGGGGCCTCCGTTCGCTGTGGACAGTCTGCCGGAGCCGGCACCGGGGGACGGAGCTCCGCCCTTCCGCCCCGGCGGGCGGGCAGGGATGATGCTGGCACCGCAACGGAGAGGCCAGAGCTCCCGCGCGTGCGCCCTCCCGGACCCCTCGCCGTGCTTCGTCTCGAACGGATCAGCAAGATCTATCCCACCGGTGAGGTGCTGCGGGATGTCACCTGGGAGGTGAAGGCGGGGGACCGGATCGGCCTGGTAGGGGTGAACGGGGCAGGCAAATCCACCCAGATGCGGATCATCGCCGGCCTCGAGGAACCCTCCTCCAGCAGCGTGGTGAAGCAGGGTGAACCGCGCATCGCCTACCTGCAGCAGGAATTCGACGTGGACCTGCAGCGCACGGTGCGGGAGGAGCTGTTCCAGGCCTTCGGCGAGGCGGCCACGGTGCTGAACCGCAAGCATGCGGTGGAGCACGAGATGGCGAGCGAGAAGGCGGCCAGCGACCCGGCTCACCTCGAGGAACTCATCCACGAGCTGGGGCACCTGCACGAGCGCTTCGAGGCGCTGCACGGCTACGAGCTCGACGCCCGCATCGACAAGCTGCTCCCCACGATCGGCTTCACCCCCGAAGGGGCCGAGCAGCTGGTGGCCGAGTACTCCGGCGGCTGGCAGATGCGCATCGCCCTGGGCAAGATCCTGCTCCAGGAGCCCGATCTGCTCCTGCTCGACGAACCCACCAACCACCTGGATGTGGAGACCATCCAGTGGCTGGAGAGCTACCTGCTCCAACAGAGCGCCGCGATCGTGGTGATCAGCCGCGACCGCACCTTCCTCGACCGGGTCTGCACCCAGATCGTGGAGACCGAGCGGGGCGTGTCGCGCACCTATCTGGGCAACTACAGCCAGCACCTCGAGCAGAAGGCACTGGAGCGGGAGGCCTCCCAGGCCGCCTTCGAGCGGCAGCAGAAGGAACTGGCGAGCCAGCAGGCCTACATCGACCGCTTCCGCGCCAGTGCCACCCGCTCCACCCAGGCGAAGAGCCGCGAGAAGCTGCTCGAGAAGGTGGAGCGGATCGAGGCGCCGGTGGAGAGCATCGGCGGCCCCCGCTTCCGGTTTCCGGAGGCACCCCGCTCCGGCCGCCTGGTGGCGGAGATCCGCGATCTCAGCCACAGCTACGGCGAGCAGATCCTCTTTCTGGGGGCGGAACTGGAGATCGAGCGGGGCGACCGCATCGCCTTCGTGGGCCCCAACGGCGCCGGCAAGTCGACCCTGCTGCGGCTGATCCTCGGCACCGAGCAGCCCGACGAGGGTCTGGCTGCCCTGGGGGAGCACAACGTGATCGCCGGTTACTTCGAGCAGAACCAGGCCGAGGCCCTCGACCTCTCGAAAACGGTGATCGACACCATCTTCGAAGCCGTGCCGGACTGGACCCAGACCCAGGTCCGCTCCCTGCTGGGCAGCTTCTGCTTCTCGAACGAGAGCGTGTTCAAGGAGGCCGGCAAGCTCTCCGGCGGCGAGAAGGCGCGGCTGGCCCTGGCCCTGATGCTGCTGCGGCCCTGCAACCTGCTGGTGCTGGATGAGCCCACCAACCACCTCGACATCCCGGCCAAGCAGATGCTCGAGGACGCCCTGATCGACTACGAGGGCGCGGCCCTGCTGGTGAGCCACGACCGCTACTTCATCTCACGGGTGGCCAACCGCATCGTGGAGCTGCGCGATGGCGAGCTCGTTCTCTACCGCGGCGACTACGCCTACTACCTCGAGAAGAAGCAGGAGGAAACCGAAGCCGCGCGGCAGGCCGCCGAGGAGGAAATCCGCGCCCGCCGTCAGGCGGCGAACCGCGAGAAGCAGCGTCAGCGCCAACGGGAGCGCCAGCAGGCCCGCCGGGGCGGCGACGACGCCGAGGCGGCAGCCTGCTGATCGGGCTGGCCCACCAGCGGTGTCCAGAACACAACTTCATAGTCGAGTAGGCAACAGCACGCATTTCGCTGGTGTGCGCCCCGATGTGTGCATAGCCTGACCGTACGTCGCTGGATGCCCCCATGAACGCTCTGCTCGGGTCCGTGAATCCCGTGAATCCCGTGGAATTCGGCCGCGGCGAGCCGGTGGGAGGCCCTTCGGCCGGGCAGCCCGGCCGGGTGGCACCGGCGCCGGAGCATCACGAGGAAACCTGGGAGGCGATGGAGGTGTATTTCGAATGCATCACCACCTGCTCCCTCGACGATGGCGAGTGCGTGACCCGCTGCGTGGAGGGGTTGCGGGAGCACCACTGAGCCACGTCAAGGGGGAGCGGCGCCAGGGTTTGCTGACGGCTTTCCAGTATCCGTGTCACAACCGATACGCGCGATCCTGAAACACTTCGTAGCGTTGCGCCAGTTTCACAGGCCCCCCCGGGGCCGCCGCCATGTCCGAACCCCTGACCCTCAGCCTGGGCCAGCAGTTTGAACTGGAGCGCATGAACCGGGCCATCGACGCCACCGGTGATCCCCAGACCCTGCGGGGTCTGGCGAAGCAGCTGCTGCAGGCCTGGCACAGCCAGAAAGCCGCCACCCAGTGGGTGATGCGCCAGCAGCTCGGCGCCCCTTCCCAGTTCCTCACCCAGGGCGCCGCCCTGCCGGAGATCGGCGAGCCCCCCGCCTTCGATGTGCTCTGAGATGTGCTCGGTCGGACGGGCCCTGGGCCCGACATCCGCCAGCACGGCGCCTCCGGGTCGTCCTCAGCGCTGCGAAATCCTTCCCAGCTCCACCGGCGTGACCGCCAGTTCCAGACGGGAGCCATTGCGATCGATCAGCAGCTGCAGGGGACGGCCCACCCCCACCCGCTCCACCACGGCCACCAGATCGGAGGGCTCCCGCAGCGTCTGCCCCTCGGCGGCCACGATCACATCCCCCTGACGCAGACCCACCCGTTCGGCCGGCCCGCCCGGCACCACCGAGCGCACCCGCACCCCCTGAGGACTTCCCGCCAGCCGCCCCTCCGCCGCCGCAGCCTCGAGGGCCACGCCGATCATGGGATGGCTCACCCGGCCGGAGGCCACGAGCTGCCGGGCGATGTCGCGGGCACGGTTGATCGGAATCGCAAAACCGAGGCCGGCACCCGGCCCTGAGCGCACCAGGGTGTTGATGCCGATCACCTCTCCATCGGCGTTGAGCAGCGGCCCGCCGGAGTTGCCGGGGTTGATCGCCGCATCGGTCTGAATCAGATCGAGCCGCTTGTCGGTGATGCCGAGCTTGCTGGCGTTGCGGTTGAGGTTGCTGATGATCCCGAGGGTCACGGTGTTGTCCAGCCCGAAGGGATTGCCCACGGCGATCGCCCAGTCGCCCACCTGCAGGGCATCGGAATTCCCCAGGGCCACGGCCGGCCAGGGGCCGCTCCCCATCAGCTGCACCACGGCCAGGTCGGTGACCGGATCGAGGCCCACCACCTTGCCCTCGACCCGGCGGCCGTCCTGGAGACCCACCAGCACCCGGTCGCTTTTCTCGACCACATGGGCGTTGGTGAGGATCAGGCCATCGGCCTGGTAGATCACCCCACTGCCCTGGCCGCGCTCGGTGCGCTGCGAGGGCTGCGACAGGGGCGGCACCCCGAAGAACTGTCGGAAGAAGGGATCGGCGAACAGCCCACGGGGCAGCCCGGCCCCGGATCCGGGCACCAGCACGGTGCGCTCGGTGTCGATCGTGACCACCCCGGGACCGGCCCGCCGCACGGCGCTGGCCACGAAGGACTGGCGGGTGAGGGCGGCGGCCGCGGCGCCCTGGGCCTGGACGGGGCCGGGGGTGAGCGCCGGGCTCTGCAGCAGCGCGGCGGTGGCACCGGAGGAGGCGATCACCCCCAGGGAGAAGCGGCGCAGCACGACCATCTCCGTCTGACCATCGCGGTTCCGGTCAACCGTAGGCAAGGCGACGGGGGGGACAAGGGCGGAGGACCGCCCCGCCGCCGCGGACAACCCCGCTAGGGTGCGTAAAGAATCTTATCGATCCATGGACACCAGCCGCCTTCTGCTTGCGTTCCTGGCCTTCGGCGCCGCCTGCACCACCCTCTGGGCCTGGATGCTCGCCAACGCCACTCCCTCCTCGCCGGGCAGGCAATGATGGGGAACGCGATCGGGCCCGGTCGGATGGATCTGTTCTCCCACCTGTTTCCCTACCTCTACGCCGCCTGCTTCCTGCTGCTCCTCTGGCAGGCCTTCAAGGTGATAGGACAGGGGTTCCGTGCCGTGCCCCGGCCCGGCGACCGGGACAGTGTCCAGGCCACCGGTGCCGCCGACCGCACCGGGCGGCTCACCATCCACCCGGAACTGCTGGACGCCGAGGGCCAGATCACCCGCGAGGACCTGCTCACCGTCCGCTTCGACGGGGACAACGAGCCTTCTGAACTCCAGGACGAAGCCCCCTGAGGAGGGCCCGCCCAGCTCGGCGCCATCGCTGAGCCGCCCCTGATCGGCCACTGAATAGGCTCGCTGATGTGATCGTGCATTCCGGCGGAGGCAGACCGTGGACCAGAGAACTCGCATCGTTGCCGCCGTGCTCCGGGGTCTGAAGCTGCCCCCCCGCTTCCGGCTGAAGCTGGTGAAGGAGGACCCGGTGCGCCTCGAGCTCACCATGACGCCGGCCTATGGCCAGGATCCGATCCGGGTGGGGGTGCTGGAGTCGCAGGATCTGGTGGCCCGGCGGGACCGGGAGGGGCGGGTGCCCCGGGATCTGCAGGGCACCTGGGACTGGACCGTGTGGCACGGCAAGGTGTCCACCGGCGGCTGGAACCCCTACCTCAAGGAAGCCCTGCAGACGATGTTCGAGACCGGGCTGCCGGCGATCGTCTACGAGGAGAAGACCGGCGAGGGGTACCACCCGGTGGATGGGGTGCGCCACGTGCGCTGAGCCCGTGGCACAGGGGTCCCTGCCCTCCCTGCCGATCGACGCGCTGCGGCAGGAGATTGTGGCCGCGGTGGCGCCGGAGGGATCCACCCTGCTGCTGCAGGCTCCCCCGGGGGCAGGCAAGACCACCCGCGTTCCCCTCGCCCTGCTGGAGGCCCTCCCCCAGGGAAAGATCGTGCTGCTGGAGCCCCGCCGGCTGGCGACCCGGGCCGCGGCCGAGCGTCTCGCCCGGGAGCTCGGCGAGGAGGTGGGTGAGCGGGTGGGCTACCGCGTGCGGCTGGAAAGCCGCTGCTCCGCCAGGACCCGGCTGGAGGTGATGACCTGCGGCCTGTTTCTGCGGCGTCTCCAGGCCGATCCGGCCCAGGAGAACGTGGCCGTGGTGATCTTCGATGAATTCCACGAGCGCCAGGCGGAGGCGGACCTGGCGTTGGCCCTCCTGCGCCAGGCGCGGAGCCTGCTGCGGCCCGACCTGCGGCTGCTGCTGATGTCCGCCACCCTGGATCTGGAGCCCCTGGCGGCCGGCCTCGACGAAGCCCGGGTGCTCACGGCGGAGGGCCGCAGCCATCCGGTGGAGGTGCAGCACCAACCGCCGCGGCCGGGGGAAGCGCTGGAGCGGCAGGTGCTGCGGGCCCTTGAGCAGGCCTGGCTGCCGGAACGGGAGCCCACCGAGACCGTGCTGGTGTTCCTGCCGGGACAGCGGGAGATCCAGCAGAGCCAGCGCCTGCTGGAAGACACCGCCTGGGCCGGGGATGTCGAACTGGTCCCCCTGCACGGCAGCCTGCCGCTCGAGGGGCAGCAGCGGGCGATCGCACCCGCCCGCGGCAGCGGCGGCAAGGTGGTGCTGGCCACGGCCATCGCCGAGAGTTCGCTCACGATCGCCGGGGTGCGCCTGGTGATCGATGCCGGCCTGTCGCGGCGCAGCCGCTTCGATCCGGGCAGCGGCATGGATGCCCTGGTCACCCAGCCCGCCAGCCAGGCCAGCGCCGAGCAGCGCAGCGGCCGTGCCGGCCGTTTGGGGCCGGGGCGGTGCCTGCGGCTCTGGTCCCCGGCCGAACAGCAGCGCCGGCCCGCCTTCGATCCCCCGGAGCTGCTGGAGGTGGATCCGCTGCCGATCGCCCTGCAGCTCGCCGCCTGGGGGGCGGGCCTGGGGGAGGAGCTGGCCTGGATCACGCCGCCGCCGCGGCCGGGCCTGCGCGAGGCCCGCCGGCTGCTTGAGGCTCTCGGAGCGCTGGACAGCAGCGGCGGCCTCACCCCGCACGGCCGCGCCATGGCCGGGCTCGGCGTGCATCCGCGCCTGGCCCACATGCTGCTGCGGGCCCAGGCGGGGGGAGAGCTCGAGCTGGCCTGCGACCTGGCCGTGCTGCTGGGGGAACGGGATCCGCTCGATCGCCGGGAACACGGCTGCGACCTGCTGCGGCGCCTGAACTGGCTGCGCCCGCAGGGCAGGGCCGCTGATCCGAGCACCGATGGGAACCCGGATCGCAGCGGCGGCGGAAGCAGACCGCGCCGGCTGCTGCAGGCGATGGCGAGCCAGCTGCGGCGGCAGGTGCTCGCCGCCGTGGCTGCAAGCGTCCCCCCCACCCCACCGGCAGCCGGAGGTGGGGGCGGGGGACTGGAGGAACGGGCGGCCCGGCTGATCCATTGGGCCTATCCCGAGCGGATCGCCCTGCGCCGCGAGGGCGGCGGCGGCCGCTACCTGCTGCGCAGCGGCCGCGGAGCCCTGCTCCATCCCCAGGACCCCCTGCTCCTCAGTGAGGCCCTGGCGGTGGTCACCCTGGAGGGCAGCGGAGCCGATGCATCGATCCGGCTGGCGGTGGCTCTGCCGCCGGGCCTGCTGGAGGACATCGCCCTGGCGGAAGGGGAAACCCACCAGGAGGTGGGCTGGGACGAGGCCGGCGCCCGGGTGCGGGCGGAGCGCAGCCTGCGGCTGGGGGCCCTGGTGCTGGAGCGCAGCCCCTGGCGCGACGCCGACCCTGCTCAGGTGCAGCAGGTGCTGCTGGAGAAGCTGCGCCAGCTGGGCCTCGCCGCCCTCCCCTGGAGCCCGGCCAGCCGCCAGCTGCAGCAGCGGCTGAGCCTGGCCCACCGCCATCTCGGCGCGCCCTGGCCGGATCGGAGCGAGCGCGCCCTGCTGGAGGGGCTGGAGGAGTGGCTGGGCCCCCGGCTCACGGGCTTGCGCAGTCTGGAGGAACTCCAGCAGCTGGACCTGCAGGAGGCCCTGTGGGGGGGGATGGACTGGGGAGCCAGGCAGCAGCTGGAGGAATGGCTGCCGCGGCAGTTCACCGTTCCCTCCGGCCGGGCGGTGGCCCTGAGCTACGGCGAGGTCGAGGGGGCTGGCGAGGCAGTGCTGGCGGTGAAGCTGCAGGAGATGTTCGGCTGCCGGCGCAGCCCGGTGCTGCTGCAGGGCCGCCTGCCGGTGACGGTGCAGCTGCTCACGCCCGCCGGTCGACCGGCAGCGATCACCCAGGACCTCGAGAGCTTCTGGCGGCAGGGTTACGCCGAGGTGCGCCGGGAGCTGCGGGGCCGCTATCCCCGCCATCCCTGGCCGGAGAATCCCCTCCAGGCCCAGGCCACCGCCCACACCAAGGCCCGGCTGGCCCGGGAGGAAGAGACTCAGGCCGCCGGCACAGGCAAGTCGGCCAGCAGCGGGCCGTAGCCGAAGTGATGCAGCCCCTCCACGATGCCGGCGCAGCCCTCGCCGCGGGCCCGGTACAGCCTGGGGAAGCCGGCCGCCTCCACCTTCTCCACCAGGGCAGGCTCCGCGTTGCCCACCATCACCCCATCGAGGCCCGTCTCGAACATCGCCAGATCGTTGAGGGTGTCTCCCGCCGTGACCACCTGGCCATGGCCGATCTCGAGCCACTCGAGCAGGGCCAGCAGGGTGGAGCCCTTGTTCACGCCGGGGGGCAGGACATCGAGATAGCGGTCGTCGGAGACGATCACATCCACCCCCTGGGAGCGGATCGCCTCCATGTGCTCGGTGCCGGGCCCCGGACCCGTGAGGGTGTAAGCCAGGCGCCGCTCGGTGTGGATCGGCTGGGGCTCCACCCCCGGCAGGCCCTCCATCAGGGGCAGCAGCCGCTCCGGCAGCCCCTGCCAGCGCGCCTCGATCGGATCCACCATGGCGGGCACGGTCCGCAGGCTGGTGCCGCAGGCCACGGTGCAGCCCACATCACCGATCACCAGGTGGGGATGGGGCAGGCCGAGGGAGCGCTCATCGGCCAGCAGCGCTTCGATCGAGGCCAGCTGGCGGCCGGTGCAGTAGATGTGCAGCACCTCCAGGCGATGCTGCCGCAGCCAGCCATAGAGCGCCTGGCGCCAGGAGGGCTCTCCCCCCAGCAGGGTGCCGTCGAGGTCGGTCACGAGCACCAGTTCGGGCTCCGGCGGCAGGGCGGCCGTGATCTGGTCCTGCAGAACGGCGCGGGAGGGAGACGGGGGAAAGGGAATGGGAAGCGGATCAGCCACGGACAGCCCTAGCCGAGGCGGACGGGACTGTCAAACCGAGAATCCACACCTGAAAGGTAGTGAGCGCGACTGTCAAGCGAACTCCAGATTTCGTTACGATTCAGGGGTCCTGGAATTTCCTTCCATGTCTGACGCTTCCCAGCCCCGCTTCGGCTTCGTGAACTTCGCGGAGACCTGGAATGGCCGTCTCGCCATGATGGGCTTCGTGATCGGCCTGGCCACCGAGATCCTCACTGGCCAGGGCATCCTGGCCCAGCTGGGCCTCGGTTGAGTCCCTGCACCACGGCCCCAGAGGCCGCAGACGCCCGGGGGACATCCTCCGGGCGTCTTTTTTGTGGGACCGAAGCCCCAGCCCCCTCCTGCCTAGGCTGAGCGGTTGCCGCTGGCAACGGGATGGCCCCGCGCTTCTACGTCGACAACCGCCGCGACGGCTCTCGCCTGCTGAGCACGGCGCTGGTGATCACGGGCGCCGGCCTGGTGCGCTTCGACCACCCGATCGGCCGAGCCGTGGCCGTGGTGGGCGGACTCGTGAGCCTCTACTGGTGGACCCAGTACCGCAAGCTGGTCCGCTGAGGTGACCCTCCCCCTCCCCCAGCCGGAGCCGACGCCGCCGCTCGAGGGTCTGCCCCGTTTCGATGTGGCCGGCCTCAACGCGGCCATCGGGCGCCTGCTGGAGCGCGGCTTCGCCCCCCGTTTCCTGCTGGAGGCCACGGTGAGCCGGCCCCAGCTCAAGCGGGGCCACCTCTGGCTCACCCTCACCGATGGCGAGGCCACGATCTCGGGGGTGATCTGGTCGTCGCTGCGGCAGAAGCTCTCCTACCTGCCGGAGGAGGGGGACGGCGTCACGGTGGTGGGTCGGCTCAACTTCTGGGAGGCCCGGGCCAATCTCTGCGTGCAGGTGCTGGACATCCGCCCCAGCCGCAGCGCCGCCCTGCGCCAGTTCGAGCAGGTGCGCGCCCGACTGGAGCCGGAGGGGTGGTTCGCCCCGGAGCGCAAGCGGCCCCTGCCGGCCTGTCCGAGCTGCCTGGCCCTGCTCACCAGTGTCCCCAGCTCCGCCCTGGCGGACATGCTGCGCACGGCCCGGGAGCGCTGGCCGGCCACCCGGCTGCTGGTGGTGCCGATTCCCGTGCAGGGTCCGGTGGAGGCAGAGATCTGCGCCGCCGTGGAAGCGGTGATCGCGGCGGCCGAGCGCTGGGGCATCGAGGCCTTGGTGCTTGCCCGCGGCGGCGGCAGCCGCGAAGACCTGGCCGTGTTCGACGGCGAGCGGCTGGCCCGCTGCCTGGGGACCTCCCCCCTGCCGGTGGTCTGCGGCCTCGGCCATGAGGACGACACCACCATCGCCGATCTCGTGGCCGACTACCGTGCCGCCACCCCCACCGCGGCCCTGGTGGCCTTGCTGCCCGATCGCGGCGCAGCGCTGCAGAGCCTGCGGGAGCAGCGGGGGCAGCTGCGGCGCTCGATCGACTGGCGCCTGCAGCTCGAGCGCCAGAGGCTGCAGCAGCAGCGCCAGCTGCTGCTGGGCGTCCACCCCGGAGCCCTGCTGCAGCGCCACCGCCAGTTGCTGGAACGACAGCGCCAGTTGCTGCAGGCTCTCGCCCCGGAGCAGCTGCTGCGCCGCGGCTTCGCGCTGGTGCGGCGGCAGGATGGATCCCTGCTGCGCTCGAGCAGGGAGGCCCCCGCTGGAAGCGCCATCACGGTCGAGCTGGCCGATGGTTTGCTCGACGCCCGGGTGCTGCAGAGCCATCCTTCGCCCGGGCCTTCCCGCTGAGCCGCCACCCGCTCTCTTCCCCCATGGCCCGACGATCCGCCTCCCCTTCCCCCCAGGATTCCGCCTCCCCTTCCCCCCAGGATTCCGCCTCCCCTTCCCCCGGGGATTCCGCGCCACCCCAGCCTCCTGCCGGGGGCGATGGCGCCCACCTGGAGACACCGGAGGAGGAAGATTCGATCGCGGCAGATCTGAGCTACCAGCAGGCCCGCACGGCGCTGGAACTGGTGCTGGCCGAGCTCCAGACCACCGAGCTGGAAGTGGAGCAGATGGCCGATCTCTACCGCCGCGGGCTGCAGTACCTAGGCCGCTGTGAGGCCGTTCTCGAGCGGGTGGAGCAGGAGGTTCTGCTCTGGCAGGCGGGCGATGCGAGGCAGGAACCCGAACCACTCCCGCCGGGCTGAGCAGCTTCCGCCGATCCGGCAGGCGTGCAGCCGAGGAGGGTTCCGACCGAAGAAGCAGGTTCCCTGCCAAGCTCCGGAGATTCTTGATCCCAGCTGCAGCACGGCCCATGGACAGGTCCTGGCTTCCGCAGACCCCCCTGCAATGGCTCTATCTGTCCCTGGCGGCGGCCGGAGCGATCTGGCCCTGGATGGCGAACCTGGCCTTCATCCAGGCGAGCGACTCCGCCTTCGCGCTCGGGAGCTTTCTGGAGCAGGCCACTGCCAATCCCGCTGCCACCTCCCTCTCCCGTGATCTCACGATCGGCGCCACGGCCGTGGTGGTCTGGATGGTGCAGGAGACCCGGAGGCTGCAGCTGCGGGGGCTCCCCTGGGTGCTGCTGAGCTGTGTCACCCTCGCCTTCGCCTGCGGCGCTCCGCTCTTCCTCTATCTGCGGGAGCGCCGCCTGGCGGAGCTGGAGGCGGAAGCCAAGAGCGGCTGAGGAATCCGGCAGAGCCCCAGGGTGCTGAACGGGAGTTCAGCGATCGTCTACCTCCTGGGCGGCCACATCGATGGTCATGCTGCTGGCATCCAGGCCACCCGTGGCGGGCTCCCCCACCCCGGGCAGATCGGTGAGGTTCACCTGGATCGAGTCCGGGGTGGCTGTGAGGGAAGCGCCGCAGACGGGGCAGATGTCCCGCGCCAGGCTGGCCGATCCACAGGCAGGGCAGATCTGCAGGCGGCGGCGCAGCACCTGCCAGGCGATCCAGATTCCGGCGCCGGCCAGCACGGGCAGCAGCAGCAGGCCGAGGGTGAGGCCCCCCAGAACGTCGAGGAGAACGCGGCCGGCGGGGGTGGGGGCCAGCACGAGCAAGCCGAGGATGAACACCCAGATCCAGGGAAAAGGGCGATTCATGAAGGATGGCCGCCAGCAACGTCAGTAGCTTCGATCAACACGGTTCTGTTGTGCGGACCGGAAGCACGATCAAGGCTAACGGCAAGATCGTTCAGGAAACAAGCGGAGTACGCTGCCGCCGGCGTGAATGCCACAGAACAACATTAAGGCACTGGGCATAATAGAGAACCACGCCTACTGACCAGATCCAGAGGGTGAGCACCAATACCCCACCCACGAGGCCATAGGCCTGAAATCGCACCCCCAGCAGCAGAAGAATCCGCCCAAGGAAGACGTTCATCGCCATCAATCCTGCCGCCCCGAGAGCAGCACCCGGAAGCACCACGGGAGCAGGCACGAGGCGGGAGGGAAGAATCCACAGAGCCACCCAGGCGCAGACAAGGGCGATGAGGATCGACAAGCCAAAGTCCAGCAGGAGGGAAGCATGCAGGAGCCGATGGAGCAGCAGCGGCAACCAGGACACACTGAGCGGACCAAAGGCGAAAAGATTGAAATTGCTCACCAACTGATCGAAAACGATCAACATCGCCAGCGAGGTGATCAACAGAAACGCCTTGAGTCGTAATGCCAGAAAACGCCACACCACCTGATTCCAGGGCAACCCCTCCAGGCCCGCATGGCGCCATCCCCACACCCTGTCCATGCCACGCTGCAGAGTGAGATAGATATTGCCAGCACTCAGCAGCAGAAACACAAGGCCAAAGACACCAGCCCCCAGACCCTGCCGCGTGAACTTCTGGACCATGACCTCCAGAACCGGAAGGCTGGTATCAGGAAGAATGCCGGCCGCGAACTGCAGCAGGCGGTTCAACAGGCCAGGATCTCTGCCGAGCAGCCGCGATGCGATCGACAGCATGATCAGCAACACCGGCACAAAAGACTGCAGGCAGTGATAAGCAAATGCCGCGCTCAGATCAATGCAGTCCGACTGCAGCCAGAGCCGATAGGCCCCCCACAGGGGACGCCAGAACTTCCAGCCGCGGCTTGCCTGGATCCGCGGCAGAGGTCCTGTCATCGCGCCAATACCGACCCAGCTCCAACCAAGCCCTGACCCATGGCCCACACAACAAAGCCCCGGCCGGGCTCCACCAGGAGCCGCAGCCGAGGCCTTGT
>JBMLOS010000076.1:0-6434 GCA_049242845.1 Prochlorococcaceae cyanobacterium
CGGATGGCGGATCACACCGAAGGTGCCCTCCACCCCCATCGGCAGCCGCAGCCGGTTCACCTCGAAGCGGATCTTGCGGGCATCGAGTGCCTCCAGGGTCTCGAGGTGCTGGGAGGGCTCGGGGGGCGGCAGGGGCGCCATGGGGGGCCGGCAGTTCCCGGGACGCTAGATCGGCCATTCCGGCCGGGGCGGCAGCCGCTGCGGTGGCTCCTCCCCGGCCCTGGCCAGCACCCGGGCCAGCTGATCGGCCACCGGCACCGCGCAGCCGGGCGGCCGCCAGCCGGGGGCGAGCACGGCGAGCGGGGCCAGCACGAAACCCCGCTCGCTCCAGAGGGGGTGGGGCAGCACCAGGGTTGCGCTGCGGTGCGGCCGCGGCCCGCACCAGAGCAGGTCGAGATCGAGCCGGCGCGGGCCCCAGTGCTCCCGCCTCTCCCGCCCGAAGCGCTGCTCCAGCGCCTGCAGGCTGCGCAGCAGGGCCTCCGGATCCCCGGCGCCGGGCCCTGGATCGGCGGACCCGGAGCTGCGGCCGAGCAGCACGGCGTTCAGGTAGTCGGGCTGGCCCGGCGGCCCACCCACCGGGGCGGTGCGGAACAGGGGCGACCAGGCCAGGGCGGGCTCCCCCGCTGCTCCTGCGCCGGCCCACCAGTGCCGCACCGCCTGCTCCAGCAGGGGCCGCACGGCCGCCAGGGTGGCGAATGGGTCCCCCAGATTAGCCCCCAGGCCGATGGCGAGGCTGGCATGGGCGCTGGACGGCCCGGCTGCACGGTGCACGGAGCCGGATCAGAAGGGCCGCCGCGGCAGATCCTGCGCGGGGTGGTAGGGCACGAAGGGGGTGCCGGGACCCTTGAAGTTGAAGTCGTTCAGCTTCACCCGGATGCCGCCCAGCTGTTCGTAGGGGCTGTAGAACACGCCGATCTCGTAGGCCCGCCGCTGCCAGCGCAGCTCCACGTAGGAGCCGGTGACATCGCCGTAGAACTGGGAGTTGGGGTCCACGTTGAGGCCGATGCCGCCACTCAGCACCAGCGGGCCCACCAGCTGCTGGCTGAGGCCCAGGCCCAGGGTGCCCAGGTCCACGGCTCGATCGAAGCTCAGCGGGCTCACCCCCTGCCGCAGGGTGCCGCCGCCGGTAATTGAGAACTCGGTGTAATCGAGGAAGGGCTTGCTGAAATGCCCCAGGGTGAAGGTGGGGCCGCCGGAAAGGGAAAGGGTGTTCTGGTTCGTGCCGTCGCCGAAGTAGGCCACCGTGCCCGTCAGGTTGGTGGTGAGACGCACTCCCGGCACCACGGGCGTGGCGGAGTAGGGGTTCGCCTGGCCCTCCAGAGGTCCTGGGGGCAGGGGCCTGCCGGTCCAGAGGGGCAAGTTCGCGTTGATCGACACGATTGCGTTGCCGCGCCAGAGATCGAGAAGATTGCTGCTCTCGAAAGCATTGGCCTGGTAACGGCCCAAGCCGAACCGCCAGAAGTAGTTGCCGCTCAACTGTCCCCAGGAGGGGAGCTTGCCCGTGTCCTCCAGGGAGACGCCGTAAGCGCTGTAGATGTCCTGCTCGCCGAGGGAGCCATTCCAGACGCGGTAGCGGTAGGCGCCGAACACCCGCAGGGTGCCCTCTCCCACCAGGGGCAGGGCGAACTTGCGGCTCAGGTCGCCCCAGCTGCGGGTGCCATCGGGGATGTTGTCCGGGTTGAAGGTGGACATATCGAGGTTGGCGTTCACCCCGAAGCCCAGCAGCTTGCTCTCCAGCTGGGCCTCGAGGCCGAACATGTCCGCTCCGGTGATGCCCTGCTCCTGGGGGGGGGATCCGGCCGGCTGGCCGGGCAGGGGGTAGCTGTCGGTGCGCCCCTCGATCGCCCGCTGCACGAGGAACTGGGGCTGCAGCGTCAGGGTGGTGTCTGTGCCGATCTCCAGTGGCCGGATCTTGTAGCCGATGAAGAAGCCGTCGCGGTCCTCGCCGTCGTTGCCGAGGACCCAACGGTTCTGCACTTCCTCTTGCTTCTGGATGCGGGTCTCGCGGGTCACCGGGATCGGCAACCGGTCTTCGAGGATCAGTCGGTTGCGGCCTGCACGGATCAGGGTGTCGCCGTTGGGCTGCAGTGTCGCCACCACCTGCTCGGAATCCAGCCAGTTCTGGGCCGGTGTGTAGGGGTCGTTGGTGAAGGAGGCCCGGTTGGCCCGCAGTTCCCCGGGGGCCAGGTGCACCCGCCGGGCCTGGAAGCGCCAGCGCGTGATCGTGCCGGTCACCAGCTGGCGATTGCTGCGCGCGTTGAGGTCCTGCAGCTGCACGGGGCGCACGGCGCCGAAGTCATTCGTGAGGGTCGGGGTGGCCGGGTCGCTGCTGCCGCTCCCCCGGAGTCGCTGGACCCTGAAGCTCTGCTGGAACTGCACCTCCTGCACCCGCTGCGGGATGCGGGTGATCACATCGCGGCGCTCCTGCTCCCGCGCCCGGGCCTGGGCCCACACGTTGCCGCGGGGAGCGGGGGCGGCGGCCGGTGTGGCGGCAGCCGGGGCCTCCTGGCCGGGATCGCGCACCTGGGTGGGCCCCATGGCCACGTCCTCCAGCAGCTCCGGCAGGCTGGGGGATTCGTCGCCGCCGGGAGGGCTGCTGCCGGGGCAGCCCAGGGAGGGCGGCATCGGCACATCCACCCGGGCGAACTGACGGCGGGGATCCCGCTGGCCGAAGCGGTAGCGGAAGCCCAGCAGGTAGGCATTGCTGCCCTCCTTCACGCCGCTGTAGGTGCCGTAGGCGCCGGAGCGGTGATGGATGCGCCCCACCACCGACCACTGCGGCGACACCAGGGCCTCGGCCTCGAAGGCGAGGTAGTTGAGCAGCTGGGCGAAGTTCTCGCGGAAGGTCTTCTCGTAGTTGCTGACGCTGGTGTTGAAGCTCACCCCCTCCACGAAGTAGAGGTTCAGCCAGGGCTGCAGCCACAGGCGCAGGCCGATGCCGGCGGTGAGTTCGCCGAAGCTCTGGGCCGGTGTGTTGGAGAAGGGCACGTCCTGGTTGAAGCCGCCGCCGGGCTGGCTGGCGGCCCGGTGGCCCATCAGGTTGGTGTCCAGTTCCAGGGCGAGGGGACCACCGTCCAGCAGCCGGCGCTGCAGACCCAGGCCCACGAGATACTCCGGCCGCCAGCTGCCCTTGAAGATGAAGGTGTCGCCGAAGTTGGCATCCACCATCTGGCCGCCCCAGGCGGTCACGGCCCAGGGGTAGGGGTGCCAGTCCGGCAGGGGCGGCAGCTGGGGCGTGCAGCTCACCGGCTCGACCGGCGGCAGCGGGGCGGCCGGGACGGATTCGAGGTCGAGGTCCTGCTGGGTGCTGTCCAGGTCCAGCACGCCATACACGTCGTCGAGCTCGCCCACCTGCTCGAGCAGGTTGTAGCGGAGCCGGCTCGCCTGGAGATACTGCTGCCCCCGCTGGAAGCGCACGCTTCCGATCGCGTAGAGGGTGCGGGCGTCGGTGTCGTATTCGATCCGATCGGCCATCAGCCGCCCGCCGGCGATCAGGGCGCTGGCGTTGCCGATCGCCACGAAGCGGTTCAGGCGGGAGTCGTAGCCCTGCTGGTTGGCGCTCACCTGCAGTTCCAGGGGCGGCTCCTGGCCTGCAGGAGCGGGCCCGTCGATGCGCGCGGGCGCTGGAGCCGGATTCGGCGCGGCGGCGGCCGGTGCCCCGGCAGGAGCGGCGGGAGTCTCCGCCGCGGGGGCCATGGGATCGAGCTCCGCGGGAAGCGGCTTCCAGGCCGGCGCCTCGGCTGCAGGTGCGCTCAGGGTCGGAGGGGGCTCCGCAGAAGCAGGGGCGGAGCTGGATTCAGCCTCCGAGCCGGGAGCTGCCCGGGCGGCGCTCAGGCTGGCCAGCATCCACAGCAGCAGAACTCCCCCGGCGCCTCGGGCCCATCGCAATGGCCGGGGTGTGCACGCCAAGGGGAACAACGAAACGGCGCAGATCCTGCCATGGATGGAGCCAGCGCCCCACCGGGACGCTGGCCGGTTGGTGCCATGGCAGGACGCCTGAGGCGGGGACTCAGTCCTCGAGATCCTTGCGGCTGGGGGTGCGGCTGGGGTCGCTCGCCAGGAAGCCGAACACGAAGATCCCGATGAAGAAGAAGACGACCGAGTAAACCGAGATCTTGAGGGCGAGCATGGTCAGACCTGCTGGGGCAGGGGCGAGGGAGACGACGGGTGACAGGGAGTGACAGGCGCCGGTCGGTGCCTCGCAGGCCCTGCGGCAGCCGCATCATCCTATGGGTCCTGGCCGGCCATCCAAAATGCCCGAGGGTCCTGGGGAACAGGAATCCCAGCGGATTGAAACGTTTCAGTCACGTTCTCCGTCATGTTCCCGGCTCGACCTCCAGCCCCTCTGGCTCTGTGCCTGGCCGGACGGCTCCGATGGGCCCGCCCTCACCCATCCCTGGGGCCCCGCAGCCCGGCCCGACTGGGTGGCGCGGGGTCTGATCGTGTGGCCCCGCGGCGCCCAGGAGCTGCGCCTGCACCTGCACCTGCCCCGCCCCGGGGCCTGGGCTCCCCTGGCCGGCGCGGCCGTGGCCCGGCTGGTGCTGCGCTGGTGGGCGGAGGACGCCGAACTGCGGGTGGACGGCCGGGTGCGCCACCGGGGGGATCTGTTCGACACGGGCTGCCGCTGGCCCATGCCCGCCTCCTGGTGGGGGGGTGAGCCGCTGGAGCTGGAGCTGCGGCTGCGCAGTCCCCTCCACGACGATGGCGCCCTGCTCCACAGCCGCCTGGAGCTCGAACCCGCCGATCCGGCCGATCCGCACGGCCTGCTGGCGGAGACCCTCTCGGCCCTGGAGCAGCTGCGCCGGGAGAGGGGCGCCCCCCTGGCACAGGAGGCGGGGTTCCACGTGCTGGGCCATGCCCACCTCGATCTGGCCTGGCTGTGGCCGGTGGCCGACACCTGGCGGGCGGCGGAGCGCACCTTCGCCTCCGCCCTCGCTCTGATGGAGCGCTTCCCGCAGCTCCACTTCGGCCACTCCACCCCGGCGCTCTACGCCTGGCTGGAGCAGCAGCGGCCGCTCCTGTTCGCCCGCCTGCGGGCCGCCGCCGCCGCCGGGCGCTGGGAGCCGCTGAACGGCCCCTGGGTGGAGACCGACTGCGTGCTGGTGGGCACCCCCTCCCTGCTGCGCCAGTTCCAGGAGGGCCAGGCCTACAGCCGTGCCACCTTTCCGGAGTGGGACCATCCCCTGGCCTGGCTGCCCGACAGCTTCGGCTTCGGGGCGGGCCTGCCGGTCGTGGCGGCCGCCACCGGGGTGCGCTGGTTCTGCACCCACAAGCTGGCCTGGAACGCCAGCCATCCCTTCCCCCATCGCCTCTTCCGCTGGCGCGGCCGCTGCGGGGCCGAGGTGCTCGCCCTGATGACCGCCCCGATCGGCACCGACGGCGATCCGGAGGCGATGGAGCGCCACCGCCTTGATTGGCGGCGGACCACGGGGCTGGAGCAGGCCCTCTGGCTGCCGGGGGTGGGGGATCACGGCGGCGGTCCCACCGCCGAGATGCTCGAGCAGCTGGCCCTCTGGCAGGGGCGCGCCGGGGCGGCGCCGCAGCGGCACGGCACCCTGCGTCACTACCTCGCCGGGCTGGAGCCGCTGGCCGCCCGTCTGCCGGTGTGGCGCGATGAGCTCTATCTCGAGCTCCACCGGGGCTGCGCCACCAGCCGGCCCGACCAGAAACGGCACAACCGCACCCTGGAGCGGCTGCTGCGCGAGGCAGACCTCGCCCGCGCCCTGGCGCCCACCTCGGCTGCCTCACCGCTCCCCGCCCTGCCCTGGCGGGATCTGCTCTTCCAGCAGTTCCACGACATCCTGCCGGGCACCTCCATCCCGGAGGTGTTCGAGCAGGCCGAACCCCAGTGGCGCCGGGCCCGGCGCCAGACCCGCCAGGAGCGGGACCATGCCCTGCGGGCCTGGCTGGGGGCGGTGCCCCAGGCGCCGGATCCCGCGGGGGGCACCGCCTGGTGGCTGGCCCAGCTCCAGCCCCTGCCTTCTGCGCCGCTCACCCTGCGGCTGCCGCCCGGGCGCTGGCTGCTTCAGCGGGGCGGCGTGCTCGAGGCCCTGCCGCAGCAGCCCGCTACCGCCGGTGGCACCTGGGTGCAGACCCCAGGCCCCGCCGGGCTGGGGGGCCTGGCCCTGCGGCGCCAGGTGGGGCGGCAGGCCGCAGCGGATCCGGCCGCCTCTGCGTCACCGCCCCCCTCTGCGGCACCGCCCCCCGTGCCGGCGCCCGTGCAGGTGCGCCCGGATCCGGGGCGGGGCCCCGGCTGCTGGCGGCTCGCGAACGGGCTGCTGGCGGTGGACCTGGGCCCGGCCGGGGTGGAGCAGATCCGCGATGCCGCAGGGGAGCCCCAGCTCTCGGGCCCCCTGGCCTGGTGCCGCTACCGCGACCGGGGCGAGTTCTGGGATGCCTGGGACCTCGCCGCCGACTACCGCGACCATCCCCTC
>JBMLOS010000077.1:0-4877 GCA_049242845.1 Prochlorococcaceae cyanobacterium
CGAGCATGCCGGCCAGTTCGATCGGCAGGGGCCGGCGGATGCGGTGGGCGATCAGAAAGGCGCCCAGCTGGGCTTCGCTCACCAGGCCCTGGAGCATCAGGTCCATGGCCGTGCGGGCCTCCTCGCGGTTGAGGCCGGTGCTGGTGTGCTCGCCGCTGCCCACCTTGCCGATCAGGTCGCGGAAACGGGCCGGACCGCTGCCCAGGGCGCGCAGCCGCTCGTCCCGGCGGCCGGTCCAGTCCGCCGGCCGGCGGGTCGGGGCGCCGGGGGTGCCGCGGAGATCAGGGTTGCGGAGATCAGCGCCGGGGGCCGGCGACGGCGGCTTCGGTAGCTGTTGCGACACGGGGTTGCGGCGCTGAACCAGAAACTAGTGCCTCGTCGTCCGGTGGGTTGCGCAGCAGCGTTCAGCGCCCCACCCCAATGCCTCCGGCGGCGCACCCCTCATCGGCGTCCGTCGGTTCCGTGGCCCTCCGGGGCTTCACGGTTGTGCCGAGGTCGTTCTTTCCGTCCTTCCTGCCCCACCGGCAGCCGCCTCTCCACCGGGGGGCGGTCCACTCTTCCGCATGACCTCCTCCCCTCCCTCCGCCGTCTCCGCGCCGAAGCTCAGCAAGATCGAGCAGGCCAAGGCCGAATGCTGCGGTCTGGATCTGGCCCCCCGGCTGGCCGACCTGGCCCGGCAGGGATGGGAGCGGCTCGATGAGGCCACCCTCACCATCCATCTCAAGTGGCTGGGGATCTTCTTCCGGCCGGTGACGCCGGGGCGGTTCATGCTGCGGCTGCGCCTGCCCAACGGCGTGATCCGGGCCGAGCAACTCGAGGTGCTGGCCGATGCGGTGGACCGCTGCGGCGAGCACGGCAGCGCCGACATCACCACCCGCCAGAACCTGCAGCTGCGCGGGCTGCTGCTGGAGGACCTGCCGCCCCTGCTGCAGGCGATGGAGGCGGTGGGCCTCACCAGCCGCCAGTCGGGCCACGACAACCCCCGCAACATCACCGGCAATCCGCTGGCGGGCATCGATCCGGAGGAGATCGTGGACACCCGCCCTCTGGTGGAGGCGATCCAGGCCCGTCTGCTGGCCGGGGACGGCCCCCGCAACCTGCCGCGCAAGTTCAACGTGGCCGTGGGGGGTGCCCCCGACAGCTTCCTGCTCCACAACGACCTGGCCTTCCTGCCGGCCCGCCGGGAGGGCAGGCTCGGCTTCACCGTGATGGTGGGCGGCTTCTTCTCCGCCCAGCGCAACGAGCTCGCGGTGCCGCTGGGGCTCTGGCTGGAGGGCAGCCAGCTGCCGGACTTCACCCTGGCGGTTCTGCGGCACTTCGAGCGCTGCGGCAACCGGGCCGCCCGCAACCGCAGCCGGCTGATGTACCTGATCGATGATCTCGGTCTGGAGGGCTACCGCGCCGCCGTGCTCGAGGCCCATGCGGCCCTGGTGGGCGCTGGTGCCGCCTCGCCCCTGCCCCATGACGGCTCCCACCTGGTGAGCCGGGCCCCGCGGGATGGCCTCGGCTGGAACCTCCAGCCCCAGGCGGGGCTCGGCTGGATGGGCCTGCACGTGCCCATGGGCCGCCTCGAGGCCGACACCCTGCTGGAGCTGGCCCGCCTGGCCCGCACCTACGGCAGCGGTGAGCTGCGCCTCACCGAGGCCCAGAACGTGCTGCTGCCCAATGTGCCGCTGGAGCGCAGCGAGGTCCTGCAGGCCGAACCGCTGCTGCAGCGCTTCCGCCCGGACCCCTCGCCCCTGCAGGCGGAGGCGGTGAGCTGCACCGGCAACCGCTACTGCAGCTTCGCCCTGATTCCCACCAAGACCACCGCCCAGGCCGTGGTGGAGGAACTGGATCAGCGGCTGGAGCTGCCCCATGCGGTGCGGATGCACTGGACCGGCTGCCCCAACGCCTGCGGCCAGCCCTACATGGGCCAGATCGGGCTCATGGGCGCCAATGCTCGCAAGGATGGCGAGATGGTGGAGGCCGTGAAGATCTTCCTGGGCGGCTCCCTCGACGCCGACCCGAAGCTGGCCGAGCTGCACGACAGGGGGGTGCCCCTCAGCGACCTGCCGGACGTGCTGGAGCAGCTGCTGGTCGAGCGCTTCGGGGCGCAGCGCAGGCGGGCCGGGGCCTGAGGGCCGCCCCCCGCAGCCAGGCGGGTCGTGCCCAGGCTCCGCGGGCGCGGCGGCCCTGCTCGCGGCTCCAACACCGATCGAGCTCCAGCAGCACCTCCCGGTCGTCGAGGTCGTGACCGCCATAGAGGAGATGGAGGATCCGCTCCGGATCCAGGTTCAGCTGGGCGGCCTCCTGCCAGAGCCGCTCGCTGCGGTGGCGGTCCCCCCGGCCGAACTGTGCCTGGCCCAGCTCCGCCACCAGTCGCACCAGAAGCTGCCGCTCCTTGAGGGTGTCGAGGTCTTCGATCGGGCTGCTGCGCTCGGCCCTGCTCCTCTCGGCCCTGCCCATGCAATCTCCGCAACCGCCTCTCCCTTCGTAGGGCTGCCGTGCCGCCCCGGAGCCCCGCCCACATCAAACGTATCGAATGTGACCGTTTCGCCGCCGCTCCTGCCCCTGGCCTCCCCCGCCTCCGGCCCGGAGTGCGTGCCATCGTGGTGCCCGATGCTGTCCTGCCGGCCCGCTGATCTGCCTCCCCTCGGGGATCCGGAGCGCTGGAGCTGGCTGCGCCGCCTGCGCCGCCACACGTCGCTGCCGCTGGAGCCCTGGCTGCAGGCGATCGAGATCGGCCGCGTGGAGGTGGATCCGGATCTGCTGGCCGCCCTGGCCGATCACATCGACGCCCCGGCCTCCTTCCGCCTGCTGCGCTGGTGGCTGGACCAGCCGCAGGCCGATCCGGCCCTGCTGGCGAGCCTGGCGCGGCCGCGCCATCCCGCCAGCGGCGATCTGCTGCGCCGGGCCCTGGCGGTGGCGGGCCCTGAGCGGGCCGCGGCGCTGCTGCCCCTGCTGGGACACCAGCGGCAGCCGCAGGATTTCTCCACCCTCGAGGCCTGGGTGCGGGCCCCCCATCCCGCTGTGGTGCGGCGGGCCGCCCTGGAGGGCCTCGCCCTCGGCCTGCCGGCCTGGCCCCTGCCCCCCCTGCGGGCGCTGCTGCTGCGGCTGGCGGTGGATCTCGAGGAGGGCCTCGCCGCCACGGCGGTGGATCTGCTCGCCCGCCTGCCCCAGGCCCGCCGCTCCCTGGCTCGCCTCCAGCCCCGGCAGCTCGGGCCCGCCGTGCTGCGCCGCCGCCAGCGGCGGCTCGCCTCCCTGCCCGCGGCCCCGCTGGTGCTGGTGGTGCACGGCCGCGGCGGCGGGCTGATTCCTTCCGAACTGGAGGCCTTCGCCGCCGAGTTGGAGCTCCGCCGCGGCGCCCCCGTGCGGCTGCAGGGCCTCACGGCCGCCGAGCCGCCCGATCCCGCCCCCCTGCGGCAGGCCGCCGCCGGCGGGCCGATCACCCTGCTGCCGCTGCTGCTGCTGCCGGGATCCCATGTGCGCCACGACCTGCCGGCCCTCACCGCCGCCTGGTGCCGCTCCGGGCCGGTGCGGCGCCTTCCTTTCCTGGGGGCCTGGCCCGCCTGGCAGGCCGCCCTGCGGGAGGAGGCCGTGGCCCTGCGGGCCGGGGCCGCCGCGCCACCGCTGCTGCTGCATCACCCGCTCAGCGCGCCGGTGGCGCACCGCTATCTGGCACACCTTGCCCGGGTCTGCGGAACCCCCTGCCGTGCCGCTGCATACAGTGCGGGCGAACAAGAGGAGCTGCTGCCCCTGCTGGAGGCCCGCGACCCGATGCCCGTGCTGCCGCTGGTGCTGGCGGCGAACCGGCTCACCGAGGCCCTGCCCGCGGCCTGCGGCGTCCCCCTGCTGCTGCGTCCCCGCTTCCGCGCCTGTCTGCTCGAGCTGCTCGAGGCCCTGCCATGAGCTCCGCCTCCCCCGAAGCCCCCCGGGGCACGGTGTATCTGGTGGGGGCGGGTCCGGGGGATCCGGAGCTGCTCACGCTCAAGGCCCACCGCCTGCTGCGCACCTGCGACGCCCTCGTCTACGACTCGCTGGTGCCGAAGGCCCTTCTCGATCTGGTGCCTCCCGGCTGTGAGCGGCAGTTCGTGGGCAAGCGCCGCGGCCACCATTCGGTGCCCCAGCCGAGCACCAATTCCCTGCTGGTGGAGCTGGCGGGCCGCTGCCGCACGATCGTGCGGCTCAAGGGCGGCGATCCCTTCCTGTTCGGCCGCGGGGGGGAGGAGGCTGCCCACCTGGTGGCCCATGGCGTGTCCGTGCAGGTGGTGCCGGGGGTGACGGCGGGCATCGCCGCCCCCGCCTACGCCGGCATCCCGGTGACCCACCGCCGCGCCGGCTCGAGCGTCACCTTCGTGACCGGCCACGAGGAGATCGACAAGCACCGCCCCGGGGTGGACTGGCGCAGCCTGGCCCGCTGCAGCGACGGGCTGGTGATCTACATGGGTCTGCACAACCTGGAGCGCATCTGCCAGGAACTTATGGCCGGCGGTCTGGCGGCCGACACCCCCGCCGCCGTGATCCAGCAGGGCACCGTGCGGGGGCAGCGGGATCTGGTGGCGCCCCTGGAAGAGCTGGCCGAGCGGGTGGCGGCGGAGGGCTTCGCCTCCCCCTCGATCGTGGTGGTGGGCCAGGTGGTGGCGGAGCGGGTGCCGAGCTGCGCCCCGCTGCCGGCGGATGCCGAGATGCCGATCCCCTTCTGATCCGCTGCCGTCCGGTCCTCCCTTCCGCGACACTGGGGGCCGAGGTCCGGCCATTGCGGACCCGGTTCCCGCTTCCCATGCCCGGTTCCGTTTCCGTCACCCCGGCCATCACCACCCAGCTGGGCGACCAGGGCCTGGGCCAGCAGCCCTGGTGGGTGGAGCAGTGGATGGAGCTGATCAACTCCTACCGCT
>JBMLOS010000078.1:0-11840 GCA_049242845.1 Prochlorococcaceae cyanobacterium
CTTGCCGGTGCCCGGGTGGCCGGTGAACGACATATGCAGGCTGGGGGCGGCGGTGGCCAGCCCCACCAGGCTGCGGGCCTTCTCCACCACCAGCAGGGCCGCGATCTCGCGGATGCGGGCCTTCACCGGCCGCAGGCCGACCAGATCCCGATCGAGCTGCTCGAGCACCTCCTGCACGCCGGTGCCCTCGTAGGCGGCGCGCAGATTCACCGGCGTATGGTCCGGCGCAGGGCCGGTGTCTGCATCGGCTGGAGATGCATCAGGGGGAGATGCGTTGGTGCCCGGCTGCTCAGAGGAGACCATCGATCGCCGCTGCGAAGGCATGGTCAGCCTCGCCGATCGGCGCGTCGTCCCCCTCGGCCCGCAGGGTGATGTTCACGTAGGTGCGCCCGAAGCTGATGTCCGGATAGCGGCCCTGCTGCTCGCAGAGATCGTTGAGGCGATCGAGGAAGGCGCGGTTGCTGGCGTAGTCGTCGAACTCGACACGCCGCTCCAGCCATTCCACGCGATCCGGCTTGGGGCGGGGGTTCCATTGGTGCTCCATCGACCCAGGCTAAATCGCCGGCTGCCGCGGCCTCAGGCCGCCAGGGAGTCGGTGCGGCCGGCCGCCAGGCGGGTGGCCCAGGCCTGCGCATAGGCGGCGTTGGCGGCCTGGTGGGCCGGATCGGTGCTGTCGAGCGGGTGGGGCATGGTGCCGTTGATGGCCGCGTTGGTCACGCAGAACATCGCCTTCTGGAAGCTCATGCAGATCTTCACCCGCACGTCACCCTCGCCGCGGCTGCGCTCCCGGTACCACTGGTGCAGGGACTCCGGCAGGTGGCGGTACATGTCCTGCATCAGCAGGCTCGGCGGGATGCCGGCCCCCATGGTGGGCAGCGGATCGGCGTAGAGGGCGCCGTAGGCGAACTTGGCCTGATCCGGTGAGATCTGCTGCGCCTGGGCGTTGAAGCTCACGGTGCCGAGGAAGGGGGTGCCCCGCAGGAACACCGCCTCCACGTAGGGCACGGCCACATCCACCAGGAAGGTGAGGCCCGCCTCCGGCGGCAGGATCCAGAAGTGCTCGCCGCCGATCTCCACGCCATAGCGGATCGGATCGGCGGCGGCGGCCACCAGCCCCTCGCGGATGAAATCCACCACCGCGGCGATGGAGCGCACACGGCCCTCCCGTTCCGCCGCCGCCAGGGCGAGGAACAGATCACTCATCACCCGCCAGAACTGACCGAGGGCATGGGTGGTGGCCGCGGTGCGGATCAGTTCGGGCAGAAAGGCAGGGGCCAGCGGATGCAGCAGCGACAGCAGCGGATCGCGCCGGCGCTTGGCGGCGATGATCGCCGCGCAGCTGTCGGCGAAGGCCTCGCTGTCGAGATAGGCGTCGAGGCCGCCGGTGCCATGCCAGAGCATGGCCTTCATGCAGTACTCGGCGTATTCGAAATTGATGCGGTCGTGATTGAGATGGCGCCAGATCTTGGCAAGGCTCAGATCGCCATCCAGGAACTTGAAGATCGGCAGCGGGTTGAGGAACTGATGTTCCGCCTGATAGATGAGGTTGATGCTGTAGGCATCCAGCACCTCGCCGTAGCTCTCCAGCACCGCCACCACCTGCAGCACATGGTCGGGTGTGTCGCTCAGCAGGGTGCGGCCGCTCAGCAGCCGCGCCTGGATCTCCTCCCGGTCGAGGGAGGGAGGGGCATACACCAGCTCGGCAGGGATGATCGGCATCTCAGCTCACCCCCCGGGTGGCGTGGGCCATGGCGGTGGTGGCGATCTCGCAGATCCGGCTCAGGCCCATCGGCAGCACACCGAGCCCCACCACGCCCGCCGCCAGGGCGATGGCAGGCACCGTTTCCCGAGGCGCCACCGGAGCCAGGCTCACATCCTGGCGCGTGTCCACCAGGGCATCACCGGTGGGCGGCGTGATCGCCAGGCGGCCGAAGAAGGCCCGGTTCACCAGCAGAAGGAAATACACGGCGGTGAGGCCGGAGCCCACCATCGAAAGCAGCGTGGCCACGGGGAAGGTGGTGATGGCGCCGCGGAACACCAGGAACTCGGAGATGAAGCCTGCCATCCCGGGCAGGCCGGCACTGGCCATCACCCCCACGATCATGAGTGAGCCGGTGAGCGGCAGACCCTTCTCCGGGTTGAGCAGACCGCGCAGCACCTCGAGGTCGCGGGTGCCGGTCTTGCGGTACACGATGCCCACCAGCAGGAAGAGCAGGGCCGAGATCAGGCCGTGGCTCACCATCTGGAACACCGCGCCCAGCAGGCTCACCGGCGTGGCGGCGGCGGCGGCGAGCAGCACGTAGCCCATGTGGCCCACGGAGCTGTAGGCCACCATCCGCTTCATGTCGGTCTGGGCGATGGCGGCGAGGGAGCCGTAGAGCACCGAGATCGCCGCCCAGATCGCCAGCAGCGGCGCCAGCTGGGCCCAGGCCTCCGGGAAGAGGCCGAGCCCGAAGCGCAGCAGGCCGTAGGTGCCCAGCTTCAGCAGCACCCCCGCCAGCAGCACCGACACCGGCGTGGAGGCCTGGGTGTGGGCATCGGGCAGCCAGTTGTGCAGCGGCACCAGGGGAATCTTGATGCCGAAGCCGATCAGCAGGGCCCCGAGCAGCAGCAGCTGGCCGCCCATCGGGAGGCGGTCGCTGTGCACGGGGGTGAGGCTGAAATCCACGCTGCCGGTGAGCAGGGCCAGCCCCAGGAAGGCGCCGAGGATCAGAATCCCCGATAGCGCAGTGAAAATCAGGAACTTGGTGGCCGCATAGGCGCGGTTCACCCCGCCCCACACCGAGATCAGCAGCCAGAGAGGGATCAGCTCGAGCTCATAGAACAGCAGGAACAGCAGCAGGTTCTGGGCCAGGAAGGCACCGTTCACCGCGCCGCTGATCAGCAGCAGCATCGCGAAGTAGATGCGCGGCCGCTTGTCGATGTCGCGGGTGATCACGGCCGCCACCAGGGTGAGGGCGGCATTGATCAGCACCAGCGGCAGGGAGAGGCCATCGAGGCCAAGGCTGTAGTCGAGGCCGATGCCCGGCAGCCAGGGGTGCAGCTCCACCAGCTGCAGGCCGCTGCGGTGGGGATCGAAGAGCGCCAGGGCCGCAAGCGAGAGCAGCAGCTGCAGCGACAGGATCGTGATGCTGATCAGGCGCAGGCGCTGGGGCGTAGGCGATCCCGGCCAGAGCAGCACCGCCAGGGTGCCGAGGAAGGGAACAAGCAGCAGGGAGGTGAGCAACATGGTTTCAGGCCTCCCTCACAACACCGGCAGCAGCCACTGCAGGGCCGCGAGCAGCAGCAGGATCGCCGCCACCAGGGTGAGCACGTAGCTCTGCAGCTGACCGCTCACGCTGAGCTTCAGGCCCTCGGCCGAGGCGAGCGACAGGCGGCCCACCCCATCCACCAGGCCCTTGATCACGTTGAGGTCGAACCAGCGGGTGCTGCGGGCCAGGGCCGCCACCAGGCGCACGATCGTGGCCCGGTAGATCACCGGCGTGTAGAAGTCGTAGGCGAGCAGGTCCTGCACCACCCGCAGCCGTGGCCGCAGCGAGCGCGACCAGAAGCGGTCCTGGGGCAGGAGGCAGCCGATCAGCACGCCGGCCAGACCGCTGGCCACCACCGCCAGCGCCACCTGCGGCGGGAAGGCGGCGATGCCGGGCACCGAATCGATCCGCTGCATGATCAGCGGCAGCAGCAGCACGATCACCGCCAGGCTCACCATCGGCAGGGCCATCAGCCAGATCACCTCGGGGGTGCGGCGGGTCTTGGGCATGGGCGCGCCGAGGAACACCGCCCGGAACACCCGCACCGCGTTCACGGCGGTGAGCAGGTTGGTGAGCAGGAACACGGCGGCGAACAGGGGGGCGCCGTCGAGGAGGTTGTGCACCATCAGCCCGTAGCACCAGAAGCTGCCCAGGGGCAGCAGACCCACCAGCCCGGCGCTACCCACCAGGAAGGCCAGGGCGGTGGCCGGCATGCGGCTGCCGATGCCCCCCAGCTCGGTGAGGTCCTGGCAGTTGGTGGTGGCGATGATGCTGCCCACGCCCATGAACTGCAGAGCCCGCGCCAGGCCGTGGGCGAAGAGGAAGAGCAGGGCGATGCCGGGCTTCTGCAGGGCGATGGCGATGAACACCAGCCCCATGTAGGAGGTGGTGGAATAGCTGAAGGCCCGCTTCAGATCCACCTGGGCCAGGGCCACCAGGGCACCGCCGATGGCGCTGATCGAACCCACCGTCAGCAGCACCGTGGTGGCAAGCGGGGAGAGGGCCACCACGGGCATCAGCTTCAGCAGCACGATGGCGCCGCAGGTGACCACCACGGAATTGCGCAGGATCGAGGCCGGATTCGGACCCTCCATCGCCTCGTCCAGCCAGAGGTGCATCGGAAACTGGGCGCACTTGCCCATCGGGCCGGCGATCAGGCCCAGTCCCAGCAGGGTGCCGGCCAGGGGGGAGATCAGCTGCTGCTCGCGGGCGGTGCCGGCCCAGCTGTAGAGGTCGTTGAAGTCCATCGAGCCCGCCCAGGCCGAAAGGGCCACCACTCCCATCAGCAGCAGCACGTCGCCCACCCGCTTGGTGAGGAACGCATCGCGGGCGGCCGTGACCACCAGGGGCTGGGCATACCAGAACCCCACCAGCAGATAGGTGGAGAGGGTGAGCATCTCCAGCAGGAAATAGCTGATGAACAGATTGCTGCTCATCACCACACCGCTCATCGCCCCTTCGAAGAAGCCCACCAGGGCGTAGAAACGCGCCAGCGACCATTCCTTGTCGAGATAGCCGAGCGCGAACACCTGGCAGACCAGGCTCATGGTGGTCACGAGCTCCAGGGCCGCCAGGTTGGTGAGCGAGAGATCGAAACCGATGCGCAGCTGCAGATCCGCCGCCTGGAACCAGGGCAGATCGAGATGCTGCGGACCGAGGCGCACCACCTCGCTGATCACGAGGCTGCCGTGCAGCACGGCGAGCAGCGTCATCAGCAGGTTGAGATAGGCCGCCGGCCGCGGACCATTGCGCTTGATCCAGCCCGTGGCCCAGGGCAGCGAGAGCAGCATGCCGCTGAATCCGTACACCGGAATCAGCCAGACCAGCTGCAGGGAGAGGGGAAGCGCGGGGAGCGGAAAATCAGCGACCAAAGCAGCAAGGCAACGGCGACGGGCTGGTGATCCGGCGCCTGAGGTTAGGGCTTGGCGGTGGGCGGAATGCCCCCGCCGGCCGCAATCGTTTCAGATCCACAGATCGTGCCGGACGGCAACAACACCCGGCCGGCAACAAGACCGTGCGTGCGAACGCTCAGAAGGTGGCGCGGCTGCGATGGCGGGCGTAGTCGTAACCGGGGCGTGCAACAGGGGCAGGCGCCGCCGGCGGCTGCACCGCCGCCAGTTGCCGCAGCCAGGCGTGGAGCTCCTCGCCGTGGTGCTGCTCCTCGTTCCAGAGGGAGCGGAAGAAATCGGCGTTGTCGTCGTCGCCGATCAGCACGCAGAAGCGCACGGCCTCGGCATACAGCTGGATCAGGTCATGCTCCATGGCGCTGTTCTGGCGCAGCAGACCCACCAGATCTGGCGCATGGGTGACCGGCTGCAGCTGGGAGGCTGCGGGAGCCACTCGCAGGAGAAGCATCTGCCGCACGATCCGCTCGGCATGCTGCATCTCCTCCACCGTCTCACGGCGGAAGCGCTCGGCGGCTTCCGCCTCGCCCCAGAGTTCCAGCAGGGTGGCCTGGGTCATGTACTGCTGGACGGCCGAGAGTTCCAGGCTGAGGGCGCGCCCGAGGTATCCCAGGACGCGCGGATGGGCAGCGTCCATGGTCATCACAGGCGGCGGGTGGCGCCGGTGTTGGTGAGGGCCGGCTCCACCTCGGTGTGGGGGCGGGCGATGATGTGGGCTGCCACCAGCCCGTCACCCACGCGCTCGCAGGCATCGGCGCCGGCACGAACGGCGGCGTTCACGGCACCGGTCTCGCCACGCACCATCACGGTCACGTAGCCGCCGCCCACGAACTCCCGGCTGATCAGGGTGACCTCCGCGGCCTTGGTCATGGCGTCAGCGGCTTCGATCGCCGGCACGAGGCCCCGGGTCTCGATCATGCCGAGGGCGATGCCATGCACGGGGGAACCCATCGGAGCGGGGCTGCTGCTGGAGCGGCTGGGCGGAGTGATGGCGGAGGAACCACCGCCGCGGCGGCCGCTGCCGGCAGCTCGGCTGGCCGCCGTGCGGGTGCCGCTGCTGGCGCGGCTGGTGGTGGCGGAGCTGCGGGCGGCGGGGGTACGGGCCATCGAGGAGGTGCGGGTGGCGGAGCTGCGGGCGGAGGGGGTGCGGCCGCCGCTGCGGGCAGCGACAGGGGCGGAGGAGGTGGCGGGTTTCGCGGCGGGAAGGGCAGCCGCGGCGGTGCGGCCCGAAGGGGCCGCAGGCGTGGCGGCCGGCTTGGCCGCGGCAGCCGGCGGGGCCGCCGGGGCTGCAGCAGCGCTGGTCTCCGCCTTGGGAGCCGCAGCTGGGGGAGCGGCGGCCTCCGCAGGGGGCGTCACCGGCTTCTCCGGGGCGGACTTCTCCGGGGTGGTTCCGGCGTCGGGACTGGGCGTCGGCGTGGCCATGGTCAGGCGGGGAAGGGCGGGAACGGAGAAGGGGGCGGGGGCGGAGGACCCGCGCAGAAGGAGAAGGGGGGAGTCAGCCGTCGGGCTCCCAGAAGTCGATGATTCCGCCGATGGTGAGATCGGTGAACAGGGAGGCGTCGCCGGTGGCGTGGCGGGCGGCGGAACCGCTGGCGGTGAACACCCAGTTGCCCGGGGATGCGCCGACCGGATCGACGGCCACGCTCAGCTTGCCCTTGGGGGTGCGCAGGACCCGCAGGTTCTGATGGGCGAAGCCCTCCACCCGCTGGGTGCAGACGAGGGAGCCGACCACCTGCATGATCTCCATCACTTCGAGCCTCCGGACGCCATCTCCTTGGCGGCGTCGGGATCCCAGTGATCGATGATCCCCACGATGGTGAGGTCGCTGGGATACGACTTGCTGCCGGCCGCCTCACGGGCAGCGGAACTGCCCACGCAGATCACCCAGTCGCCGGGGATGCAACCAACCGCATCCACCGCCACTTTCTGGGTGCTGCCATCGAGCACCACCTGGAGATGTTTGTGCTCGAAATCGGGGATGCGGTTGGTGGAGACCAGGGGCTTGAGAACCTTGCAGATCAGCATGGTCAGTGACCTCCTGCGCTGGCAAACGTGATCGAGCTGCCGATCGTTTCGGCCGGAGCATGACGATCCTGATCCCGCACGGTGAGCAGCACGTGCAGCAACCCGTCGCGCCAGAGATCGGCGTAGCGGTTCTCGATGGCCTGCAGCACACGACTGCAGTGGCGTTCGGCCCGCTCCCGGGCCCCGGGGACCTTGCCGTTGTAGTCGAAGCGCACCACCACGGGCACCGGCAGACCGCGGGAGACGTTCAGACCCTTGAAGATCTTCACGCCCACGTCGAGGTCGGCCGCGCCCTCCTCCACCGTGTCCATGTAGGCGAAGTAGGTGAGGTTGCGCAGATGCACCTCCTTGAAGCCGATGCCCACGCCGATGAAGCGCTCGGCATGGCCGGCGTCGGCGTAATGGCCGCCGTGCACCTGGCGCACGTAGTCGATCTGGGAGAGGTTGTGCTCCAGCAGTCGGCTCACCAGCCGCACCATGCCGGGGTCGGGGGTGCTGGCGGCGGAATCCTGCACCATGGCGGTGATCCGCTCGCGCCCCTGCTCGGGGGTGAGGTTGCGGGTGGCCTCGTACACCGCCCGGGCGTCGAGCCAGCGATCCAGCCGGGTGCTGCCGTCCATGCCGGGCATATGCACCCGCAGGGCATCGGTGTCGGTGTCGATGCCGAGCAGCAGCAGATCCACCGAGGCTCCGCAGCAGAAGCTGTTCTCCACGGCCTGCTGAAAATCCTTCAACCGGGCCAGGCCGCAGCCGGCAGCCAGGGCGTCGTCGCTGCCATGGGCGGCGCAGCCCTCGTGGGCCGGATCGAGGGAACTGAAGTGGTACAGAACCACCTTCAGGTAGCGGGTATCCGCATGGGCGGGATTGGGCACCCCCTCGCGGTAGCGGCGATGCTCGGTCTTCACCCAGCGATTCACCGTGTTCTCCACGTCGAACAGGGCGCCGGCATGGGAGCGGCGGCGCACTGAGCTGAAGGGCAGCCGCAGGGCGTAGGCGATCGAATGGGCCAGACGGCCATCCGCGCAGGGGGTGATGTCGAGCAGGTGGAAACCGCACTCGAGCAGGAAGGCGTCGAAGGCTTCGGCGGCGGCCGATCCGGGCTTGCCCCCCAGGGGATCGAGCTCGAAGAAGCGGGCGCTGGTGAGCTCGTAGGTCTGGAACACGCACCAGGCGAACAGGGTGCGCATGTCCAGCTGGGTGACCCAGGCCTTCTCGAGGATCGGCAGCGGCAGGGCGAAGCCCAGCTCCTGCTGAGCCAGGTCCTTGGCCCGGGCCACGAAGCCGTCCTCGTGCTGCAGGGCCGACAGCCGCTGCAGCACCGGCACGATCCGATCGAAGCTGCCCTTCACCTCGGATTCGTAATCGTGCAGCAGCCCGTTGGCCCGACGGTCGGTGAGGGGATGGAGAGAAGCGGTGCTCGTGCCGGAAGAGCGGCGGGAGCGCCAGCGATCCAGGCTCGTGGGCACCTGGATCTCCTGTGCCACCGGAGCGGTGGCCGCCGGTGCGGGGCGAGAGCTGCCGCGGCGGACGCGGGCAGCCGGAGACCAGGGATCGGACACCTGCGCTGCTTCGGCCGCAGGGGCTTCAGCAGCGGCGGGCTGGACAGGAGCGGCAGGGGCGGGCTCGACTTCCCGGCCCCTCAGGCGCTGTACCGACCGCCTCAGCTCCTCGGGGCTGGGGCCGGAGGGACGGCGCCGCTGGGGGGAAGCGGCCTGCGGAGTCCTGGCGACGGGTGTGACCGGACGACGGGGCATCGCTTCAGCCGCGGGCGCCGCCGGAGACGGTCACCAGGGAGCCACGGTCGGTGTTGCCGCTGGAGCCGGTGACCCTGCTCACGGGCAGGGGAACCTCCTCGTTGCGCTTGGAGTCAAAGGCGGGCATGGCCGACATCGGACCCGGACGGCTGGGGTTGCGGCGGCGGGCCGAGGCGCCCTCGGTGCCGGTGACCCGTTCGCCACGATCCCAGTCGTCGCCGGTGATCTTGAGGCCGGCGGAGATTCCTTCGCCGGTCACCCGGGAACGGGGACGACCATCGGCTTCGTCGGCGGGGGCACTGGCCTCCGCCGGAGCCGCGGCAGCGGCCTGACGGCCATGGGAGGAGATGCGATCGAAGGCGGAGGAGCCTTGGCCGTTGCGATCGAAGCGGAACTGCTCGGTTCCGGTCACCTTGCCGGGAGCCATGTCGAACGGACCGGTGATGCGGTTGCCGTTCTCGTAGCTGGTGCCGGTCACGGAGGAGGAGCGCTGGCGCTCCACCTGGGCGGCCCGGGCGGGCGACTGAACGCTGAACTGCTCCCAGGGCTGGGTGTCGATCGGCTGGGGGTAGTCGGCGTCGTGGGCGGCGGCGGCGCCGCAGGCCTCGGCCAGCTGGTCGGCACCCACATAGGGGGTGCCGGTGACCGTCTCGCAGGCGCCGCGCTCGGCACCGGTCATCACGCCGCCGATGCCGGGCTGCAGGCCGGTCATGCTCGGACCGGGGGTGCCCAGGCGGGCGGGGGTGCGCTGACGGATCTCCTGCAGCTGGTTGCCGGAGCACCAGTCGGCGGCCTGCTCGAGGCCGGCATAGGGGGTGCCGGTCACGGCCTTGCAGGTCCCGGGCTCATCGCCGGTCACCTTGCTGGAGCGGCCCGTGCGGGTGCCGCTCACCACCTGGGCGCGGTTGGTGACGCTGAAGCCCACCTTGGGGGCCTCGGGCTCGGGCTGGGCACCACAGAAGGAGTCGTACTGCTGGCGGCCGATGTACTCGTCGCCGGTGATGCGACGGCAGCTGCCGGGCTCATCGCCGGTGACGCGCTCACTGCGGCCCACGTGGGTGCCGGTGATGCCCGTGCCCCGCAGGGTCTGGAGGGTGCTCACCTTCACGGGAGCGCGGCCGGGGGCCTGGGGCTCGCTGCCGAGGTACTGGGTGCCGGTGAGCTGGCGGCCGGAGCCGGGCTCATCGCCGGTCACCTTCTCGGAACGGCCCACCATCACGCCGGAGACGGGGCGGCCGCCCACGGTCTGGCTCTGGCCCACCTTGCGGGGGGCGGGTTCGACACCGCCGCAGTAGGCCAGGGCCTGGTTGGCGGAGATGTACTCGGTGCCAGTGATGCTCTGGCAGGTGCCGGGCTCATCGCCGGTCACCTTCTCGGAGCGACCCACCTCATTGCCGGTCACACGGTTGCCATGGGTGGTGGCGGTGACGCGCACCTTGGCAGGCTGCACCGGAGCGGGACGGTCCTGGCAGAAGGTCTGGAAGACCTCGGCACCCATGTATTCGGTGCCGGTGATGGTGCGGCAGGTGCTGGCCTCGTTGCCGGTGGTCTTGGGGGAACGGTTGGCCTGGGTGCCGGTCACGGTCTGGCCGCGGAGGGTCTCGCTGGCGCCCACCTTCCAGTGGGCATCGGCCGCGGCGGCCTGGCGGGCACCATGACGGTTGGGACCGCTGGGGCGGGTGGTGCCGCTGCCGCGGATGGCTCCGCTGGCGCCCACCTTGCTCTTGAGTTCGCGCACCTTCTGGGCCAGCTCCCGGGTGGAGAGATCGGGGTTCCCCTGGCGGGCCATGGCGGCGGTGCGGGAGGTGGCCGGCGTGTTGGCCGACTTGCCGCGCTTGCTCAGGGCCTCACGGCGGGCCAGCACCAGGGCACGGCTGGGGTTGTGCTGGGCGTGGCGCTTGGCGGAGGTGCGGCGCTCGGGGCCGGCGGCAGCGGCGCGGGCCGCCAGAGAGCTGCCCAGGCTGGAGCCGCCATCGGCGGCAGCAGCGCGGCGGCGGGAGGGGGCTGCGGCAGGGGCTTCCTGGCGTGCCTCCTGGCACTTGCACTTGCCGGTGGAAGCGGCGGCTTCGGGGGCGGCGACGGGCCGGCGGGTCTCGTTGCGGGTGCGGTCACGGCTGGTGTCCGCCTTCTTGCCCCGCTTGCTGAGGGATTCGCGGCGGGCGAGCACGAGCTCGCGGCTGGGATTGCTGATCGGCCGGGCGGCGCTGCGCACCGGGGCTGCGGCCGGACGGCTCAGGGTGACGCCGGCATCAGCGGCGGCAGGCCTGGAGGGGCGGCTGGGACGACTGGGGCGGCTCGGTGCCGGCGCCGCAGGGCGCGCTTCCGGCTCGGGGGCTCCGGAGCGGATGGGCCGGGCATCGGCAGCCGAGCGCACGCGTCCAGCGGTGGAGCTGTAGCGGCCGGCGGCCTTCTTGCCGCCAGTGGTGAGGGCCTTACGGCGCTCCAGAGCTGCGTCACGACTGGATGTGCTGGCCATCTCCGCCCGGTGAATGAAATGACTGATTCGAAGAAATGATCCCGGCCCCTCGGACCGGGATCTCTTAGGTGGAAGGGCTGAAAATCAGCGGCCTTCGAACACCACGAAGCAAGCGCCCTGGCTCTGGGTGTAGGCGTCGTAGCCGACCAGACGAACGTGATGGTCGGGGTAGGCGCGATGGCAGGCCTCGAGCTCACTCACGATCACACCGAGGTCCTTCTCGCCGAAGAAGGGCAGCTTCCAGTAAGACCAGTAGGTGGCCATGGAACGGCTGGGGTGGACGTGCTCGACGAGCGGGCTCCAACCCTGGGCAATGATGTAGGCGATCTGGTCGTAGATCTCGTCCTGGGTCATCGGCGGGAGGAAGCCGAAGGTCTCCAGGGTGGCGACTGTTTGGTAGTCACCCACGGTGCTCTTGAAAGGCATGGGG
>JBMLOS010000079.1:0-4875 GCA_049242845.1 Prochlorococcaceae cyanobacterium
CCGGTGCCTTCGGTGGCCGCGTGGGGGGTCTGCCCCGGCACCGGGCGGTGGGGCAGCCAGTCGCGCTGGGCCTCGTCGGTGAGCCAGCGCCCCAGTTCCGCCATCGCCGTGGCGTAGAGCGCCGGGGGGGTCTGGGCGTCCCGCAGGACCGTGAGCCAATGGCCGATCAGGGGGTGGGGTGGCACCACCACCCGCAGGGACATGCTCATGAACGAGAGGGAGAGCCGGCTGGCCAGCCGCGGGGAACAGCGGCCTGGCATAGCTTGTGGGGCCACCGTACCCGCGTCGTGATGCTTCGCCGTTGTCTCCGGTCCGCCGCCTGCGCGTTGGCCGGGATCCTGGTGTCGCTCCATGCCGCCGTGCTGCTGCCGGCGCCGCCGGCCTGGGCGATCACCGCCCCGGAGCTGCGGGGCCAGCGCGCCCTGCAGGATCTGCAGCCCGACATGCACGGCCGGGATCTCAAGCAGCAGGAATTCCTCAAGGCCGAGCTGGCGGGTTTCGACTTCAGCGAGGCCGATCTGCGCGGCGCCGTGTTCAACAACAGCAACCTGCGCAACAGCAACCTGCGGGGGGCGGATCTGGGGGATGTGGTGGCCTACGCCAGCCGCTTCGATGGCGCCGACCTGCGCGACGCCGTGCTGCGCAACGCGATGCTGATGCAGAGCCGCTTCCGCGACGCCGAGATCAGCGGCGCAGACTTCAGCGAGGCCGTGCTCGATCTGCCCGAGCAGAAGGCGCTCTGCCGCCGGGCGGAGGGCACCAACTCCCGCACCGGCGTGGACACCGCCGAGAGCCTCGGCTGCCGCTGACCCGCTGCGGGGCGCGGATCCCTCTGGGCACGGATCGCTCCGGGCAGGCAGCGCTCAGGGCACGGATGGGGATGAGCGCATAGATTCAGGGTCCGGTTCCGGAGGGGATCAGCCTCCGGAGGTAACGGGGAAAGTCCGGTGCGAATCCGGCGCTGTCCCGCAGCTGTGAAGATCCCGGTTCCGGGGTCCAGCCAGAACGCCCACCGGTTGTTCTCTCCTCCCGGCGCGGACCGGACTGCCCCATGACCCTGAGTTCTCCGCGGACCGGCGACGCGCCTCTCCGCAGCCGTTTCGGCCTGCTGGCCTGTGGCCTGCTGGGCCTGGCCTCCCTGCTGGTGGCCGTGCCGGCCCAGGCCCACCACCTGATCGAGATCCTCGGGCTGCAGCCCACCCCGGTGAACGGGTTGCTGAGCGGTCTGGCCCATCCCCTGATCGGCCCCGATCACCTTCTCTTCCTGCTGGCCCTCTCCCTGGTGGGTCTGGCCCAGCGCAGCGCCTGGATGCTGGCCCTGCTGGCCACCGGCCTGGCCGGCAGCGTGGTGGGGCTGGTGCTGCCCGATCTGCCCGGCGCGGAAGCCGCCGTGGCCCTGAGCCTGGCGGTGGTGGGCCTGGTGCAGCTGCAGCGTCTGCCCCGCTGGAGCCTGGTGCCGGCCTTCGCCCTGCACGGCTACGTGCTCAGTTCCTCGGTGCTCGGCTGGAGCGCCATGCCGGTGGCCTTCTATCTGGTGGGGCTGCTGCTGAGCCAGGGAGCCCTGCTGCTGCTGGCGCTCGGCGTGCTGCGCCGCGCCGCCGCCGGTCTCACCCCGGGCCGCCAGCGACTGCTGGCCGCGGGCCTGATCGGCTGCGGCGGCGCCTGGGCCTGGTCGAGCCTGGTGGGCTGAGCCGGTGGTGTTCTCCCCAACCTCGGCAGGCACCCGGCTGCCGGTCACCGTGGTGACCGGCTTTCTGGGCGCCGGCAAGACCACCCTGCTGCGCCATCTGCTGCTCCACAGCGGCCAGCGGCTGGCGGTGCTGGTGAATGAATTCGGCGATGTGGGCATCGACGGCGCCCTGCTGCGCGAGTGCGGCTTCTGCCCGGAGGAGGAACTCGAGGGCCGGCTGGTGGAGCTCACCAACGGCTGCCTCTGCTGCACGGTGCAGGACGATTTCCTGCCCACGATGGAGCGGTTGCTGGAGCGGGCCGACCAGCTCGACGGCATCCTGGTGGAGACCAGTGGCCTGGCGCTGCCGGCTCCCCTGGTGGATGCGTTCCGCTGGCCCGCGATCCGGGCCCGCACCCGCGTGCATGCGGTGGTGACGGTGGTGGATGGCGAATCGCTGGCGGCCGGATCCGTGGTGGCCGATCCGGAGGTGCTGGAGGCCCAGCGCCGCGCCGATCCGAGCCTCGATCACGCCACCGCGATCGAGGAGCTGTTCGAGGACCAGCTCGCGGCGGCCGATCTGGTGCTGCTGAGCCGGGCCGATCGGGTTCCGGCGGAATCCCTCGATGCGTTGCGCGGCCAGCTGGGCGCCCGCCTGCGCCCGGGGGCGGCGGTGCTGCCGGTGGCGCGGGGCGTGATCGATCCGGAGCTGCTGCTCCAGTGCCGGCGATCCCTGGATTCCGACCACGATCACCAGGATCACCAGGGCGCTCATCACGACCACGATCACCACAACCACGAGGAAGACCACGACCACGACCACCACGACCACACCCACGTGGCGATGGATTCGGCCGTGCTGCGGCTGCCCGGCTCCTGGAGCCGCCCGGCAGTGGAGAGGGCCCTTGAGGAACTCATCCGCCACCACGGGCTGATCCGCCTGAAGGGCTGGCTATGGATGGCCGATCGGCCCCGTCCGCTGCAGATCCAGGCCGTGGGTCCGCGGCTGGAGTGCTGGTTCGAGAGCGGCGCTCCGGCCACCGCGCCGCAGCCCGCCGGCCTGGAGCTGGTGGTGCTGGGGCTGGGCCTTGATGACGCCGCCTGCCGCGCCACGCTCGAGCAGGCCCTCGGCGCGGCGGTGGTCTGAGCGGAGGCTCAGTCGAGCGGGATGTCGCCCCGGGCGCAGAGGCCGTCCCAGCAGAGGGCGGCGTCTGCGGTCCAGCTGCTCTGCACCGTGCGCCAGGGAGCGGGGCCGGGGGCCTGGCGCATGCGCACGGTTCCCTTACCGTCGTGCAGGAACTCATAGGTGTGGGGGCCCACCAACAGCTTCCAGCGCTCCCCCACGCTCTCCACCTGCATGTCGCAGGGCTGCCACGGTCCGCCGGCCACCTGGCAATCCAGGTGCACCCGGCCCGTCCCTTCGGCCTCCGCGGCAGGACCCAGCTGGCCGGCGTGGGCCCCCGGTTCCAGAACCCCGGCCGCCAAGGAAATGGCAAGCAGCAGCACACCCAGCCGAGCGGTCCGAAGAGGGCGGGAATGCGGACCGACTGGAGCCGACGCCATGGCGGCACTGCGGGGTTCCCTCACGCTGACTAGCGCATCTGTCAAGGGGGCAGTGGGCTGCCAAGATTTAACAAATCTCCGACAGCCCCGGTGCCCCTCTACAGCGCTCGCGTCCAGGTGTCCCTGCGTCCCTCGGTGCTCGATCCGGCAGGCGAGGCCACCCGGGCGGCGGCTGCTCGGCTCGGGGTGGAGGGCGTGCAGCGTCTGCGGATCGGCAAGGCGATCGAACTGGAGCTCGAGGCACCCGATCGGGCCACCGCCCAGGCCCAGGTGGAGCTGCTCAGCGACCGGCTGCTGGCCAATCCGGTGATCGAGAACTGGTCGCTCGAGCTGCACGAGGCCGGCTGAGCCGTTACGAGGCTGGCTGAGCCGCCCCCCTCCCCCGATCCCTGCGCCCCTTCCCCGCCCCCTTCCCCCATGACCATCGGCATCGTGGTGTTCCCCGGCTCGAACTGTGACCGGGACGTGCGCTGGGCGATGGAGGGGTGCCTCGGACGGCCTACCCGCTTCCTCTGGCATGAGGAGCGCGACCTCTCCGGCCTCGAGGCGGTGGTGCTACCCGGCGGCTTCAGCTACGGCGACTACCTGCGCTGCGGTGCGATCGCCCGCTTCGCGCCGGTGCTCGAGGAGGTGCGCGCCTTCGCCGAGCGGGGCGGCCCGGTGCTGGGCATCTGCAACGGCTTCCAGGTGCTCACCGAGATGGGCCTGCTCTCCGGTGCGCTCACCCGCAACGAGAACCTCCACTTTCTCTGTGAGCCCAGCCGCCTCACGGTGCAGCCGGGGCCCTGCCGCTGGCTCGGGGGTTACAGCGCCGGCGAGAGCATCACTCTGCCGATCGCCCATGGGGAGGGGCGCTATCAGGTGGACCCCGAGCAGTTGCGGGCCCTGGAGGATCAGGGTTGCGTGGTGCTGCGCTACGCCGAGAACCCGAACGGCTCGATGGGCGATGTGGCCGGGCTCACCAACCCCGCCGGCAACGTGCTCGGCCTGATGCCCCACCCCGAGCGGGCCTGCGATCCGGCCACCGGCGGCATCGATGGCCGCCGCCTGCTGGCGGCGGTGGGCGCCTGAGGGGTCTGCCCCCGGTGGCGCGCTGGGGCCGGCGGAGCGTTCTGGCGGCCCTGGCGGGTCTGGCCGCCCCGGCCCTTGGTGCCGCTGGAGCGGCCTCCGGCAACCGGATTGGATCCGGCGCCGCTGGGTCCCTGCCGATGCCGCCGCCGCTGAAGCCCGGCAGCCGCGTGGTGGCGATCGCCCCGGGCACCTGGTGGGAGCAGCCGCGGGAGGAACTGGCGCTGCTGGGGCCGCGGGTGCAGGGTGCCGGCTGGGAGCTGGTGGTGCCGCCGGCCACGGGGCGGCGCTGGCAGTGGTTCTCCGGCACCGACCACCAGCGCCGCACTGCCCTGGAGGAGGCGATTCAGGGGCAGCGGGCCGAGGCGCTGCTGGCGGTCACGGCCGGCTGGGGCAGCGCCCGCCTGCTGGAGAGCGGCTGGCAGGAGCCGGCGCGGCCCGTGTGGCTGGTCGGCTTCTCCGATGCGAGCGCCCTGCTCCTGGCGCAATGTGCCAGCGGCCGGGGGGGCGCGATCCACGGGGGTCTGCACGGCGATGACGCCCAGTGGTCGCGGCTGGTGCGGCTGCTGCGCGGC
>JBMLOS010000079.1:4885-5703 GCA_049242845.1 Prochlorococcaceae cyanobacterium
GGAGCCGCTGCGGGGGCAGGGCTGGCGGCCGGGAGTGGCCGAGGGCCGCCTGGTGGTGACCAATCTCACCGTGGCCACCCACCTGATCGGCACGCCCTGGCTACCCAACCTGCAGGGCTGCCTGCTCGTGCTCGAGGACGTGGGCGAGGCTCCCTACCGGGTGGACCGGATGCTCACCCAGTGGCGGACGGCGGGGGTGCTGCGCGGGGTGGCCGGCGTGGGCCTGGGCCGCTTCCAGTGGACGCCGGAGGATGTGATGCCGGGGGACCTCACCATGGAGGAGGTGCTGCTGGAGCGCCTCGGCGACCTGGGCGTGCCGCTGGTGGGGCGTCTGCCGGTGGGCCACGGCCGCCCCAATCTCGCCCTGCCGCTCGGGCGGATGGCACGGCTGGACGGGGGACAGGGAACTCTGTCGCTGCTCTAGGAGCCCAGAAAAAAGGGGGCCCCGCAGGGCCCCTGAAACAGAACGAACAGGCAGAGAGCGAACCGGCAGGGAAGCCGGGCTCAGTTCACGGCGGCGAAGAACTCCTTGCTGCCCACGGGATCGGGCTTCATGGTCTTTTCGCCGGGGGTCCAGTTGGCGGGGCACACCTCGTCGGGGTTGTTGCGGATGTGCTGGAAGGCCTGCAGCAGACGCAGGGTCTCGTCGACGCTGCGGCCCACGGGCAGGTTGTTGATGGTGCTCTGCATGATCACACCATCGGGATCGATGATGAACAGACCGCGCAGGGCCACGCCGGCCTCCTCGTCGAGCACCTCGTAGGCGCGGGCGATGTCCTTCTTGAGGTCGGCCACCAGGGGGTAGGCGATGTCGCCGA
>JBMLOS010000080.1:0-2916 GCA_049242845.1 Prochlorococcaceae cyanobacterium
CAGCAGCAGGGCATTGCCCACCACCGTGATCGAGCTGAGGGCCATCAGCAGGGCCGCCAGGGGCGGGGTGAGCAGGATGCCGAAGGCAGGCAGCAGGGCCCCGGCGGCGATCGGCAGCACGATCAGGTTGTAGCCGAAGGCCCAGAGCAGGTTGAGGCGGGCGGTGGCCATGGTGCGCCGGGCGATCGCCAGGGCCTCCACCACCCCCTCGAGCCGATCCCCGAGCACCACCAGATCGGCCGTGTCCTGGGCGATCTGGGTGCCGGTTCCCACCGCGATGCCCAGATCGGCGGCGGCAAGGGCCGGGGCGTCGTTGATGCCGTCGCCCACCATCGCCACCGGACCGCGCGAACTCCAGCCGTGGATCCGTTCCTGCTTCTGCTCCGGCCGCAGTTCCCAGGCCAGCTCGGCCTCCTGGAGGCCGAGACGCTGGCCCAGCCGCTGCACGGCCGCGGCCCGGTCGCCGCTGAGCAGGCCCAGGGCGAGGCCCTGGCCGCGGAGGCGGTCCAGGGTGCTGCGGGCATCGCTGCGGGGCTGGTCCTCCACCGCCACCAGCCCGAGCAGGCGCGTGCCGGCCGCCACGGCCAGCACGCTGGCGCCCTGGGCCTCCAGGGCAGCGCAGGCCTCCGCCAGCCCCTCGCTGGCCACCCCCTCGGCGGCGAGCCAGTCGAGGCGGCCCACCCGGAGGGTGGCCTCACCGGCCACGGTGCCTTCCACCCCTTCGCCACTGCGGGTGCGGGCCTCGCTCACCGCCAGCAGGGGCAGGTCGCGCCGCTCGGCCTCCTGCAGCAGCGCATGGGCGAGGGGATGGCGGGTGTGCTGCTCGAGGCTGGCGGCCAGCTGCAGCAGCCGATCGGGCGCTGTGCCCGGCAGGGCGTGCACGGCGCTCACCAGGGGACGGCCCAGGGTGAGGGTGCCGGTCTTGTCGAACAGCACCGTGCGCAGGGTGGCGGCGGTCTCGATCGCATCGCCGCCGCGGAAGAGCAGGCCGCGGCTGGCCGCCAGGCCGGAACCCACCGTGATCGCGGTGGGGGTGGCCAGGCCCAGGGCGCAGGGACAGGCCACCACCAGCACGGCGATGGCGAGCTGCAGGGCCAGGGAGAACGGGGAGGTGGCACCGCCGCCGAGGGCGGTGTGGCCGCCGTGCGCCCCATGGGCGACGGGCGCCAGGGCCGGCAGCGCCGGGGCCGCCTGCAGCACCTGGGGCCACAGCTCCGTCCCCCAGCGCCACCAGAACAGGAAGGTGGCCAGGGCCAGAGCCAGCACGATCAGGGTGAACCGGCCGGCCACCCGGTCGGCGAGGCCCTGGATCGGCGCCTTGCGGGCCTGGGCCTGCTCCACCAGCCGCAGGATGCGGGCCACGGCGCTCTGGGAGCCGGGGCGGCTCACCTCCAGCACCAGGGAAGCTTCGAGATTGAGGCTGCCGGCATCGAGAGCGGTGCCGGGCCCGGCCTGCAGGGGCAGGGGTTCGCCGGTGAGGCTGGAGACATCCACCGCCGAGGCGCCCTCGCGCACCACCCCGTCCACCGGCACCCGATCGCCGGGCAGAAGGCGCACCCGATCGCCGGGCCGCAGGCCGCCCACCCGCACCTCGCGGGGGGGGTCGTCCCCGAGCAGCAGCAGCGCCGTGTCCGGCTGGAGCCGGGCCAGGGCTTCGAGGGCCCGGCCGGTGCGGTGACGGGCCCGCTCCTCGAGGAAGCGACCCAGCAGCACGAAGCCGAGCAGCATCACCGGCTCGTTGAAGAAGCAGGGCCAGCCGGTGGAGGGCCAGAGATAGGCCACCAGGCTGGCGCCGTAGGCGCTGGCCACGCCGAGGCCCACCAGGGTGTCCATGCTCGGCAGGCCGGCCAGGGCGGCCCGCAGGCCGCGCACCAGGATCGGCCGCCCCGGCCCCATCAGGGCGAAGGTGGCCACCAGGGCATGGGCCGTGGGGCTCACCAGCAACGCCAGGGGGCCACCCGGGGATTGCAGCAGCGCCGGCGGCAGGCCGCCCACCATGGCCAGGTGGCCGAGCCCGGAGAGCAGCAGCAGCAGCAGCGCCACCACCAGCTGGCGCCACTGCTGCCACCAGTGGCGCTCGTGCCGCTGCCGCTGGCGCTCCAGGGCGGGCTCCTCCTCGCCGCGGGGCCGTGCCGCGAAGCCCAGGGTGGCCAGGCTCTCCACCAGGGCCGGCAACACGGCGGAAACGCCGCCGGGCTCGACGGCCACCCAGGCGGTGCGGGTGAGGAGATTCACACTCGCCTGCCGCACCCCCGGCTGCTCCCGGAGGCGGCGCTCCACGGCCCGGACGCAACCGCCGCACTTCATCCCCTCCACCTCGAGCAGCAGGGGCTCAGGGGGCAGCGAGGCCGCAGGCAGGGGTTGCGTCGGCAAGGCATCCGGCGGGAGGGCTTCCGGCGGCTCAGCCTTCGGGGGCGGGGTGCGCGGGGACGCCGGCCCGAGCACGGCAGGAGGCAACCGGTCGCTCACGATCCACCCACGGTGCCCGCAGGCTAGGCAGGGAAAGCGTTGCAGGATGGGGCCACGCCGTTCCGGACCTCCCCGTGCCCCGCAGTCAGCGCAACGACAACTTCATCGACAAGAGCTTCACGGTGATGGCCGATCTGATCGTGAAGCTGCTGCCGATCGATCCGAAGGCGAAGGAGGCCTATGTGTACTACCGCGATGGCCTCTCCGCCCAGAACGACGGCGACTACGCCGAGGCGCTGGAGAACTACGAGGAGGCCCTGAAGCTCGAGGAGAACTCCATCGACAAGGGCGAGATCCTCAAGAACATGGCGATCATCTACATGAGCAACGGCGAGGAGGAGAAATCGCTGGAGTATTACCGCCGCTCGCTCGAGGCCAACCCCAACTCCCCGTCCTGCCTCAAGAACATGGGGCTGATCTACGAGAAGTGGGGGCGCCTGGCGGCCG
>JBMLOS010000081.1:0-2999 GCA_049242845.1 Prochlorococcaceae cyanobacterium
TGCGGGTCTGCTCGATGCGCGAATCGAACAGGGCCACGCCGGCCAGTTCATCGATGATGCCGCGCCGTTCCTTGGCACTCATCGACACGATGCGGGTCACATCGCCCTGCATCACCACGTTGCTGCCCTCGGGATCCACCCGCAGGCGGCGCAGCTGGGTCTGCAGCTGCTGCAGGTTGCAGGCCACGCCATCGGCGCTGTAGCTGCTGGCGTAGGTGCCGCCGGGGGCGATGCGCAACCGGCGGGTCACTGACCACTCCTGTTGCCCTGGCTTGATCCAGGGTCCCTCCTCGGCGGGCTCCAGGCCGGCTTCGGCTTCGTCGGGCTGCCAGTCGCGCAGGTCGAAGCGCACCGTCACCACGGTTTCAGCCGCCTTGCCCTGTTTGAGCATGGAGCTGTTCACCAGATCAGGCAGGCGTTCCGCCCGCATGCCGCGGCTGCTGGCCAGGCCTAGGCAGAACAAGACGCCGTCGAGAATGTTGCTCTTGCCGCTGCCGTTGGGGCCGGTCACCACCGTGAAGCCCTGCTCGAGGGGGATGGTCATCGACCCCCCGAACGACTTGAAGTGCGTGAGCTCTACCTGATTGATGTGAACCAACAGGCCCGAGCGCCGAGCAGATGCAAGGTAGCGGAGCCCCTGACGTTTTCAAGTCGCCGTCCTTAGCTTGAGCGCAGCACCGCAGCCATTCGGGCTTGTTGCGTCATGGATCCAAACCCCGCCGGCGATACCACCGCTGAGCCTCAGGCCTCTGGTCCAACTGTGGAGAGCGCTGCGGCCCGTCAGTTCCGGGATCGCTTCGAGAGTCTCCTGCCTTCGATCCAGCGTGAATGGCCTGAGGTGGCTCGTCACACGCTCGAGGCCACCCGCGGCAGCTTTGACACCGTTGTGGAGGTGATCGCCCGTCAGACGGGGCGCACCAGTGAGGGTGTGACGCAGCAGCTGCTCGAGCTGGTGCAAGTCACCGGTGATCAGGCCCATCACCTGGCCGATTCCCTGCGCCCGCTGGAGGAGCAGCTCGAACACCTGCTCGATGATCTCAACGCCAGCCTGCGGCCCCGGATCGAGAAGCCCGTGCGGGAGCGGCCGCTGATGGCCCTGGGCATTGCCGCGGGTGTGGGTGTGCTGGTGGGTCTGCTGCTGGCTTCGGGCCGGCGTTCGGCATGACAGAGAGCAGCGGCAACGGTCGTGAGGAGCGCCGCCGTGGGCTTCCTCTGGAAGCCGCTTCGCGCATCACCGGTCTGGTCACCTCGGTGATGGATCTGCATGTGCGCATCGCCCTCAAGGAGGTCGACCGGGAGAAGCGGCGGCTGATCGTGGGTGTGCTGCTGCTAGGGGCCGGGATGGCGGCCCTCTTGGCGGCTGTGTTGGCTGGTGAGCTGGCGTTTGTGCTGTGGCTCGTGCTCATCAAGGGCTGGGGCTGGATCCCGGCCTTGCTGGCGTGGGCCGCCGCCAACCTGGTGCTCAGCGGGATCCTGCTGCGCGTGGGCGGCTACCTCACGAAAGGACCCTATTTGCCAGAAACGATGGCGGGCCTCACGAAGACGACGCGGGCGTTGGTGGGGCGTTGAGCCAGCGGCAGACCGGTGGTAGCGAGAGGCCCTGCACCAGCAAATTGAGGATCACGGCGATGAACACGATGCTCTGGCCATTCTGAGCCAGCTCAGTCGCTATGGCCGGATCTAATCCTCTCAGGTTGGGGATGGCTTCGGCCACGTTGAAGGAGAGAGCTAGTGGTACCGCCCCGCGCAGACCGCACCAGGCAATTAGGCTGGAATCCCGGAGGTTGAACGGTGAGAAGTGTCGAAAGCAGAACACACTCACCGGCCTCGCCAGCAGCATCAAGGCCGCGCCAGCAGCAACACCGGATGGCAGACAGGGGATCAGATCAGCAGGATTCACCAACAGGCCACACAGCAGAAAGATGCTGATTTCGGTCATCGTGTTGAACGGCAGCAGAACTTCCTGAATGCTCTGGTGATTGATCTGCGCATCCTTGTAGTGCAGGTTGGCCATGAATACGCCCGTCACATACACCGCCTCGTACCCCGATCCTCCCAGGAAATGGGCGCAACCGTAATCCACAAATGCAATCGACATCGCCACTACTAGAAGCTGTTCCTTTTCGATTACGAAGTGGTTGATAACTAGCTTGGCTACATAGCCAAATCCCACGCCTACCAGGAGTCCTGAGCCCAGCTTCTGCAACAGGTTGCTTGAAGCGCTCAGGGCCATCGCTGACATTGATTCGCTCGTGCCGGCAGTGACGGTGAAGAAGCTCAGGCAGATGCTGTAGATGATCAGCGCTGAGGGATCATTCACCGACGACTCGAATTCGAGCAGATTTCGCACTCGTTCGGGTACCTGTCGCTGTACCTGCCGCAGCACACTCAAGGTGGCACCAGCATCGGTGGACCCCAGGCAGGCGGCAATGACAAATGCTGCTCCAAGGGGCATGGTTTCGGCTAGCCCTGGAACGAGGCTGCTCCCATTGGCTGAGCTCAGCCAGAAGATGGCTGCGCCCAGGATCAGTGTGGAGATAGCAACCCCTCCAATGGCTAGAAGTAAGCCGTACTCGAGGAAGCCGCGAATCGATTGGAGATCTGTTTTTAGTCCCGCATAAAATAATAGGAGTGCTAATCCAAATACGTGTAGTGTTTCTATTTCCTCATGGCTGACATCTAGAACATGGATGTTGATCATCAGGCCTAGGGCCAGGACGCCAAGGATCGCCGGTATCCCGATGCGGATCGAGAAGCGGCTCACGATCAGGGTGCCAAGAAACACGAGCCCGATGAAAAGCACCTGTGCTTCAAGCGGCACCGCCTCCAGTGATGGAGCTCTAGCCGCAGTCGCGCTTCCTAGCAGCAGGCTCAGGTTCAAGGGCATCGCAGACGAAACGTGTTGGAGGCGATTCTCGGACCCCGGCATCCGGCTCAGCGAACGGCGTAATGAAGCCAGCGGCAATCGATGCCGCCGTTGCTCACAGGGATGCGCCGAC
>JBMLOS010000082.1:0-8915 GCA_049242845.1 Prochlorococcaceae cyanobacterium
TCACCTCGATCCCGCCGCCCTGATCCGCACCGGCGTGATCTCGGGCCTGCAGCAGCTGCTGGAGTTCGGCTACTTCCACGCCGATCCCCACCCCGGCAACCTCTTCGCCCTGCCGGGCCGCACCGGTTCCCTGGGCCATATGGCCTATGTGGACTTCGGCATGATGGATTCGATCAGCGATGCCGACCGCCTCACCCTCACCGGAGCGGTGGTGCATCTGATCAACCGCGATTTCGAGGCCCTTGCCCAGGACTTCGTGGATCTGGGCTTCCTTAACCCCAGCACCGACCGCACCCCGATCATTCCGGCCCTGGAGGAGGTGCTCGGAGGAGCCCTCGGCGAGAACGTGGGCAGCTTCAACTTCAAGGCGATCACCGATCGCTTCTCGGAGCTGATGTTCGATTACCCCTTCCGGGTGCCGGCCCGCTTCGCCCTGATCATCCGGGCGGTGGTGAGCCAGGAGGGCCTGGCCCTGCGGCTGGACCCGAGCTTCAAGATCATCCGGGTGGCCTATCCCTACGTCGCCCGGCGCCTGCTGGCCGGCGACACCGCCGAAATGCGCGAGAAGCTGCTGGAAGTGATCTTCGATCGCGACGGCCGCCTGCGGATCGAGCGGCTGGAGAACCTGCTGCAGGTGGTGGAGGGCGACCAGGCCAGCCCGGACCTGCTGCCCGTGGCCCGCGACGGGCTGCGGCTGCTGCTGGGGCCGGAAGGCAGCAGCCTGCGCCAGCGGTTGCTGCTCACCCTGGTGCAGGGCGACAGGCTGCACACCGAAGACCTGCGCTCCCTGCTCGGCCTGCTGCGGCGCACCTTCTCGGCCCGCAAGCTGGCGAGCGGCATGCTGGCCCGCCTCAATCCGCTCACGGCCGCGGCCTGAATTCAGGTTCCCGGCGGGATCAGCATCCAGGCCACCGCCACGGCAGCGCCGCCGAAGGCCACCACCAGGAGCGGCCAGCCGTTGTCCAGGGATTCCAGCCGTTTCTGCAGGGTTTCGCGGGCCGTGGCGTCGTCGACAGCCTCCATGTGGGCATAGCGGCGGCCGATCCAGATCACCAGCACGAAGGCCACCAGGGTGACGACATAGGCCACCACATACACCTGATCAAGGTAGGTGAGGAAGGGCAGATCGGGCAGGTCCTCGCGATAGGTCTGCTGCAGGAACACCAGGGTGAGCAGCACGGTCACCGGGATGCTGGCGCGCGCATCCTGCTCATCGGCCCGCACCTTGAACACCAGCAGCACCATCGCCATCAGCACCGCCAGGGGAAGCAGCAGGCGCCAGAAGGCGGCCCAGGAGGAGGTGCCGAAGGAGATCTCGTACAGGATCAGGCTGTAATCGCTCTCGCCACCCCCGAGGCCGAAGTTGCTGGCGTAGTGATGGCGGTATTCGGCGATCGACCAGCCCTGATTGAGCCAGCCGATGATGCGGGCATAGAGGCCCATGCCGCTGTTTCGGGTATCAGCCTCGAGCCGCAGGTTGCGGTAGTCGAGGGAGCCATCGACATCATCGGCTTCGATGGCTAGTGGCAGGCTGACACTCATGAAGGGATAGTGGCGAAAGCTGGCCAGATCGAGGTAGTAGCGGCCGCGGTAACTGAACAGCTGGTAGTAACTGCCATCGGCTAGACGTTCCGGCTCCTTCCCCACCGGCTGCAGCTGCGGGGGCGCATCGGTGATCAGGGTGTTGAGCAGAGAGAAGCGCTGATCGATCGTGGCGCCGCTGGCCTCGAGGTAGCGCTGCAGCGGTTCCTGCCAACGCAGCCATACATAACCACTGGCCGAATAGCTCGGAACGCTGAGGTCAAGCTCGGAGGTGGAGTTGGCATAGATCCCCACCTGCACGTGATGCTTCGCCGCCTCCAGCTCCTGCTGATCGACGCGGGCCTCCCCCTCGCTGAGCAGATCGCCCCGCACGGTGCTCCAGCCGCTGGGCGGCAGCTGACGCGGATCGGTGATCAGGGCCCGGGCCGATGCGGACAGCCGCAGGGCATCGCGGCTGTGCACCTGGGTGACATCGATCCTGCCGATCGCGATCAGGGCCAGAATCATCGCCAGCACCACCGAGGTGATGGCCAAGAGGTTCCAGCGCTTCTGGCTGCGCACCGGCCCGTGGGTGAAGGTCGGCCCGACCCTAGGTGTGGCCTTGCGTGGGATCACCCGGCCGTCCCAGCCGCGGCCTGCACTGCTGATCGCCGCCGCGCTCTCGCTCGCGGCGGCGGCCACCCAGGGCTGCCGGCCTGGTGGCCGGCCCTGGAGCGGAGGCCCGCCGGCCCCGGGCGCGCCGGCTCCGCCGGTGGCGGGGGGCGCGCCGGCCGCCGCAGCGGCACCTCCCGGACGCGGGGAGCTGGTGCTGGGCCAGTCCGCGCCGTTCAGCGGGCCCTCCGGGCAGCTCGGGCGCGAGTACCGCGAGGGGGCCCTGGCCTGGTTCACCGAACTGAACCGGCGGGGCGGGGTGCACGGCCGCCGGCTGCGGCTGGTGAGCCTCGACGATCGCTATGAGCCGCCCCTCACCCTGGCCAACACCCGGCAGCTGATCGGCCCCGATCGCGCCTTCCTCCTGTTCGGCTACGTGGGCACCCCCACGGTGAAGGAGATCCTGCCCCTGCTGGAACAGGAGCGGATCCCCCTGGTGGCCCCGCTCACCGGCGCCAGGCTGCTGCGGGAACCGTTCCGGCCGATGGTGTTCAACCTGCGGGCCAGCTACCAGGCCGAGATCGACCAGATCGTGAACAACCTGGTGCGCGCCGGCCGGCACCGCATTGCCGTGCTGCACCAGAAGGATGCCTTCGGGGAGGACGGCCTGCGGGCCACCCGCTCCGCCCTGGCTCGCCACGGACTGAAACCCCTGGCGGTGGCAGGGGTGGAGCGCAACTCCACCCACACCGAAGCGGCCGCAGATGTGCTCCACCGTGCCGATCCCAGCGCCGTGGTGATCATCAGCGCCTACCCGAGCTCCGCCGCCTTCAGCCGCAGCCTGCAGAAACGGGGCAGCACAGCCCAGCTGATGAACGTGTCGTTCGTGGGCACCGCCGGGCTGCAGGATGCCCTCCCCGGCGGAAGGGCCAGCGGCATCGGCATCAGCCAGGTGGTGCCCTTCCCCTGGGACAGGCGGGTGCCGGTGGTGGCCGAGTACCAGCGACTGATGCGCAACCAGCAGCGCAGCGCCCACTACGGCTTCACCAGCCTGGAGGGATTCCTGGCGGCCCGCTGGCTGGGAGAAGCCCTGCAGCGGGCGGGCCCCGACCCGAGCCGGCAGGCCCTCGTGGCGGCGTTCGAGCGCATGGACGATGTGGATCTGGGAGGGTTCCGGCTGAAACTGGCCCGCCGCGATCACCAGGCCAGCGACTTCGTCGACCTCACCTTCCTGGGCTCGCAACGCTGGGGCCCCTGAGGCGGCGGTTCAGCAGCGCTGGCGCGATGCGGGGCCGCTCGGAACCCAACCGCCCTAGGGTCGCCCGAACGCTCCCTCCGCCTCCGTGAGTTTTCCCGCCAGCAGCCTCCTCACTTCCTGGGTTTCCTCCCTGGCGGTCGTCGCTGACCCGCAGCCGGTGGACCTCGGCGAGGCCTCGCTGGATGCGGCCAGCGGCCTCTTCGGCGACCTCGACGCCGCCGACATCCTGCTGGAGTTCGCGCGGCTGCCCCAGCCGCCCTACCTGCTGGCGGGCGCCGGCCTGGCGATCGCGGTGCTCTGCGGCCTCACCTTCGCGCGGCTGGTGCAGGACCGGCTCGAGGGCTGGAAGCAGGACCGCCTGGCCCTGCTTCCGCTGGGCCAGCTGGAAACCACCCTCCCCTACACCGGCCTGGTGATCGGGGTGACCCTGTTCATCGGCGGCAGCCTGCAGGTGTTCGGTTTCGCCGCCGGGACGGCGCTGCTGGTGTCCTTCATCCTCTCGATGCTCACGGCCGGCGCCCTCTGGGTGCAGCTGGAGCGGCTGATGCAGCAGGTGCAGGACGGCACCTTCAGCGCCGTGGATTTCGACAACTTCGACCAGTTCTTCTGAGGATGGGGCTCAGGCCACCAGATAGCCCTGCAGCAGGCCGGACTGGGAGCGGATGCCCTCCAGGGCCCGCCGCTCGAGGTTGCGGGTCTTGTCCCGGCTCATGCCCAGGGTCTTGGCGATCAGGGTGAGGCTCATGGGCTCGTTGCCGTCCATGCCGTAGCGCATCTTCAGCACCCTGCTCTGGAGTTCGGGCAGCTGCTCGAGCAGGGAGCTCAGATCGCCCCGGAGGCACTCGCCGTCCACCAGCTCATCCGGCAGCACGCCGTCGCCGGCCAGCAGATCCAGCAGCTCGGTGTCCTCGCCGTCGCCCACCTTGGTCTCCAGGCTCACGGGCTGGCGGGCACGGCAGAGCAGGTCCTTCACCTCCTCCTCCGGCAGCTCCAGGGCCAGGGCCAGTTCCGTGAGCGTGGGGGTGCGGCCCAGTTCCTGGCTCAGCTCCCGCTGGCCCTTCTTCAGCTTGTTGAGGGTTTCGGTGATGTGGATCGGCAGCCGGATGGTGCGGCTCTTCTCCGCGATCGCCCGGGTGATCCCCTGGCGGATCCACCAGTAGGCGTAGGTGGAGAACTTGTAGCCGCGGGTGGGGTCGAATTTCTCCACGCCCCGCACCAGCCCGAGCGTGCCCTCCTGGATCAGGTCCAGGAGCTCCATGTTCCGCTTGGTGTACTTCTTCGCCACGCTCACCACCAGCCGCAGGTTCGCGGCCACCATCCGCTCCTTGGCGCGGCGGCCCGCCTGCAGGCGGCGCTTCAGGAGAGGCACGGTGAGCCCGACCTCCACGGCGAGCTGCTCGAGGCTGGGGGGGTGCCCACCACTGCGCATGGTGAGCTCCTCGCGGGTCTCCTCGAGGGTCATCAGTTCCTGCACCTGGCGGCCGAGGGTGATTTCCTGCTCATGGCTGAGCAGGGGCACCCGGCCGATGTCGCGCAGGTAGGAGCGCACCAGATCACCATGGGGCCCCGTGGCGGAGCCAGCGGTGGCAGCCGGGGAGAGCGAAGGCATGGGATGGCGGAGTTGCGAAACTTGCCTGTTTCGTAAACCTACCATCAAATTCCGGAACCGTTCCGGGTTGGCCGGCGGGACAATGTCAGCCGCCGCCACCCCCAGCGGCGCGCCCGCCGCCCAGCACACGCCATGGCCGAGGAGCGGCTGCAGAAACTGATCGCCGCCGCCGGCCTCGGCTCCCGCCGCACCGTGGAGGAGTGGCTGCGGCAGGGGCGGGTGCGGCTGAACGGCCGGGTGGCCGGCCTCGGAGACCGTGCCGATCCGGAGCGCGACCGGATCGAGATCGACGGCCGTCCCCTGCGCAGCCGTCCGCCCCTGCGGATACTGCTGCTCAACAAGCCCATGGGTGTGCTCAGCAGCTGCCGGGATCCCCAGGGCCGGCCCACGGTGCTCGACCTGCTGCCGCCCGCCTGGCGCCGCGGCAGCGGCCTCCATCCGGTGGGTCGCCTCGATGCCGACAGCCGCGGTGCCCTGCTGCTCACCAACGACGGGGCGCTCACCCTGCGCCTCACCCATCCCCGCTTCGGCCACCGCAAGACCTACCGGGTGGAGGTGCTCGGGCATCCCGGCAGCGACACCCTGCAGCGCTGGGCCGCCGGGGTGCCCCTCGGGGAGCAGCCCAGTGCGCCGGTGGGGGTGCGGCTGCTGGGCCGCCATCCGCGGGGGGCGGTGCTCGAGCTGGTGATGGGGGAGGGGCGCAACCGCCAGATCCGGCGCACGGCCGAGCTGCTGGGCCATCCGGTGCTGGATCTGCAGCGCACTGGGATCGGAGCGTTGCAGCTGGGGAACCTGCGGGAAGGGAGCTGGCGGGAGCTCGACCCTCAAGAATGGAAGGCCCTGGACGCCCCTGCGTGAATCTCCCCTCCGGCAAGGCACAACGCCCCGGCCCGGAGCCCGGCCGTCCCGCCCCCCGGCGTCCGTGGCGCTGGTGGGGCCGCAGGGCCAAGGCCGGTCCCGCCGGCAGCGAACCGGAGATTCGCCAGGATCCACTCCTCCAGGCCGGCCTGCGCCTGCGGGAAGCCCGCGAAGCACGGGGCCTGAACCTGCGCCAGCTCGCCGACGAAACACGGATCAGCACCCCGGTGCTCGAGGCGCTCGAGCGGGGCTGGCGCGACCGGCTGCCGGAGGTCACCTATCTGCGCACGATGCTGCCGCTGATCGAGCGGCACCTCGGCCTGCCGACCGGAAGCCTGGACGCCGCCCTGCCGCCGCCCACCAGCGAGGTGGAACCCTCGGGCCGGCGCCTGCTGCTGCAGCGCTTCACCCCCGGCTCGATCGATGTGTTCAGCACCTGGCAGGGCACCGTGCTCTACGGGCTGCTGACCCTCGGGCTCGTCTACGCAGTGAACCTGCAGCAGTACAAGCTGGCGGCCCAGGGGCTGCTGAGCACCCGTCCCGTGCCGCCGCTCGGCCGGGCCGAGCAGAGCCAGCCCCTGGATGCGGCCTCGGCCCTGCTGGAGCTCCATCCCGAACTGCGCCCCCTGCGCCAGGCCGCCGGCGGGCAGGGCCTGCGACTGCTGGAGCGGGAACGGCAGCAGAAGCCGGCAGAGCGTCTGGGGGTGCTGGAGCTGGAGCTGCGGGCCCCAGCCCGGCTCGGGCTGGTGGGCTCCGGCGGGCTGCGCACCGAGCTGGAGGGCGTGAACGGCTCCCTGGCCCTGCCGGTGCTGCCCCCCCTGGAGGTGCGGATCAAGCCCCCGCAGGCGGCCGCCGCCGTGCGCTGGAACGGCTCACCGCTCCAGCCCCAGCCGGGGAGCACGGCCGGGCTGTACCGCTATCCCGCCCCGAGGCCGGCCCCGGCCCCGCCGGCCCGCGCCGAAGCCACCTCTGCGGAGCGGCCGTAGCGGGCCGCCAGATCGCCGAAGCCCTGCAGGGGGCCCGCCAGATCGCTCACCGACCGCTCGAGCCGCCAGTTCCAGTTCTCGCCCACGGTGCCGGGGGTGTTGAAGCGGGCCCGGTCGTCCAGTTCCAGCAGGTCCTGCAGGGGGGCGATCACCAGCTCGGCCGGGGTGGCCAGGGCCAGCTCCAGCAGCTGCCAGCCCGGCGCCGTCACCGGGGCTCCCACCACCGCCCGCACCCGGTCGCGGCCGCCCTCATCGAGCGAATCCCACCAGCCGATGCTGGTGGCGTTGTCGTGGGTGCCGGTGTACACCACCCAGCGCTCGCCGCGGATGTTGGCGGGCAGATAGGGGTTGCCCTCGTTGCCGTCGAAGGCGAACTGGAGGATCTTCATGCCCGGCAGGGCGAAGGCATCCCGCAGGGCCTCCACCGGGGGGGTGATCACCCCGAGGTCCTCGGCGATCAGCGGCAGGCGGCCATCCGGCAGCAGGCCGCGGCCCCAGGCGCAGCAGAGCCACAGCAGGCCCAGCAGCGGACGGCCGGGGGAGGGGCACCACACCCCATGCTCCGCCGTGGCATCGGCGCCGGGGATGCTCCAGCAGGCCTGCAGGGCGCGGAAGTGATCCAGCCGCACCCGATCGAAGAGTTCGAGCTGGCGCAGCAGCCGCCTGAGCCACCAGCGGAACCCCCCCAGCCAGTGCACGCTCCAGCGGTAGACCGGCGTGCCCCACAGCTGGCCGGTGGCGAGGAAGTAGTCGGGCGGCACGCCGCTCTGGCGATCCAGGCTGCCGTCGAAGCGCAGGGAGAAGAGGGGCCGATGGCGCCACACATCGGCGCTGTCGTGGGCCACATAGAAGGGGAGATCACCGATCAGCTGCACGCCGCGGCGATGGGCATGGTTCTGCAGCAGCGCCCACTGGCGCTGCAGATGCCACTGCAGCAGGGCCTCCTCCAGCAGGGCGCCGCCGTGCTGGCGCTCCAGGGCCCGCAGGGCCGGGCCATGGCGCCGGGCCAGGGGTCCGGGCCACTGCCACCAGGGCCGGCCCTCCTGCAGCCGTCGCAGCACCATGAAGCGGGCATGGTCCCGCAGCCAGTGGCGCTGGCGCCGCCGCCAGAGCGTGAAGCGGCGGCGGCAGTCCGCCGGCTGCTCCGTCCAGCGCGCCGCCAGCAGGCTGCCCAGGGCCCGGGCCCGCTCGGCCGCCACTACGGGATCCAGCCTCGGGGCGTCAGCCGCGGCTTCGTGGGGGTCTTCCCCGGGCAGGCCGGCCAGATCCTCCGCCCGCAGGTAGCCCTGCTCCACCAGTTCGCCTGCGTCCAGCAGCCAGGGATTCAGGGCCGAACCGCTGGGGGAGCTGTAGGGGGAGCCGGTGGCATCGGTGGGGGCCAGCGGCAGCAGCTGCCAGGCGCCGATGCCGCCATCGGCGAGGCGATCGATCCAGTCGTGGGCGGCGCGGCCAAGGGTGCCGCACACCGGGGAACCCGGCAGGGCGGTGGGATGCAGCAGCACCCCGCAGAGGCGATCGCTCATGGAGAGGGGAGCCGGTATCGCTCCACAATGCGACGCGCGAAGGCGGGGATGTGTCGCTCCGCCATCTCCGGATGGTTGCGGCGCAGCCAGAGGGCGTTGCGGGTGAAGTGGGAATCGATCGAGAAGCGGCCGTACTCCAGCCCCCTGGGCCCGATCCGCTGCACCACGGCCCCCACCAGCTCCGCCAGCCAGCGGGGCAGGCGGAGGGCCTTGTCATAGGCATCGATGCCCTGCTGCACGGCGGCACGGCGGTCCCCCCGGCTGGTCACGGGCGCCGTGTCGAGCTCGGGCTCCACCAGATCGAGCAGTTCCTGGCCGCGGGGATTGCGCACCGTGATCCACTGCCGCCCGAAGGTGGCGCCCATGTAGCCCACCACCAGATCGGCGCCGGCGTTGGTGTAGTCGAAGCAGCTCAGGCAGCTGGGGGCGAACACATCCTTGAGCTTGGGGGTGTCCAGCCCGAAGAAGGGCACCGTCTCCTCGCTGCCGTCGCTGTGGCGGAAGTGGATGCGGAAGTCCTGCATGAACTCGTAGTGCACCACCGTCTC
>JBMLOS010000083.1:0-4277 GCA_049242845.1 Prochlorococcaceae cyanobacterium
TGTTGAGGCTGGTCTGGCCGATGGCGTTGGCGGCGAAGAGGCTGGCTGCCGGCTTCGGCAGGGGGAGCTTCAGTGCCTTCAGCAGGGAGGCGGCCGGAGCCGCCCAGGCTGAGCCCGCCGCGGCCAGCACCAGGGCGAAGGAAGCGAAGGAACGCCAGACGGCAGGCCGAAGAATACGCATCGGAGGCAGCACGCAGCACTGGCAGGCTAGGGCCGTCCGTGCCAGAGGCCCCGCTTGCGCAGCGGCGCCAGGTTGGCGATCCGCATGCCCTCCTCCCCGCACCACACCGCACCCTGGCGCCGCAGCTGGCTGAGGGATCGGGAGGCGGTTTCGCGGGATAAACCAGCAATCGCGGCCAACTCCCGCTGGGGCAAGGGCGGCACCAGGGCCTCGGGATCGTGGGAGGGATCGCTCTGCAGGGCCAGTTCCAGCAGGGCTGCCAGCAGCCGGGTGGTGGCATCGGCACCGCGCAGCAGGAAGCGGCGGTTGAGGGCGCGCAGCCGGTGGGCCTGCAGCCTTGCCAGACCCAGAGCCAGCTCCACCTCGAGGCCCAGCAGCATCCGGAACGGCTCCGAGCGCAGCTTCACGGCCTGCAGGTCGGTGAGGGCCACCACATCCGCGGTGCGCCGGCCATCGGCCAGCACGGCCATATCTCCCACCAGGGACTGGGGCCCCAGCACCGCCAGCGTCACCTCCTCTCCATCGGCCGAAAAGCCCCGCACCTTGGCCAGCCCCTGCCGCAGCACCAGCAGGCCCATGCCCTCGTCTTCCTCCATCATCAACACCTGTCCTGCCGCCAGGGTGAGGGGCAGCTGCCCCTGCAGCAGCGGCTCCAGCAGCGGCGGGTGGATGCCCTGAAACGGCGGCAGAGCAGCCAGATCCGCGCTTTGCAGAGGGGCAGGCATAGGGGACGGCATCCGCGGGAGCGAAGCCACCCATCCTCCTGCCCGGTGGATTCGGCGGCCTGTGAGCGATCTCACTGGCGGCGATGGCGCGGATCGCAGGAGCCGGAAGCGGAACTGGAAAGAGTGAAGGGAGAGCGCGGAGATCCGCACCATGGCCGGCAAAACCAAGGCACAGAAATCCAGAAGCTGGAGTGAGCGCCTCATGGCCAGGCGCCGGAGGGACAAGGAACAGGAGAAGACCAGCCGGCTGGCGATCCAGGCCGCCGCCAACCTGCAACTGGTGGGTGCGGAACCCGAGGTGGTGGAGCAGGTGGTGAGCGAGATCCTCGATCGGCGCCTCACGGACGACAGCTCCGGGGGCACGGCCGACACCCTCGTAGGCCGTGCCGTGATCGAAACCATCACCGGCAAGCCGGCGCCGGCTTTCCTGCCGCGGGCGGGGGAGGTGGGCCGGGCCCTGATCGATGCCCAGGCCAACCTGCAGCTGGCGGGCATCGACGAAACCGACGAAGCCCGCGCCGTCACGGACCGCATCGTGCAGGAGGGTCTGCGGGGCGCCCGGGCCCAGGCAGCGGTGCGGGAAGTGGTCGCTCCCGTGGTGGCCCAGGTGGAGGCGGCCCAGCAGGGCAGCACCGAGCCGGCGGCGCCGGCACAGACCGCGGCAGACACCGGCAGAGCGGTGAAGGCGCCCGCGCTGCAGGACCTGCCTGCTGCACAACCCCCCGCGGCCAGCGGTGCCACTCCCCAGGGAAGCGAGGCTCCGACACCCGCACCGGCCCCGGCACCGGCCACCACCCCTGCCGCAGGTGCCACCCCGGCCCCGGGCCCGGGCGTCGACAACACGCCCGCGGCGACACCGCCCAGGACGGGCCCAGCCCCCGAGGAACCGGGAGCCAGCGGCGGGGGGCAGTCGGATCCTGTCCCTGGGGTGGTGACTCCAGAGGCGCAGAACACGATTACCGCTGAAATCAACCAAGACGGAAACCTGACCTATGTCGAGCGGGATCCAAGCGGTGCGGTGGTCAGCGTCACGACCTTCATCCCATTCGGGGATGGCAGGGAAAACGTGGTGGTGACCGATGGCGAAGGCAACGTTATGGATGCCTACGTGCAGAACGGCCCCGGGGAAACGGTGGTTACGGCCAAGCGCGGGGGTGACGGCAGCGGCCAGCAGGGGGCAGACCAGGGAGGAGGAGAAGGCAATGGAAACAACGGGGAGGAGGCGAACGCAAACGATGAAGAGGACGATGGCGACGAAGACGGGGATAACGACGACGGGGACTCCGGCACCAGCGACGGCGACGACAGCCAGAGCCAGAACGGGGGAGACGGGGCAGAGGCGAATGATGCGAGCGGCGATCAGCCCGCCGCATCCGGCACCCCCAACCCAGAGGCGGAGACAGGCGGATCCGGGCTCGAACTCCACGAAGCCACCGGAGGGCGCCTCGGCGGCGACACCGCCCGGCGGCAGCAGGACCGGCTGGATCAGTTCAGCAAGGACGGCGGGGCGGCCGGCCCCGAAGCCGGGGAGGACAAGGCCAGCGGCGTGCTCCTCACGCCGGAGGAGCAGGCCAATGCGGCTCGGCTGCTGGGGGTGAAGGCAGGGGGAGGCATCACCACCCCCTCCCCGCTGGAGGAGGGCGGCACGGCCATCACCGAACGCGATCTCAAGGATCTGGTGCTGCGGGGCAATGGGGGGGCAGGCACTCCGGATGTTGTGATGTTTCCCCTGATCCAGCCACCCCAGAGCCCGCTGGCGCCGCCCGCCGGAGTTCCGGGGGTGGGCGGGGACCCGATCACGGGGCTGGGGACGATCAGCGCCATCCCGTCCCTGTCGAGCGTCCAGCGCTTCGGGGCAATCCCCCTGGCAGAGATGCCCGGCGGCAAGAGCATTGCCGAAACCAGCGCCGCGGCAGCACCGCTGGCCACCGGGACGGCGGGATTCAGCCCGGTGGCTCCTGAGATCTTCGGCAGCCAGGTGAGCGGATTCGCCGGGGTGGAGATCCAGCTGCGGGGCCTGGCGGCGTTCCAGGCGGCGCCGCTGCTGGCCTGAGGCTCAGCCCAGGGCGCTTCGCAGCTCCTGCCGGGCCTGCTCCAGCGCCCCCTCCAGCGCCGCGCCGTCGCGGCCGCCGGCCTGGGCCAGGTTGGGGCGGCCGCCGCCGCCGCCGCCGCAGGCCCGGGCCACCCCACCGATGAACTTGCCGGCCTGCAGACCACCGGCCACCACGGCCTTGCTGAAGGCCGCCACCAGCACCACCTTGCCGAGGTCGGCGGGATCGGGCAGGCCGCCGAGCACCACGGCAGCGGCCTCACCGAGCTGATCGGCAAGCCCCTGGGCCGCGCTCTGCAGGGCCGCCCCCTCCACCCCGTCGAGGCGGGCCACCAGCAGTCGCCAGGGGCCACCCGCCGGGGCCTCCCCAACGGCCTCGGCCTGGGAAGCGAGCGCCGCCGAGCGGGCCAGGGCGAGCTCCTGGCGGGCCGCCGCCAGGGCCTTCTGGGCGGCGCGCAGCTCCTCCTGCAGGGCCCCCACCCGCTCCACGATCTCGCCCGGCTGGGCCTTGAGGCGCTCTCCGAGGGCCTTCACCACCGCGTCGCGCTCCTGGAGATAGGGGAGCACCGCAGGCCCCGCCACCGCCTCGATGCGGCGGATGCCCGCCGCCACGCCGCTCTCCGCCACGATCCGGAACAGGCCGATCTCGGCGGTGTTGGCCACGTGGGTGCCACCGCAGAGCTCCATCGACACCCCGGGCACATCCACCACCCGCACCACATCGCTGTACTTCTCGCCGAACATCGCCACGGCGCCGGCGGCCCGGGCCTGCTCGAGCTCCATCTCCTGCACCTGCAGCCCGTGGGCCTCACTGATCCATTCGTTGATCAGCTCCTCGATCCGCTCCAGCTCGGCCGGGGTCACGGCGCGGGGGCAGTGGAAGTCGAAGCGGAGGCGCTCGAAATCCACCAGCGAGCCGGCCTGGCCGATGAGCGGATCCACCACCTGCTTGAGGGCCGCCTGCAGCAGGTGGGTGGCGGTGTGGTGCGCCTGCACCCTGCGGCGGCAGGCGCCGTCCACCCGGGCGGTGACCAGATCACCCACCGCGAGGCTGCCGCGCTCCACCCGGCCGCCGTGCACGAACACGCTGCGGTTGCGGCTCACGCCATCGATGCTCACGATCACGCCGGCATCCACGGCCGTCTGGTCGCCGCCGCCGAGCAGCACGCCCCGATCGCCCACCTGGCCGCCACCCTCGCCGTAGAAGGGGGTGGAATCGAGCACGATCTGCACCGCATCACCGGCCCCGGCCCGCTCGGCGGGCTCGCCGTTCACCACCAGGGCCAGCACGCAGCTGGGATGCTCCAGGGCCTCATAGCCC
>JBMLOS010000084.1:0-4046 GCA_049242845.1 Prochlorococcaceae cyanobacterium
TGATGCTCGGCCGCACCCCCGGCAACATCCGGGCGGTGCGTCCCCTGCGCGACGGCGTGATCGCCGACTTCGACGCGGCCGAGCAGATGATCAAGACCTTCATCCAGAAAGGGAATGAGGGCCGCGGCATCGTGGCGCCCCGGCTGGTGATCGGCATTCCCAGCGGTGTCACCGGCGTGGAGCGTCGGGCCGTGCGCGAGGCGGGCCTGGCCGGCGCCCGGGAGGTGCACCTGATCGACGAGCCGGTGGCGGCCGCCATCGGTGCCGGCCTGCCGGTGACCGAGCCCGTGGGCACCATGGTGGTGGACATCGGCGGCGGCACCACCGAGGTGGCGGTGCTCAGCCTCGGCGGCACCGTGCTGAGCGAGTCGGTGCGGGTGGCGGGCGATGAGCTCAGCGACGCGATCGGCACCTATCTGAAGAAGGTGCACAACCTCGTGGTGGGCGAGCGCACCGCCGAGGACATCAAGATCCGGATCGGCTCGGCCTTCCCCGACGACGCCCACGACGAGACCTCGATGGACGTGCGCGGCCTGCACCTGCTCTCCGGCCTGCCCCGCACCATCAACGTGCGCGCCGGCGACATCCGCGAGGCCATGGCCGAACCGCTCAACGTGATCGTCGAGGCCGTGAAGCGCACCCTCGAGCGCACCCCGCCCGAGCTGGCCGCCGACATCGTGGACCGCGGCATCATGCTCGCCGGGGGCGGTGCCCTCGTGCGCGGCATCAGCGAGCTGATCAGCCACGAGACCGGCATCCTCACCCACGTGGCGGAGGAACCGCTCCTCTGCGTGGTGAACGGCTGCGGCATGGTCCTGGAGGACTACAAACGCCTCGAGCGGGTGCTCGACACGCCCGACTTCGCCCGCGCCACCGTCTGATGCCGATGCCGGCCCTCCGCTGGCCCCGGCTTCCCTCGCTTCGCCTGGTCCAGCAGGCCACTCCCTGGCTGGTGCTGTTCCTGGCCCTCGGCGCCATCCGCCTCAGCAAGGGGGCCTTCCTCAGCGACCTCTACGCCCTGATCAGCCGTCCGTTCTGGCCCGGCACCGCCCAGGCGGAATGGCTGCGCTCGGCCCAGCAGCTCGATGAGCAGGTGCGCCTCACCCAGCTGGAGCAGGACAACCGCCGCCTGCGGGGCCTGCTCGACCTGCAGCGCAGTGCCGACAGCCGCGTCACCGCACCGGTGATCTCGCGGGAGCCGGCCGGCTGGTGGCAGCAGCTGCTGATCGGCCGCGGCTCCCTTGCCGGGCTGCAGAGCGGCGACGCCGTGCTCGCCCCGGGCGGCCTGATCGGCCGGGTAGGCCCGGTCAGCCCCACCAGCGCCACGGTGATCCTGCTCACCGACCCCCGCAGCCATGTGGGCGTCTGGGTGGGCCGCACCCAGCGCCATGGCCTGCTCACCGGGGTGGGCACCAGCCGGCCGGTGCTGCGCTTCCTCGAGAAGGATCCCCAGGTGCGGCCGGGCGATGTGGTGGTGTCCTCCCCCGCCAGCACCCTGGTGCCCCCCAACCTCACCGTGGGGGTGGTGCAGTCGGTGAATGACAAGGCGGTGCCGGCGCCGGAGGCGGTGGTGCAGCTCAGTGCGCCCGTGGATGCGGTGGACTGGGTGCAGGTGATCCGCCGCCAGCCCACCTGATGGCCCGTCTGCACCAACGGCCCTGGTCCGTGGCCTCGGGGCTGCTGGTGCCCTGGCTGGTGCTGGTCTCGCCGGCCTGGCTGAAGGTGGCCGGCGTGGGCCCCAGCTGGGCGGTGCTGTGGCTGCTTCCCTGGAGCCTGGTGGATGGTCCGGTGTCCGGCGCCCTGGCGGGGCTGGCGCTGGGGCTGCTGCTGGATGGTCTGCACACGGGGCCGGTGAGCCAGATCCCCGCCCTGCTGCTGCTGGGCTGGTGGTGGGGCCGCATCGGCCGCCGCGGCCGCCCGATCGAACGCAGCTTCAGCCTCGGCCTGCTCGCCCTGCTCGGCAGCCTGCTGCTGAACCTCAGCCTCTGGATCCAGTTCGCCCTGCTGGCCCGCCGCCAGGCGGAGGGGATCACCCCGGCGGCGAGCCCCGACCTCGGCGTAGATCCGGCCCGGTTTGCCACCCCCGGGTGGCAGCTCGGCGATCTGCTGCAGGCGGGGCTGCATACGCTGCTGGCGCAGACCCTGATCACCGCCCTGCTGGCCCCGATGCTCTGTTCGCTGCTGCTGCTGCTCTGGCGGCAGCAATCCTCCACCCTGCGCAGCTGAGCCGATGCCGCCCGCCGCTCCCTCGCCCGAGGATCGCCGCCGCCTGCGGGCCCCCCGGCAGCAGGCTCCGAAGCTGCCGCGCCGCACCCTGTTGCTCGGTCTCGGCGGTGCCCTGGGGCTGGCGGCCTGCGGCAGGCCGAGGGCCAGCGGGCGCGAGCTCCAGTTCTGGACCCTGGATCTGGCGCCGAAGTTCAACGACCACATCCGCGGCGTGATCGCCCGCTGGGAGGCCCGCAACCCCGGCATCCGGGTGCGCTGGACCGACTTGCCCTGGAGCTCGGTGGAACGCAAGCTGCTGGCGGCGGTGTTCGCCCGCACGGCACCGGATGTGGTGAACCTCAATCCCCTCTTCGCTGCCAACCTGGCCAGCAAGGGGGGCCTGCTGCCCCTTGATCCGCTGCTGCCGCCCTCAGCCGGCGACACCTACCTCGCCGGGGCCTGGAACGCCGGGCGCCTGCCCGGGCCGGGGGAGCGCGAGGCCCAGTTCGCCGTGCCCTGGTACCTCACGGCCCGCATCACCCTGGCCAACCGCCAGCTGCTGGAGAAGGCCGGCTACAGCCGCCCGCCCCGCCGCTGGGAGGAGGTGCCGGCCTACGCGGAGGCCGTGAAGCGGCGCACCGGCCGCTACGCCCTGTTCGTGACCGTGGTGCCGGACGACTCGGCCGAGCTGCTGGAGTCGCTGGTGCAGATGGGGGTGCAGCTGCTCGACGACCGCCACCGGGCGGCCTTCAACAGCCCGGCCGGCCAGCGCGCCTTCGCCTTCTGGAGCGATCTCTACCGCCGCGGCCTGCTGCCGCGGGAGGTGGTGAGCCAGGGCTACCGCCGGGCGATCGAGCTCTACCAGAGCGGCGAACTCGCCCAGGTGGCCAGCGGCGCCGAATTCCTGCGCAGCATCCAGACCAACGCCCCCGGCATCGCCGCCGTGACGGCCCCTTTCCCGCCCCTCACCGGGCCCGGCGGCGAGGCCAACATGGCGGTGATGAACCTGGCGGTGCCGCGCCAGAGCCGGCTGCCGCGGGAGGCGCTCAGCTTCGCGCTGACGCTTACCGATGCCACCAACCAGCTGGAGTTCGCCCAGCAGGCGCGGGTGCTGCCCTCCGCCACCGGTGCCCTGGAGCAGCTGGAGGCGAGCCTGGCCCGCGAGCGTCCCCGGGACCGGCAGGAGCAGCTGGTGCTGCAGGCGCGCCGTCTATCGGCCGAAACCCTGGGCCAGGCCAGGGTTCTGGTGGGGGCCAGCCCGGGCGTGAAGCGGCTGCAGTCGATCCTGTACACCCACCTGCAGCGGGCCATGCTCGGCCAGGGCGACAGCGCCTCGGCCCTGGCGGAGGCGGAGCGGGAATGGAACCGCTACGCCGAGGCCCGCTGGCCCTGAAGGCCCTGTCTGCGAATTTCCGGAGAAAAGCTTAAATCTGCCGGCAGCGGCGCCTTCAGGGGGCCTCAGGGGCGCTTCAGGGGAAAGCCGGAGGGTAGGGTTGCGATTCTTCACCGTGAAGGCGGCCCATGCCCCTGGAGCTCCAGCCCCAGCAGCGTCCGCAGCAGGGTGAGGCGTCTCCCGACGGTCGATCCTCCCTTCAGCCCCCGAGCGAGCCCCGCGCCACCCTGCTGGTGGTGGACGACGAGGCGGCGGTCCGCCGGGTGCTGGTGATGCGGCTCCAGCTGGCGCGCTACCGGGTGATCTGCGGCGAGGACGGCGAGGAGGCTCTGGCCCTCTTCCACCAGGAGCAGCCCGATCTGGTGGTGCTCGATGTGATGCTGCCGAAGCTCGATGGCTTCGCGGTCTGCCGGCGGCTGCGGGCCGAATCCTGCGTGCCGATCATCTT
>JBMLOS010000085.1:0-8865 GCA_049242845.1 Prochlorococcaceae cyanobacterium
GTCGATCTCCGCATAGAGCATGTTGCGGAAGATCTCGGTGGTCATCACCACGATCTGGGCCTCGCGGTTGAGGCTCAGGTCGCCGGTGAGCAGACCCACCTTCTCGGCACCGAACTGGTCGCGGAAATCGCGCAGTTTCTGGTTGGAGAGCGCCTTCAGGGGCGTGGTGTAGAAAACCTTCCGGCCATGAGCCAGGGCGCGGTAGATGGCGTATTCGCCCACCAGCGTCTTGCCGGAGCCAGTGGGGGCACTCACCACCACCGAATGGCCCTGATTGAGCGCATCGATCGCCTCCAGCTGGAAGCCATCGAGCGGGAAGGGAAAGATCTCGGCGGGATCCAGCGAGGCGGCCCGGGAGGAGGTAGCGCTGGGGCCGGAGCTGGGCATGGCCGGATCCTAGGGGCGGGCCGGCCGAAGCCCGCCGCGGCCGATCCCTAGGCTTCCTCACAGGCGAGGCGCACGATCCGGTGGGGCAGCCGATCCTGGAGCAGGAGCAGCGAACCGGCAGCGACGGCACCGGGGAGGAAGCGCCCTGGCGCCGCCAGATCCGGGAGGGCCTGGAAGCCCTGCCACCGGAGCTGCGCCGCAGTCTGCGCAGCTTCCGCCCCGATCGGCAGATCGCCTCTCTGGAGCAGGAGGGCGGGGGCGCCCCCCTGCTGGATCTGGCCAGCAACGACTACCTCGGCCTCAGCCGCCACCCGCGGCTGCGCGAGGCGGCCCGCCGCAGCCTCGAGAGCGACGGGCTGGGGGCGGGCGCCTCGCGGCTGGTCTGCGGCGGCCGGCCCGTGCACCACCAGTTGGAGGAAGCGCTGGCCCGCTGGTTCGGGCGGGAGCGCGTGCTGCTCTTCCCCAGCGGCTTCCAGGCCAACCTGGCCGCCGTGACGGCCCTGGCGGATCGCCGCAGCCTCGTTCTCGCCGACCGGCTGATCCACCACTCCCTGCTGGTGGGCGTACGGGCCAGCGGAGCGCGGCTGCAGCGTTTCCGCCACAACGACCTCGCCGACCTGGAGGAGCGGCTGCAGCGGGCCCGGCGGGAGCAGCCCGGCCGCCGGCTGCTGGTGCTGAGCGAGAGCCTCTTCAGCATGGAGGGCACCAGCCCGGATGTGGAGGCCCTGGCAGCCCTCGCTGCCGCCCACGGCGCAGTGCTGCTTCTGGATGAGGCCCATGCCCTCGGCGTGCTGGGCCCCGGCGGCCGCGGCCTGGCCTGGGGGCTAGGGCCGGTTCCGCTGCTGAGCGGCACCTTCGGCAAGGCCTTCGGTGGAGGCGGCGCCTTTCTCGCTGCCGATGCCCTGCTGGGGGAGTGGCTGCTGCAGCACAGCGGCAGCTTCCGTTACACCACGGCCCTGGCGCCGCCCCTGGCGGCGGGGGCCCTGGCGGCCCTGGAGCACCTCCAGCACCTCGAGGCGGCGGGAAGCGCCCCGGGGGCAGCCCTGCTGCAGCGGGCCAAGCGCTGGCGCGAGCGGCTGGAGGCCGCCGGCTGGCCGCGCCCGCCCGGCCAGGGGCCGATCCTGCCTCTGCGGGTGGGCTCGGAGCAGCGAGCCCTGGCCCTGCAGCAGCGGCTCGAGCAAAGCGGCCTGCTCAGCGTGGCCATCCGCCCCCCCACGGTGCCGCCCGGCCAGTCCCGGCTGCGGCTGGTGCTCCGCCACGACCTGCCGCCCGGCAGCCTGGAGCGGCTGCTCACGGCCCTCGGTCCCGCCCCCACGCCACCCCATGACCCCTGAGCTGATCGCCATGCACGGCTGGGCGGGCGACAGTCGCGCCTGGGCCCCCTGGCAGGAGGCCGCCACCACCCGCGGCTGGCTCTGGCACAGCGGCGAGCGCGGCTACGGAGCCCTGCCGCCGGCCGTGCCCGCCTGGGAACAGGCAGACGGACACCCGAAGGTGGCGATCGGCCACTCGCTCGGGCCCCACCTGCTGCCCGCGCCGGTGCTGGCGGCGGCGGATGCGGTGGTGCTGCTGGCCAGCTTCGGAGCGTTTCTGCCCGGCGGCCGGGCCGAGCGTCGCCTGCGGCAGGGCCTGCGGGGGATGGAGGCCCACCTGCTGGCCCGGCTCGAGCGCGGTGCTGCCGCCAACGCCGGCGTGCGCTCGATGCTGCGCAGCTTCCTGGCCCGGGCCGCCGAGCCTGCCGACCCCGCGGCCCTGCTGCCCGGGCCCGAGTCGGATCCCCTCTCCGAAGCCGGATGCCGCCGCCTGCTGGAAGACCTGCACCTGCTGGAGCACAGCCGCGGCCTGCCGGAGGGGTTCCCGCCCCAGGCCGCCGTGCTGATCGTGGAGGCGGAGGCCGACGGAATCGTGGCCGAGGAGGCCCGCGCGCAGCTGCGCCAGGCCCTGCCCGAGGCCCGCGTGGAGCGGCTGCCCGGTGTGGGCCACTGCCTGCTGGACTGCCCGGTGCTGCCGCTGGTGTTCGGCTGGCTGGAGGAACTCCTCCCCGAGGGCCGCTGCGGCGATGGATGAGCACTTCCGGCACCAGGTGCGGCGGCGGTTCGCCCGGGGGGCTGCCCACTACGACGACGAGGCAACGCTGCAGCGGGCCGTGGCCTGGCGGCTGGCTCGCCACTGCCGCGACCTCCCCCTGGGCACGGGCCCCCGCGCCGACCTCGGCGCCGGCACCGGCCTGCTGAGCCGCTGCCTGCTGGCCCAGTGGGACACCGCACCCCAGCCGCCGCCCCCGCAGCCGCCCATCCAGCAGGTGGACCTCTGCCAGGAGCTGCTCGCCCGCAATCCCCTCGCCACAGACCACGAGCGGCAGGGGTGGGACCTGCACCAAGGGCTGCCGGCGCCGGCGAGGCGGGCGGCACTGCTGCTCTCGAGCTTCGCGCTGCAGTGGCTCGAGCAGCCACCCCGGCAGCTGGAGCACTGGTGCCGTTCCCTCGCTCCCCGGGGCTGGCTGGCCCTGGCGGTACCCACCGACGGCAGCTTCCCGGAATGGCGTTCCGCCGCGGCCGCCGCCGCCGTGCCCTTCACCGCCCTGCCTCTGCCGGATGCTGCAGCCCTGGTCGCGGCGGCCGGCAGGGGCGGGCTGCAGCTGCGGCACTGCCGCCGGCTGCGGTTCCGCCGGCCCGTGGCGGGCGGCCGCGAGGCCCTGGCCCGCATCCGGCGCCTCGGCGCCGGCGCCAGCCCCAGTCCGCCGCTCACCGCGAGCCAGGTGCGGCGCCTGCTGCAGCACTGGTGTGCGCCGAGCCTCAGCTGGGAGGTTCTGCTGCTGCTCGGCCAGCGCCAGGAGGAACCGTCGGATCCGCCCCGCCATTGCGCAGAATCCGGCCTGCTGCTCCCTGGCTGAGGCCGATGCCACCCATCCCACCCGCCGGTGCCCCCCCTTCGCCCGAGGGGGCACCGGCCGATCCCCGCGGCCTGGTGATCTGCGGCACCGACACCGACGTGGGCAAGACCGTGGTGAGTGCCCTGGTGGTGCAGGGCCTGGAGGCCCACTACTGGAAGCCCGTGCAGAGCGGCCTCGAGGGCGGCGGCGACCGGGGCCGGGTGGCCTCCCTGCTGAACCTCCCCGATGAGCGGCAGATCCCGGAGGTCTACCGGCTCCAGGCAGCGGTGTCGCCCCACTGGGCAGCGGAGCGGGAGGAACGACTCATCGATCCGGAGCGGCTGGCCCTGCCGGAGGTGCCGGCCCCCCTGGTGGTGGAAACCGCCGGCGGACTGCTGGTGCCCCTGCGGCGGGACTACCTCCAGATCGAGCAAGTGCGCCGCTGGGGGCTGCCGGTGCTGCTGGTGGCGCGCAGCGGCCTGGGCACCCTCAACCACACCCTGCTCTCCCTGGAGGCCCTGCGCAGCCGCGGCCTCCCGGTGCTCGGCCTCGTGCTCAACGGCCCCCTTCACCCCGACAACCCCCGCACCCTGGAGGAGATGGGCGGAGTGCCGGTGCTGGCGGAGCTGCCGCCCCTGGAGCCGCTCGATCCGCTCGGGCTGGCGCAGCAATGGCAGCGCAGCCTGCTGCCCCGTAGGCTGCGCCCATGGGCAAGCAACACCTGCTGATCAGCGGCGCCGTCGCCGTGCTCTGCACCGGGATCCTGGTGCTGTTCACGGATGTGGAGATCCGGGCGGCACGCTGGTTCAGCTGCGGTCCCTGGGCCAGCGGAAACGAGCGCAGCAGCGAAATCTGCCGCTAGGGCCTCGGCCGCCGGGGCCTCTGCCGCTAGGAAGTGACCTCCGGAGCCTCCGGGGGCTGCAGTGCGGCCCGCCGGCCTCGGATCGGGCAGGATCCGCTCATGCGGGCCACGTTCCGGCAGGCCAGGGAGAGCGGCCAGCCCTGACGCAGCTGGTTGTGGATCTTGTCGATCTGGGAGGGATTCCAGCCCTCCTGCTCCAGTTGCACCGCCAGGGAGCTCCAGGGCCCCTCCGGGAACACCTCCCGGCCACTCCAGGCCCGCTCCGGACGGCGCTGGGCCATCTCGCTGGGCGTGAGAAACCGCTTCGAGCGGGGGGCGGGAGGCAAGCTGTCCATGGCCGAACCTGCGCCGGGGACCTGGAGGCGTCAGTTTCATCTTGCCAATCCCTTCGCCGATTGCCGACCGGATGACTCAGGCACTCCACCGCGATCCCATGCCCCCCTCCGGGAGCTGGCATCCCCACCTCTGGCACCCCTTCACCCAGGTGGCCACCGCCACCCCGCCCCTGCGCGTGGTGCGGGGCCAGGGGGAATGGCTGGAACTGGAGGACGGCCGCCGCCTGATCGATGCCATCAGCAGCTGGTGGGTCACATTGCATGGCCACGGCGAACCGACGATCGCAGCGGCCATCGCCCGCCAGGCCCTGGAACTGGAGCAGGTGATCTTCGCCGAGTTCAGCCATCCGCCCGCCGAACGGCTGGCCGAACGGCTGGCGGCCCTCACCGGCCTGGAGCGGCTCTTCTTCTCCGACAACGGCTCCACCGCCGTGGAGGTGGCCCTCAAGATCGCCTGGCAGTGGTGGCGCAACCGCGGCGAATCCCGCCCGCAGGTGATCGCCTTCGAGGGGGCATACCACGGCGACACCTTCGGCGCCATGGCGGTGGGGGAGCGCAACGAATTCTCCGCCCCCTTCGAGCCGCTGCTCGTCGCCGTGGCCCGCGCCCCCTGGCCTGCCACCTGGTGGGGGGATGAGGAGGTGGAGGTCCGCGAGCAGCGGGCGCTGCGCCGGCTCGAGGAACTGCTGGAGACCCCCACCGCGGCGGTGATCCTCGAGCCGCTGCTGCAGGGTGCCGGCGGCATGGCCATGGTGCGTCCCGCCTTCCTGCAGGGGGTGCAGGCGCTGGTGCGCCAGGCCGGCGCCCTGCTGATCGCCGATGAGGTGCTCACGGGCTTCGGCCGCTGCGGCGCCCTGTTCGCCAGCCGGCGGGCGGGTCTGGAGCCCGACCTCATGGCCCTCTCCAAGGGCCTCACCGGCGGCTTCCTGCCGATGGGAGTGACCATGGCCCGGGAGACCCTGTTCGAGGGCTTCGTGGGGGAGCGGCCCGAACTCACCCTCTTCCACGGCCACAGCTTCACCGGCAACCCCCTCGGCTGCGCGGCGGCCCTGGCCAGCCTCGACCTGCTGGAGGAGGAGCCGCACCGCTACCTGAGCATCGAGGAGCGCCACCGCCCCCACCTGGAGCGCCTGGCCCACCACCCGCGGGTGCGGCGGCCCCGCCTGCTGGGCGGCATCGCCGCCTTCGATCTGGGCGAGGCGACCGGCGGCGGCGAACGCCCCGCCGACCAGCGGGCCGGCTATTTCGAACCGGGCGGCAAGGAACTGGCCCGCCGGGTGCTGCAACACGGCGTCTACCTGCGTCCGCTCGGCTCGGTGGTGTACCTGATGCCCCCCCTGGGAATCCAGGACGACTCCCTGGAGCGCTGCTACGCAGCCCTCACCACGGAGCTGTAGGGGAGCGCGCCCTAGGGCCCGGCCAGGATGGCGGCCTCCACATCGGCGCGGGTGAGGCCGTAGGGGAAGTGGCGCACGCTCTGGCGCTCGCCCTGCTGCCAGGTGACCTGCAGTTCATCCACCTCCAGCAGGATCCGCGCCTTCCACTGGGGCTGCACCAGCTCCCAGAGGCAGAGGTCCTGGGGCTGCTGCCTCGCCCCCAGCTGCCGCAGCCAGTCCTCCAGCCGCGGCAGCGGGTGGTTGTAGAGCGGGGTCCCGGGGGGAGGCAGGCTCGACATCGGCGCGGACGTCTGCAGCGGTGGGGCCAGTCTGCTGTGTACCCGGCGACACCGCCGCCGGCGGGGGGATGTCGGCCCACCAGCTGGGGCGCTCCATCAGCTCCACCCCCCGGGCCCAGGCCAGCCCGAGGCCGAGCACCAGGCTGAGCACCAGGGCACAGGCCAGCAGCAGCAGGGCGAACCACTCGCCGCCCGAGAGAGGCCGCCGCACCGGCTCCGGTCGCTGCACGGTGAGCCGCGGGGGCGGGGGCACCGCGGCAACGGCAGAGGAGGCGGCCCGGCGCAGCAGGGCGTCGTAGGCCCGGCGGCGCTGGGGATCGCTCAACACCGCGTAGGCCTCCTTGAGGCGCTGGAAGGCCACCGCCGCCTCCGCCGGGGGCAGGGTGGTGGTGTCGGGGTGGAACCGCTTGCTCAGGTTGCGGAAGGCCTGGCGCAGGTCCTGGCTGGAGGCATCGGGCGCCAGCTGGAGCAGGGCGTAGTGGCTCGGACCGGCGGGCAGGCCGGGAGGGGTCGTCGGGCTGGGCATGGGCCCCTGGGTGGCCGCGGCGGCCATCGGGACTGCCGTCTGGATGTGGGGGATCCTAGGGAGATGGCCCCGTGGTTCCGTCGATGGAGCACACCCCCCGGACACCCGCCCCGCAGAGCCCCTGGAGCGCGCCTGGCCCGCCCCTGTGGGAAAGCCTCGGCTGGGAGCCGGACCCGGCACAGCTGCAGGCGTTCCTTGAGCTGCAGGAGCAGCTGCGGCACTGGAACAGCCGCCTCAACCTCACCCGGCTGGTGGAGGGGGAGGACTTCTGGATCGCCCAGGTGCTCGACAGCCTCTGGCCCTTCCTGCCGCTGCTGGGCAGCCCGGCCGCGGCCCGGGAACCGCTGGAGCTGATCGATGTGGGCACCGGCGGCGGCTTCCCGGGTCTGGCGCTGGCGATCGCCCTGCCCGCGGCCCGGCTCACCCTGGTGGATTCGGTGGGCCGCAAGGTGGAGGCGGTGCGGGCCATGGCCGAGGCCCTCGGCCTGGCCGAACGGGTGACCCTCCGCTGCGAGCGGATCGAGAGCGTGGGCCGCGAGAAGGCCAGCCGCGGCCGCTACCACTGGGCCGTGGCCCGGGCTGTGGCTCGGGCGCCGGTGGTGGCGGAATACCTGGTGCCGCTGCTGCGCCCGGACGGCCAGGCCCTGCTCTACCGCGGGCAGTGGGGCCCCGCCGACCATGCCGAGCTGGAGCTGGCCCTGCAGCCGCTCAAGGCCCGCTGCCGGGCGGTGCACAGCCGCACCCTGCCGGAGGATCGGGGCGAGCGCCATGCGGTGCTGCTCGAGCCCCTCGCCCCCTGCCCCTCCCTCTATCCCCGGCCGGTGGGGGTGCCGGCCAAGCAGCCCCTCGGCAGCCCGCCACCCCGCCGCTGAGGCTCTCGCCGAGGCGCTCAGGGCACGGCCAGCCGCTTCATCTGCTGGCCCCCCACCCGATCGCGCAGCTGCCGCAGCAGCTCCGGCAGCCGCTCCGCCCAGGGGCTTTCCCCCAGCACCGCCAGCAGCTCCGCCTCGCTCACCTCCCGGCCGAGGGCATCGGCGTTGCGGCCCGGGAACCAGTGGCCGCCGTTGCCCAGCAGACCGTAGCGGGCGCGGGCGAAGCTCTCTAGATCCCAGGCCTCCAGCAGGTTGTGCAGCCAGAGCAGCACCGGCAGGTTGATGCCGCCGGGGGTCTGCTCCCAGGCCGGCAGGCCCCGGCTCCAGCTGGCCAGCCAGTCCTCCCCAAGGGCATCGCGGCGCGCCTGCTCGAGCCGCTCCAGGATCGGCGGCAGCAGCTCGGCCGCCCGGGGCAGCAGTGCCACCGCCTCGAGGTGCAGGTCGAGATCCGCCACGCAGGAAGCCCCCACGCTGATGGTGTGGATCCCGGCGGCGGAGAGGCAGAAGAGATCGTTGAACACGATCGGGTGGAGGGGCGCGCAGAGCTCAACAAGCCGCGGTGAGGGGGTATGCAGATGCCCTCCCTTGTCCGTGGGACTGATCACGAACACGCCCATGTCGTGGGCCCGGGCCCGCTCGATCGCGGGGCGGTTGTCCTGGCGGATGAAGTACCAGTGCAGATTCACGTAGTCGAACTGATCGCTCGCGATCGCCGCCTCGATCAGCTCCAGGCTCGCGTGGGTGGAGAAGCCCACCGAGCCGATCCGGCCCTGCTCCTGCCAGCGCCGCACCACCTCCAGGCATCCGCCCTGCCGCAGGGTCTGCTCCAGATGCTCGGGGAGGTTGATGCCGTGGATGGCGAGCAGATCGAGGCGGCCGGGGCGCTCGGGATCGGCCAGGGCGAGCCGGCGGAAGCTGCGCTCCAGCTCCGCCTCGAAGGCCGCCGGATCCTCCTGGGGCGGCACCTTGCTCTGCAGAATGCGGTGGGGATCGGGCACCGAGGCCAGCAGGCTGCCGAGCTGGCGTTCGGAGGTGCCGTAATGGCGGGCCGTCTCGATGTGGTGCATCCCCACGGCCGCCACCCGCTCCAGCAGGGCCCGCAGGTTCGCCTGGCTCTCGCCGGTGATCTCGGCGGCGGGGAGGTCGCTCCAGCTCTGCTGGAACCTCATGCCCCCGAGCGAGAGCAGCGGCATGGCCAGCTCCGTGCGGCCGAAGCGGCGGCTGGGGCAGAAGCCGGCCGGAGCTCCGGCAGCAGGGGAGTCGGCCATCGCGGGGGGGGGGGGGGGGGGGGGCCCCCCCGGGCCGGGGGGGGGGGGGGCCCGGCGGGGGGGGGGCC
>JBMLOS010000086.1:0-5359 GCA_049242845.1 Prochlorococcaceae cyanobacterium
TGGTCACCTACTGCCTCGTGGCTGGTGGCACCGGCCCCATGGATGAGTACCTGATCGCCGGTCTCGACGAGATCAACCGCGCCTTCGAACTCTCCCCCTCCTGGTATGTCGAGGCCCTGAACTACATCAAGGCCAACCACGGCATCTCCGGCGACCCCGGTGTGATCGCCAACAACTACATCGACTACGCCATCGCCGCCCTCGTCTGATTTCCTCAGACACAGGCACGGGCTTCTCGCCCCTCCTCCTCCAGCCCCCCGCAAGGGGGGCTTTTTTGTTGCTGTTTGCCCCGACCCCCCACCATCGGCTGGCAGCATCGAACCCTGTGGATTCCCCTCGCCCGCCCATGGACGGCAGCGGTGCCCCGTCTCCCTCCGCACCGGAGGGAGCCCCGATCGACGAGGCGGAAGCCCTGCGGCGACTTCGCCTGGTGGATGACCCCTCGGCCCAGTACTACGCGGCCTGGTGGCTGGGGCGTCACCGCAGCCGCCACCCCGACACGGTGCCCCTGCTGCAGGAGGCCCTGCGCCAGCGCCGTCCCCGCGATCCGGGCGCCGGCGTGGAGGAGAACGCCGTGGCCCGAAATGCCGCCCGGGCCCTCGGAAAGCTGGGGGAAGCGGCCCGGCCGGCGATTCCCGACCTGCTCGACACCCTCGAGGATCCGGACGACGGGCTGCGGGAAGCCGCGGCCCGGGCGCTCGGGGATCTGCGGGCCCCCGAGGCGGTGGAGCCCCTGCGGCGGCGGCTGGCCAGCGGGCCTGCCGTGGCCGGAGCCCAGCAGGCCACCAGTCCCCGGCTGGTGGAACCCTGTGAGGCCCTGCTGGAGGCCCTCGGCGACATCGGCCTCGACTCCACCGAGGTGAGGGCCGTGATCCATCCCTTCGTGGAGCACGAGCGCCCCCTGATCCGCAGCGCCGCCTGCCGCGCCCTGCTTCAGCTCAGCGGTGATCCCTCCTGGGGAGAGCAGCTGGTGGAACTGCTGCAGCATCCCCAGCTGCAGGTGCGCCGGGCCGCCCTGATGGACCTGGGCGCCGTGGGCTGGCGGCCGGCCCTCGAGCCGATCGCCGCCACCCTGGCGGAGAACAGCCTCAAGCTGATCGCCCTGCGCGGCCTTGTGGAGCAGGGACGCCACGACGACGAGGCCATGCCCAGCACCGAGGCGGTGCTGGAGGTGATGGATGCGCTCCTCTGAACGCCTGACCCCTGTGACCCTCTCCCCTGCAATGAGCGCCCCCTCCGAAGCGGTGGACGACACCTCCGTGGCCCCCCTGGTGCAGGCCGTGCGCGACGCCGCCACGGCCCTGGAGCTGCTGCGGGCCACCCAGGCCCTGGCGGAGCAGGGCCATCCCGCCGCCGCACCCTGCCTGGTGGAGGTGCTGGGCTTCAACAATCCCGGTGCGGCGGTGGCCGCGGTGGAGGGCCTGATCGCCCTCGGGTCGGCCGCCGTGGAGCCGATCCTGCGCGATCTGGACGGCTACAACTACGGCGCCAGGGCCTGGGCGGTGCGGGCCCTGGCCGGCATCGGCGATGTGCGTGGCCTGGAGGTGCTGGAGGAGGCCCTCGGCCAGGACATCGGACCGAGCGTGCGCAGGGCCGCAGCCCGCGGGCTCGGCCAGCTGCGCCTCGACAGTCTCGAGGCCGATGCGCGCGAGGGGGTGGAGGAACGCTGCCTGCAGGCCCTGGAGGCCGGCGGCGGCGATGGCGAATGGGTGGTGCGCTACGCGGTGGTGGTGGGCCTGCACTCCCTGGGCGGCGCCCTGGAGCCCGGCTCCGAGCGCCTGGAGCGGGTGCAGAAGGCCCTGACGAGCCGTGCCCATCCCCAGCAGGAGGCCGTGCCGGTGGTGCGCCTGCGGGCCGAGCGGGGACTCACCCTGCTGGAGGGCCTCCATGGCTGAGGTGCGGCTGCTGTTCGTCTGCCTCGGCAACATCTGCCGCTCCCCGGCCGCCGAGGGGGTGTTCCTGCATCTGCTGGCCAGGGAGGGCCTCGAGGAGCACTTCGTGGTGGATTCGGCGGGCACGGGCGGCTGGCACGTGGGGCGGCCCGCCGATCCGCGCATGCGGGCCGCGGCGCAGCGCCGGGGGATCGTTCTGCCCAGCCGGGCACGGCAGATCGAACGGGCAGATCTCACCCGCTTCGATCGGATCCTCACCATGGACGAGGACAACCTCCAGGCGGTGCGCGCCCTGGCGCGCGAGGGGGGCGGCAGCGGCCTGCTGGCCGGGGAGCCGATCGCCCGGATCGAGCCGATCACCCGCCACTGCCGCCGCTTCCACAGCCGCGAGGTGCCCGATCCCTACTACGGCGGCGAGGAGGGATTCGAGCACGTGCTCGATCTGCTCGACGACGCCTGCAGGGGGCTGCTGGAGGAAATCCGGCCGGCGGCGGGCTGAGGCGACCGCCTTCAGACCGTTTCTGCAGGGCCCGGCCAGGCGTCCTCCGGCACCCGTTCGCGGAACAGATCCACCAGCCGCTGGATCACCGCCTCGATCGTGAGTCCATCGGTGATCAGCTCCACCGCATCCTCTGCCTGGCACAGCGGGGCCACCTCCCGGCTGGAATCAAGGTGATCGCGCTCACGGATCTGGGCCTCCAGCTCGGCCAGGGCAGGCACCGGGAATCCCCGCTGTTCCAGATCGAGGGCCCGGCGACGGGCTCGCTCCGCCGGGGTGGCGGTGAGGAACACCTTCAGTTCCGCGTCCGGGAACACGGCCGTGCCGATGTCGCGGCCCTCGGCCACCAGCCCCCCCCGCTCGCCCAGGGCCTGCTGGCGGCGGGTGAGGGCCTCGCGCACGCAGCCATGGGCAGCCACCCGCGACACCTGCTCGGTCACCCCGGGGGAGCGGATCGCCTCGGTGACGTCGTGGCCCTGCACCCGCACCCGCTGCCCGCCCGATGCCGCCACCTCCAGTTCCAGATCGAGGGAGGGGAGCAGGGGGGCCACGGCGGCGGCATCGGCGGGGTCGACCCCCTGCTGCTGCACCCACCAGGTCACGGCCCTGTACATCGCGCCGGTGTCGAGATAAAGGAGGCCCAGCCGCTCGGCGAAGGCACGGGTCACGGTGCTCTTGCCGGCCCCGGCGGGGCCGTCGATGGCAACGATCGGGAGACGACTCATCAGAAAGGTGTGATCGATCAGGCGGCTGGGCCCGCAGCGCACGGCCACGGCCAGCAGGGCCACCCCCTCCGCCCGGCTGAGGGGCGCGAGGGAGCGGGCACCCACCAGTTCCACATACTCCACCCCAAGGCCAGCGTGCTCCAGCGGCTGCCGCACCGCCTGCTCCAGCGCAACTTTCTGGCGTTCCCCCCGGCCGTGCAGCGCCGCCGCAGCCGCCAGGGACTGGGGCAGGTGTGCCGCCTGGCGGCGCTGGGACGGATCGAGGTAGCGGTTGCGGGAGCTGAAGGCCAGCCCATCGGGCTCGCGCACCGTGGCGCAGCCCTGCACCACCACCGGCAGGCCGAGGTCGCGCACCACCCGCCGCAGGATCACGAGCTGCTGCCAGTCCTTCTCACCGAGCAGCAGCCGATCCGGGCGGATCAGGGCCAGCAGCCGCACCACCACGGTGGCCACCCCCTCGAAGTGGCCGGGGCGGTGGCGGCCGCAGAGGGTGACCTGCAGGCTCTGCGGCGGCCGCACCTGGGTGAGCCCCGCCTCCCCCTCGGGATAGATCTCCTCCAGCGAAGGCAGAAAGAGGGCGTCGGCTCCGGCTTCCGCGGCCAGGGCGCTGTCGCGGGCAGGATCGCGCGGATAGCGGGCGAAGTCCTCGCTGGGGCCGAACTGGAGCGGATTCACGAACACGCTCACCAGAACCGCAGCGGGCGTGGATCCGTTCCCCCGGGCGGCCCGGCGGATCAGCCGCTGGTGGCCCTGATGCAGGGCTCCCATGGTGGGCACGAAGTGCAGGGCGCGGCCGGAGCCTCGCTGCTCGCCGCACCAGCGCTCCAGGGCCGCACAGCTGGCGAGAACGGGGAGCGGCGGGGTGGTCACGGCGCGGCAGCAGAAAGCCCACCCGCCAGATTGACGGATGGGCCGGAGGCGCTGGAACCGGGGCGGAACTCAGCGGAGCACTTCGAGGCGCACCTGGGCCACGCCGCTGGACACCAGGCCAAGGTCCTGGGCGGCGCCGTGGGCCAGGTCGATCACGCGGCTGCCGTGGAAAGGACCGCGGTCGTTGATGCGCACCACAGCGGTGCGGCCGTTGCGCAGGTTGGTGACCCGCACGCGGGTGCCGAAGGGCAGGGTGCGGTGGGCTGCGGTGAGGGTGCCGGGGCGGAACACCTCACCACTGGCGGTGCGGTTGCCAAAGAAACCGGGGCCATACCAGCTGGCCTGTCCGCTGATCACCTGGGCCACCTCGACGGCCGGGGTGGGGGCGCTGGCCAGGGGCAGCACGGGGGCCTTCTCCAGGAGGGAGGGGCGCTGGGAGGGACGGCTGGTCTCCTGCTCACGGATCGCCACCGGACCGAGGGAGCCGGTGCCGGTGGGGGCGGGAGCGGAGGTTGCCGCTGCTTCCGGTCCCATGCCCCGGAGTGCTCCATCGAGGCTCAGGGGAAGGGAACGACCCGATTCCGCCATGACGGGGAAGATCGAACCGGCCGTGGAAAGAAGGGCGGCGAGGACGCCGAAGGAAATGGAGGATCGCATGACAAGCGAAACCCTCTGCACTGGGCAGACGTCACCGGAGAATCCGATGACCCGTTGACTATGACTTCAACCTCAAGTCAGAAGAGAAGGAGGGAGAAGCCGCCAGCGGGGTTCCTATCAGAAAAGACGACGGGCAGAAGCTAACCGCCTTTTCATGGGGTTTTTGTCAGCCACGGACCAACAGCAAGTGATCAGGAACCATCATCAATCGCCAGATTCAAGTTGGCTACAGGCTTTCCCCCGATTTCACCAGACCCATCCGATCAGCAGGACCAATCACCCCTATAAGCCAGGCTGATAGGAAAATGTGCCGATTGCGGGTTCGTCCACCGTCGGGGGGTCTCCCGCGGCCCCGCGCCGCGCCCCGCAGGACCGGTCCGCGGGCAGGATCAGGGGAAGAACGACGCACGGAGCGCACGGCATGGACTACCGCACGGCTGGGGTGGACGTGGTGGCGGGACGGGCCTTCGTGGAGCGCATCCGCAGCAGCGTCGAAGCCACCCGCCGGCCGGAGGTGGTGGGGGGCCTGGGCGGCTTCGGCGGGCTCTGCCGGCTGCCGGCCGGGCTGAAGCGCCCCCTGCTGGTGTCGGGCACCGATGGGGTGGGCACCAAGCTCGAGCTGGCCCAGGCCCATGGCCGCCACCACGACGTGGGCATCGACCTGGTGGCCATGTGCGTCAACGACGTGATCACCAGCGGCGCCGAGCCCCTGTTCT
>JBMLOS010000087.1:0-14454 GCA_049242845.1 Prochlorococcaceae cyanobacterium
GGAAGGGCGACGAGAACACCGCCTGGGGCCTGGGGCTGCGCCTGAGCGGCAGTCCGGATCTCTACCAGCCGCGCCTGCCCCTTCCCGGCCAGTGCGTCACCTTCCTCACCGCCCACGACGGCTTCACCCTGGCCGACCTGGTGAGCTTCAACGGCAAGCACAACCTCGCCAACGGAGAGGACAACCGCGACGGCGACAACCACAACAACAGCTGGAACCACGGCGTGGAGGGCCCCAGCAGCGACCATGCCGTCACCGCCCTGCGGGAGCGGCAGATCCGCAACCTGCTCACCTCGCTGCTGCTGGCGCCGGGGGTGCCGATGCTGCTGATGGGCGATGAGGTGCGCCGCAGCCAGGGGGGCAACAACAACACCTGGTGCCAGGACAATCCGCTGGGCTGGATGCACTGGCAGCCCGACGACGAGGACCTCGCCCTGCGCACCTTCCTGCGGCGCCTGCTGCGGCTGCGGAGCCATCTGGGGCCCCTGCTCAATCCGGAAACGCCCCTGATCGACGGACTGCAGGGCGAGGCTGCCGGCGAGACCCCCGCCCATCTCTGGCGGGAGTGGCACGGGGTGGAGCTGCGCCGGCCGGACTGGGCCAGCTGGTCCCACACCCTGGCCTGGAGCCTGCACGATCCCCGCCACGGCGCCCTGCTGTGGTGCGGGATGAACGCCTACAGCAAGGCGATGCACTTCGATCTGCCCCCCTGCGGCGCCGGCTGGCTGCGGGTGATCGACACGGCTCTGCCGGCCGGTCTCGATCTGCCGGCCCGCCCGGATCGCTGGAGCCCCCCCGGGGCGCCCCTGGAGAGCCGCAGCCTGATGCTGATGCTGGCCGTGCCGCTGCTGGAGGGGATCGAGCTGGAGGCCGAGGGAAGCTGAGGCCGGCCACGGTGCAGGCTCGATTCCCTGCGCCAGCATGGTGAGCGAACCTTCCCCGATCCCGTTCCGCTGCCATGGCCCGTCCGTACCAGCCCTCCCTGCTGCGGCTGCTCCATGGCGCCACGGCCCTGCTGGTGGTGCTGGCCTGGGGGACCGGTCTGCTCGTGTACAGCCGCTACGACGGCCGCTGGGGGCGGCTGCCCCTGGCGCCGGCGGCCGACTGGATCGACATCCACGGCACCGGGGCCGTGGTGCTTTGGCCGCTGGCGCTGCTGTTCGCGCTCTATGCCATCAGCCTGGGCCGCGGCCGGCTGCGCCAGCCCGCCAATGCGGCGGCCCTGCTTGCCCTGGCGCTGGCGGTGGGCACCGGCAAGCTGATGGATGAGAACTGGCTGCGCACCGGCCAGCTCCAGCATCTGGTCTATGCGCTCCATCTGCTCGGCTGGCTGGGGATCAGCGCCGCCGTGCTCTGGCATCTGCTGTCGGTACTGCGCCGGGGGCCTGCCCTGGTGCGCTCGATGCTCAGCCTGCGGATCCGTGCCGGAGATCAGCCGGCCGACTGGCCTGGCCAGATCCGCCGCCATCTGACGGCCGGCCGGCCCTAGGAGAGGGGTAGCACCAACAAGACCACCCCGGCTCCCAGGCGGCGGACGAAACGCATGGCCTTGAGATCCCTGGGATCTCAGCGGGAGTGCTTTACCGGGTTGCCTCCTTGTTTCCGCTGTTGGAGCGGGCCGTCAGGCGCCGGAGCTGGCGGCTCTCGAGCTCCAGCACCTGCCGGGCGAAATCGGGATCCCGATCGAGCAGGGCATCGAAGGCCTCCACCGGAACTGCCAGCACCCGGGTGGGATCGGCTTCCGCCACGATCGTGCTCTCAGAGCGCTCGTGGCAGAGCACATCGAGCTCGTCGAGGGCCTGGCCGCGCTGCAAGGGCTGCCGCCAGCTGCTCTCCCCGAGCACGTGCTGGGCCGTGGCCGCGCCGTCCACGAGCAGCAGCAGTTCCCGGCAGGTGTCGCCGGCATCGGTGATCACCTCGCCCGTGCGGAACGTGCGGATCTCGGAGCGCTCCGCCAGTGCCTCGAGGGTGGGGCTGCTGCAGCGGCCGAACACATCGCTGCCCGCCAGCACCAGCCGGCTCTCCAGTTCGGGGAAGGCCTGCAGGGGAGGGGTGCCGGGCGCCATAGGCTCCGCAGGAGGCTCCAGCAGCCTGCGGGCGATGTCCAGCAGCAGGGCCGGAGCCCCCTGCGCGCCCGTTGCGAGGCAGGCACGGGCCTGCTCCAGGCCGGCGGTGCGCTCAAGGCGGCTGAGCAGGAACAGGGCCGAGGCGGCCACGATGCCGGAGCGGTCGCGGGTCCAGGCGGCCAGGGGTTCGAGGGCCTGCTGCAGGGGTTGGGCGGCCGCCTCCGCCCGTGCCGAAGGGGTGCTGGAGCCTGCCTCCAGCGCGTCCTGGAGCAGCACCTCCGCTCCTTGGCTGCCCTGGTGCAGCTGCTCCTCCCGCAGGTCCCGGGGCAGGCGCCGCAGGGCTTCAAGCAGCTCCTCCGCCTCCTGGGGATGATCCCGGAGATCGGGGAGCAGGGGCAGGGCCGCCTCCAGCAGCAGCCGCTGGCGGTGGCGCAGCCGTTCCTGCAGCACCGCGGTCACCAAGGGCTCGGTCGCCTCGGCTTCCGCCCGGGCGAGGGCCTGCTCCAGCTCCGCCAGCACGGTGCATCGCTCCACCAGCCAGCGGGCCCGGCTGCGGGCGGCCCCGATCGCCGTGAGCTCCGCCAGCACGCTCTCCCGTTCCCGGGGGCTGATCGAGAACTCCAGATCCAGGGCCTGCAGCTCGGCCGCGGGGGCTTCCTCGCCGGAGGCCGCCTGGCGCTGCTGCAGGTTCAGCAGCCGCTCCAGCGACTTGCGGTAGCCGCTGAGGCGGACCTGATCCTCGAGGCTGCGGCGCTGATTCGGATCGAGCAGGCCGGGATCCTCCACCCCAAGGGCGTCGAGCACCTCCTGGTGCATCTCATCGCCGATGTCGAGCTCCTGGCGCAGCTGGGCCAGCACGGCCAGGCTGCTGCTGCCGTTCACGTAGCCCTCCTCCAGAGCCTCCCGCACCACGCCCTTGTAGGCCTCGAGCCGTTTCTGGCGGGTGAATCCCGGCAGCACCTTGGCGAGCACGTAGAGCTCATCGGGACTGAGCTCCTCGAGGGAGCGGCCATCGAGGTAGAGCTCTCCCTGCAGCTCCATGCGCTGCAGCTGCTTGCGGAAACGGCCCGCCAGGTTCTCGCGGCCGTAGAGGGCCGGGCTGCGGCGCCAGGCCCGCACCATCCACAGGGTGCTGGCGGCCACGATCAGCAGGTCGAAGCCGCCCTGCAGCCCATAGGGCAGCTGCCGCAGCAGCGGCCGGCCGGCGAAGAGAAAGAAGCCGTTCACCACGGCGTAGGTGGCCAGCACGAACACCCGGTGGCGCACCTTCAGCGGGTCCACCCGGCGGCCGCGGCGTTCCCGCCGCCGCTGCCAGAGGCGTTCGGCGGTGCGTCCCGCCAGCCAGCCGCCCCAGGTGCAGACCCCCAGGGTGAGGGGCACGGCGAGCAGGCGGGGCACGGCGATCGGCTGGCCAAGCAGGTAGAAGCCGGGAGAGAGCAGGCTGGCCAGCTGGTCGGGTTCGCGGGCCCAGGCGCCGGAGAAGTAGTACGTCCAGCTGCCGGCGTAGAGGTAGTAGTAGAGGAAATACCCCACCACCAGCCCCACGTAGCCGTAGCGCTCGAAGCTGAAGTCGCGGTTGGGCAGCCGGGCCCAGTAGAGGCGCTCGGCGTCGATGTCGATGCAGGGCTGCTGGCAGGCCACGCAGGCGCTGCGCTCGCTGCCGTCGGCCTCCACGGTGCGGCACATCGACTGGGTGATCGGGTTGCTGTCCATGTGGGCCTTGCTGCCCAGCAGGCCGGCCGGGGTGGAGTAGATGCTCTGCACGGGCGCCATCGGGCAGAAGTACTGGCACCAGGCCTTGCCGCCGTAGAGCCATCCGGCCGTGACCGCCGCGGCGATCGTGAGCAGCAGCCAGGCCGCCAGCAGGGGGCGCTCCGAGTTGAAGAACAGGATCCGGCCGCAGAGGCCGAGGAAGAGCCAGCCGAACTGAAGGCTGGAGTAGTTCCGCGCCAGCCAGGAGTCGGGGGGCACCTTGGCGAGCTGTTCGGTGGTTTTGCCGGTGCGGGGATGGGTGCGACGGATGTGGCGCTCCAGCCCGAGGGCCCGGGGGATCTGGGAGAGGAAGGAGAGGGGGCAGATCCGCCGCCAGAACTCATGGCCGAAGACCAGCAGCACCAACACGCCCGCCGGCACGATCACCCCCCAGAAGAGGGTGGCCCCCAGGGGCGCAGGGGCATCCGCCAGGCAGCTGCCCTGCACCTCGATGCACCCCTGCGGCAGTCGGAAGGGATTCCAGGGCTGGTCGATCCGGCTCAGGGCCGCCGTCCAGGGGTCATGGATCAGGGAGGCGATGATCAGCAGCCAGCCGATCGTGAGCAGCCAGCGCACCCCATGCAGGCGGCGCTCCGAGAGGTGGGGACCCATGACGCTGATCGGTTGCGCCCCATTGTGGAGAGGGCGGCCGCTGGAGTGGCGGTTTCCGCTATGCGCGTATGCTCATAGCGGAGATTGTCTGGGCGGGATGGGCGAAAGGCAGCTCCGGTTCGTGCCTGTCTCGTCCCTTTCCCTTTCCCCCTTTCTTGCGTTCCCCTCGCGTCTTTGTCCCTCCGCCGGCTCTGGCATCACCCAGTCCCGCACCTTCCGCTTCCGGCTGCGCAGCCGGCATCCCGGCCCCGCGCGGGCCACCGCGGACCTCGCTGTGGACTCCAGGGCGAGTCCGGCGCCGGGCAGCCCCAGCAGCTGAGTTTCTCCCTGCCGGAGCAGGGCCGTGCCGATGCCGCGGCGATTGCCTTCCTCGAGGTGCGGATGAAGCTCTGCCCCTCCTCCCGCAACCTCCCGGACAGCGTGCACAAACGCCTCCGCGTGACCAGCGGCCCGATGCCTGTGAATCCGCATCAGCAGGGGAGCCCATGCTGTCGGGTTCAACGGGCGGGAAGGGGCTGCCGGGTCGGAGCGGGCAGACGGGTGCTCACGAGGGCGGCGGCGGCCACCAGGAGGGTCGATGTCCAAAGGCAGGCCTGAAGGCCCCCCAGCAGGAACATCCCCCCCGACAACAGCGTTCCCATGAGCCTGCCTGCGGCGTTGGCCATGTAATAGAAGCCCACGTTCAGGCTCACCGACTCGGCATCGGTGTAGGTAAGGATCATGTAGCTGTGGATCGAGGAATTCATGGCGAACACGATTCCAAACACGGCCAGTCCCACCACCACCGCCAGGCCGGGATGGCCCACCTCGCGCCAGAGCGCGATCGCAATCAGGGCGGGGATGGCGGTCAGTACAGCGCTCCAGAACTCCACAGCGGCCACCCCTGGAGGGGCGCTCTGGCCCCAGGCCCGCCGCAGGGCCGGTGCCGATCCCTGCACGATGCCGTAGCCGATCACCCACAGGCCCATGAAGCCACCCACTTCCCAGTACTTCCAGCCAAGGGCCGCCTGCAGGAACACCGGCAGGGCCACAACGAACCACACATCACGGGCGCCGAACAGAAAGAAACGGGCCAGCGACAGCACGTTGATCGCCTTCGACTTGGAGAACAGCGAGGTGAAAGCAGGCTTCGTTTTCATCTTGCCGATCTCGCCAGGCAACACCAGAGTCATCAGGAAGGCGAGAAACAGGCCGGCGGCCATGGTTGCCACTGCAGCATTGAAGCCGATCGTGGTGAGCAGCAATCCCCCCAGAAAGAAGCCCACCCCCTTGAGGGCGTTCTTGGATCCGGTGAGGATCGCCACCCACTTGAAGAGCTGCGCCTCACCCCGGTTGTGGTCCTCGGGGGTTTCCGGCACGACGGTTTTGATGGCGCTCTTGGCGCTCATCTTGTTGAGGTCCTTGGCGATGCCACTGATCGCCTGGGCCACCATCACATAGGCCACGCTCCACCATTTCGGCCAGCTATCGGCCACCGGGATGAGCATCAGCAGGGCCGCCACCTGCAGCAATGTGCCGGTCCACAGGGTGAGGCGCAGACCGAAGCGCGCTCCGAGCCAGCCGCCATAGAGGTTGGTGACAATCCCGAAGAACTCGTAGAAGAGAAACAGGAAGGCGATTTCGAGAGTGCTGTATCCGAGTGCGTGGAAGTGGAACACCACCAGCATCCGCAGCGCACCATCGGTGAGGGTGAAGGCCCAGTAGTTGGCCGTCACGATCATGTACTGCTGCAGGGCCGACAGGGCTCGCGTTGCTTGCCGAACCGAAGGCGATGGATCCTGGCCGTGTTCGAGGGTCATGGCTCTGGTTCAGCGCTCGTCGATCAGAGCCGCATGGCACACCAGATCCGCCATGCGGGAGCTGTAGCCCCATTCATTGTCATACCAGGCGTAAACCTTCAGTTGGGTGCCGTCCACCACCATGGTGGAGAGACCATCGACAATCGCACTCCGCGCATCGTTGACGTAGTCGACCGACACCAGGGGCCGGGTTTCGTAGCCCAGGATTCCCTCCAGTTCACCATGGGCGGCCTCCTCAAAGGCCCGATTCACTTCCTCCACCGTGACGCTGCGGCTGAGCTCGAACACCGCATCGGTGAGCGAGGCATTCAGCAGCGGCACCCGCACGGCATGGCCGTTGAGCTTTCCCTGCAGCTCCGGGAAGATCATCCCGATCGCCTTGGCCGACCCCGTGGTGGTGGGGATCAGGCTCTGGCTGCAGGAGCGAGCCCGTCGCAGATCGCTTTTGAACCCATCCACCACAACCTGGGTATTGGTGACATCGTGCAGGGTGGTGATCGAGCCGTGTTCGATGCCGAAGCTCTCGTGCACCACCTTCACCACAGGCGCCAGGCAGTTCGTGGTGCAGGAGGCGGCGGTGATCAGCCGATGGCGTTCTGGGTCGTAGAGGTGATGGTTGATGCCAAAGACAATGTTGAGGGCTTCAGCGCCGGCGATCTCGCCCTTCACGGGGCAGGCCACCACCACCCGCCGGAGGCCCAGCTGGTCAAAGTAGGGCTGCAGGGTTTCCGGCGTCTTGAACTTGCCGCTGCATTCGAGCACCATCTCCACGCCGGCCTCGCGCCAGGGCACGGCGGTGGGCTGCTTCTCCTGGGAATAGCTCACCGGAGTGGTGGCCACGAAAAAACCACGGGTATTCGACTGAACCGCCTGCTGCCAGCGACCGTGGACCGAGTCAAAGGCCAGCAGGTGAGCGGCGGTATGGGCATCGCCGGCGGGGTCATTGACGTGCACCAGTTCAATGCCGGGGCGTCCCCAGAGGGCACGGAAGACGAGGCGCCCGATTCGCCCGAAGCCGTTGATGCCGATTTTCATGGAGACGGGGGCAGGAGCGAGCGGCCAACCCGTGAACCATAAATCAACTAGGATTGATGGGCTCTGTCGTCTGCGTCACATGGCTGCCGTCCTCGAGCCGTCTGCTGGCGCGATGCACATCGGCCCTGGGGCCGATCCGGCGATGCTGGATGAGGTCCTGCCGCTCGATCAGGCCCAGCTGCTGCTGCGGGTGCTGGCTGAGCCGATCCGCCTGCAGGTGGTTCAGGCCCTGGGCCAGGGGGAGCGTTGCGTCTGTGACCTCACCGGCGAGCTGGGCCTGGCCCAGTCCAAGCTCTCCTTTCACCTCAGGGTGATGAAGGAATCAGGCCTGATCAGCGCCCGTCAGGAGGGGCGCTGGGTGTACTACCGCCTCGAGACCCCCACCCTCGAGCGTCTGCGCGACTGGCTGGAGCAGCTGGCCGCAGGTTGCGGCGCTCCTGCTCCAGCCTGCAGCTGAACCCCCATGTCCAATCTCCACTCCGATCGCCCCGCCGGTGATGCCCAGGCTGCGGGTGTACTCGACCATCTGTCCTGGCTGGATCGGCTGTTGCCGGTGTGGATCCTGCTGGCAATGGCTACGGGCCTGCTGTTGGGGCGCCTGATCCCCGGCCTGCAGGCGGCGCTGGGTTCGGTGCAGGTGGACCACACGTCTCTGCCCATCGCACTGGGCCTGCTGTTGATGATGTATCCCGTGCTGGCCAAGGTGCGTTATGGCGAACTCGGCCACATGGCCCGTGATCGGCGTCTGCTGACCCTCACCCTGGGGCTGACATGGGGCCTCGGGCCCCTGCTGATGTTCTCTCTGGCCTGGATCTTCCTGCCGGATCAACCGGCCTTTCGTACGGGGCTGATCCTGATCGGGATCGCACCGTGCATCGCCATGGTGCTGATCTGGATCGATCTGGCCCAGGGGAATCGGGAGGCCGCAGCCCTGCTGGTGGCGATCAATTCGATCCTGCAGGTGATGGTCTATGCCTTGCTGGGCACGTTCTATCTGCAGATTCTTCCGGCCTGGCTGGGGCTCGACAGCCAGGTTGTGCGCTTCTCCTTCTGGGAGATCGCCCGGGCGGTGCTGATCTTTCTGGGAATCCCGCTCGTGGCGGGGTTCCTCACCCGCCTGATCGGCGTTCGCCTCAAAGGGCGTCGCTGGTATGAGCAGGTCTTTTTGCCGCGGATCGGGCCCTGGGCTCTCTACGGGCTGCTGTTCACGATCGTGGTGATGTTCGCCTTGCAGGGCCAGGCCATCACCTCGGATCCTGGCCAGGTGATCAAGGTGGCGATTCCCCTTCTCCTGTATTTCGTGCTGATGTGGAGCATCGCCTTCGGGGTCGGCAGGAGCAGCGGCCTGGACTATTCACGCACCTCGGCACTGGCGTTCACGGCCGCCGGGAACAATTTCGAGCTGGCGATCGCCGTCTGCATCAGCATCTGGGGTGTCACCTCCCAGCAGGCCCTGGCCGGTGTGATCGGTCCCCTGATCGAGGTGCCGGTACTGGTCTCCCTGGTGTACGTGTCGTTGTGGCTGAAAGGTGGCTTCCGCAACCCCGGCTGAGCCTGGAGCAGAGCGGCCTGCCCATCGCTGGGGGTTCCCGCAACTTCGAAATGTGCAACCCCAGCAGGCGGCCCGCATCGACACGATCCGCCCCGAGGTGATGCCCGCCAGCCGCTAGGCCGAACCCTCCTTGCCGGAGGTGGCCCGGGCCGTGGAAGCCTCCGCCACGGCAATCGAGGAGGCGGCTGTTCGAAGGAGTTCCTCGGTGTCGAAAGAGGGGCTACCCCCTCCCCCATGTCTTGATGACCTTTGGCCAATAGGACTGATGAATCGCAAGCCCTTCTTTCTCCAACACGGGACCGAGCACTCTCACAGTCGGATTGGTGCGGGCCACAATCTCCCGGCTGTTGAGAGAGCCCTTCTTGTCGTGACCACCGAACTGGTCACCAATGATGCGCTGAAACTGGGCTTCCGTGGTGCCATATACAACCCTGAGCACCCCTGCATGGAGGATGGCACCGATGCACATCACGCAAGGCTCACTGCTGGCATAGAGGGTGCCGCGCCGAAAGGCCTCACGACCCAGCTTGGAGTAGAAGGTGGAGATCAAACCGAGTTCTGCATGGCGAGTCGGGTCATGGCTGGAGGCCACGGAATTTCGATACTCAGCCACAATCTTTCCATCCACCACCAGCACGGCCCCGAAGGGAGAGTTCCCTTCCTTGACAGCCTGGCGAGCGAGTTCATAACTGCGCTGGATGAACTGTCGATCCGCAGCTGTAGCGGCTGGATCGTCCGGTAGGGCCACCACGGGAGCCTGTTGGCTCTCACCCGCCAGCTGATCGAGCAGGGGAAGCTGGAGCTTGGCTGCTCGCTGCTGCAGGACAGGAGTTGGTGTGCTCATCGCCAGCAGAGCAACCACGGAAAGCAGTCGAGCGGCCATGCGGAACGCTGCAGGTAACCGAACCGTAGGCACTGCCTCCTTGCCTGTCTGCAGAAGCGTTGCTGGCACAGGAGAGGATCTTCATGGAAGCTGCCCGTGCTGGGCGAGGAGCTCAGCACCACGACGATCCGTCCATTCTTCGCAGCCCCTCACCAGGTGCTCGCCCGCGGTCACCAGCCCCTGGTGCAGGCCACAGACGAGAACAGGGCAGCAGCTGGGGCCGACCTCGTGAACGAATCAGTCACAGGTCATGCAAACACGATGGTCTTTCGCCTCGCGGAGAGCCCCCAGAGAACTGGCGCAGCTGCTTGGCAGAGGCACCGCTGGCGAACTCATCCCTGGACTGGTGCGCCAGGGTCTGCAGGCCCTGATCGAGGCCGAGGCTGCAGCAGCCCTCGGTGCCGATCGCCACGAGCGCACGGCCCGGCGCCGGGGCCACCGCAACGGCAGCCGGTGATGTGCAGTTGCGCATCCCACGCTTCCGGACGGGAAGCTTCTTCCCCTCGCTGCTGGAACCCCGCCGCCGTGTGGACCGTGCTCTCTGGGCGGTGGTGATGGAGGCCTACGTCTCCGGTGTCTCCACCCCCAAGGTGGATGGGCTGGTCTCCGTATTGGGCTGTGAGAGCGGGATCTCCAAATCCGAGGTAGCCGCATCTGCCAGGGGCTCGACACCCAGGTGCAGGACTCCCTGAACCGGCCGCTGGAGAACCGCTATCCCTACCTCTACCTCAATGCGACGTACCTGCACGGCCTGTATCCGCCCCGCCGGCAGGTGATCTCCAGGGCCGTGATCGTGGCCACCGGCAGTGAGAACGAGGCCTTCTGGACCGCCTTCCTGCGGCGACTGCTGGAACGGGGGCTGTCGGGCGTGCAGCTTGTGATCAGCGACGCCCAGGCCGGCCTCAAGAAGGCCATCGCCCGCTGCTGCCAGGCGACAAGCTGGCAGCGCTGCCGTGTCCATCACTGCTGCGCGGAAGGCTTCGCCTACGCAAGGAACCTGCTGGTCAAGGTGCCGAAAGGCAGCCAGGACATGGTGAGGGCACCCCATCAAGGTGGCCGCCGCCCTCCGCTGGGTGTTCGTCCGGCAGGACGAGCAGGCCGTGGTGCAGCAGTGGGAGCAGGTGATCGCCAGGCTCAGCGAGAAGTTTCCCGCCGCCGCTGCCTTGATGGAGCAGGCAAAGGAGGACGTGCTGGCCTTCCGGTCCTTCCTGCCGGAGCACTGGCGCAAGATCTGGAGCACCAACCCGCTGGAGCGCCTGAACGTCGCACTGCGAGGTGCGCTTGGCAGCGCAGGGATCAAGCGCCGCACCCGTGTCGTCGGCCTCTTCCCCAACGACGCCACGATCACCCGCCTTGTGGGAGCGCTGCTGCTGGAGCTGCAGGAGGAAGGGCAACTCAATGGCCGCCGAGTGTTCTCTGAACTCTCGATGGCCAAGCGGGACAACACCAGCGAACGGATCCAAGATCCATCAACAGCTGCACTTGCTGCGGCTGCATGATCACCACGCTGGGATCAGGTTACAGGCCTAAGGATTCACACCACTCCAGGGGACGCTACCTCCATCCTCCGTCTGGCGTTCTGGGGCGGTGCAGGCCCGGTCATCGCACCGGGCACATGGTTCCTGTGGCGGCGGCACACGCGATTCCGGTTGGACGGCTTGATCTCGCCGCTGATCAGCTTGTGCTCCCGGAAGGCAGCGATCCGCTCCTGTCAGTCCCCAGGAGATCGGCAGGCGCCCCAGAGGTCAGTTGCAGCAAGGGGTTTGAGACGAAACCCCTGTTGAGAACAGGAAGCGGGCGGCGGGAATCGAACCCGCATCATCAGCTTGGAAGGCTGAGGTTTTACCACTAAACTACGCCCGCAGCAGTACACCTGTTCCCTCTGGAGGGCGTCGGTGGGCTGTCGTGCCGGTGCGGGACTGCATCCCTCCGCCGGCTCCTGCATTATGACCTGCGTGCCGACCCGGGCTGCGTGCGCCACTCTCCGCCTTCCCCGCCTCCTTCCCGTCCCGGTGCGGGCAGGGAAGGGCAGGGGGCCGTGAGCGACGCGGCCGACCTGCGCGGCCTGCCCCGGCTGCGGATGATGGCGGCCTATGGGATCGGCGATGCCGGCACCGGCATGGCCGCCTCCCTGATCGGCTTTTATCTGTTCATCTTCTATACCTCCGCCGCCGGCCTGCCGGCCTGGATGGCTGGCCTGGTGCTGATGGTGGCCCGTCTCTGGGATGCCCTCAACGACCCCCTGGTGGGCTGGCTGAGCGACAAGACCCGCACCCGCTCGGGGCCCCGCCTGCCCTGGATCCTCTGGAGTGCCGTGCCCCTCGGGGTGTCCATGGCCCTGATGTGGTGGCTGCCGCCGGGGGGGCTCTGGCAGCGCTTCGCGATCTTCGTGGCCATCTCCGTGGTGGCCAACACCCTTTACACCTGCGTCAACCTCCCCTATGCGGCCCTGGCGGCCGAGCTCACGGCCTCGGTGCCGCTGCGCACCCGGCTGAACACCCTGCGCTTCACCGGATCGATCATCGCCAGCCTGGTGGGCCTGGTGATCGGCGCCCTGCTGCTGGCCAACCACTCCGACCCAGCCAGCTACTGGCGGGTGGGAGTTCTCTCCGGCGGCCTGATCACCCTCACCACCCTGCTGTGCGGCTGGGGGATCGCGCCCGCCGCCCGCAACTGCCAGCAGCCGGCCTCCCACCGAGGCACCACCCGCCGCCTGCTGCGCCGGGTGCGCCGCAACGGCCGCTTTCTGCGGGTGCTGGGGCTCTACCTGCTGCTCTGGTGCGCCCTGCAGCTGATGCAGACGGCCGCCCTGCTCTACCTGCCGGTGGTGATGGGCGTGCCCGAGGGCTGGAGCAACTGGATCCTGCTCCCCTTCATCGTGAGCTCCCTGCTCGGCCTCTGGTTCTGGAATGGGGTGGCGAACCGCTGGGGCCGGGTGCGGGCCCTCCAGGGGGGCAGCGCCCTCTGGGTCCTGGGCTGTCTGATGGCCATGCTCCTGCCGGGCCTCGATGCCGCGGTGGCCCCCCTGGGTTCCACGGCCAACGGGATCCGGCTGCTGCTGCTGCTCACGGCGATCGTGGTGGCGGGCCTCGGCGCCGCCACCGCCTACCTGATCCCCTGGGCCCTGCTGCCCGATGCGATCGACGCCGATCCCGAGAAACCCGCCGGCCAGTACAGCGCCTGGATGGTGCTGGCCCAGAAGATCTGCATCAGCCTGGCCCTGTTCTTCTTCGGCAACCTGATGAGCCTCAGCGGCTACGTGGCCGCCCGCGGCGTCGATCAGCCCGGCAGTGCCCTGGTGGCCATCCGCCTCTGCATGGGCATCATTCCGGCTCTGCTGATCGTGCTCGGCCTGGTGGTGATGCGTCGCTGGCCGGAGCGGGGTTCCCACCTCGCCTTTGCCGGTTCCTCGGCGGAGGTGGGGCCATGAGATTCCGTCTTCCTCCGAGTCTGCGGCGCCTGAGCCTGCGGCGACCGCGTCTCCAGGGCCTGCGACTGCCCCGCTGCCTTCGGCGTCTGGGGGAGAGCTGCATGATCGGCGGTCAGGCGGTGGCGGCGATCGCCCGCGGCCGGATCGGCTTCAATGACCTGCTCGCCGAACTGCTGGAAGCCGGCCCCGGCAGCTTCCTGATCGTGCTGATCACCTCCCTGGCGGCGGGCACGGTGTTCAACATCCAGGTGGCGGCCGAGCTCACCCGCCAGGGGGCCGGCTCCACCGTGGGCGGCCTGCTGGCCCTGGGGCTCTCCCGCGAGATCGCCCCGCTGCTCACCGCCACCCTGCTCACGGGCAAGGTGGCCACCGCCTTCGCGGCCCAGCTGGGCACCATGAAGGTGACCGAGCAGATCGACGCGATCACCATGCTCCGCACCGATCCGGTGGAGTACCTGGTGGTGCCGCGGGTGCTGGCGATGGTGATCATGGCGCCGGTCCAGTGCCTGCTCTTCTTCTGGATGGCGATCTGGTCGGGGCAGGTGAGCAGCACCTTCCTCTACAGCATCCCCCCCACGGTGTTCTGGAACTCCGTGCGCACGTGGATGGAGCCCGACGACCTTCCCTCGATGCTGGTCAAGGCCCTGGTGTTCGGCCTCCAGATCGCGGTGCTGGCCTGCGGCTGGGGGCTCACCACCTCCGGCGGGCCCAAGGAGGTGGGCAGCAGCACCACCGGCGCCGTGGTGATGATCCTGGTCACCGTGGCCCTGATGGATGTGCTGCTGACGCAGCTGCTGTTCGGATAATGGGGCCTCTTCCGCCCGCCGTCTCCCCCCGGTGACTTCCGACCCCGCCAGCCTCACCGACGGGCCCGATCCGGCCCAGGGGGTGATCCTGGCCCCCCGCTACGGCGTGCCCCTCACGATCGTGCTGCTGGGAGCGGCCCTGCTGCCCCTGCAGGGGGTCTGGTCGTGGGCGGTGCTCCCCGCCGGTCTGGTGGCGCTCTTCGGCCTGCTGCTGCTCCTGCAGACCGTGCAGCTGCGGCTGCTGTTCGCCGCCTCGGCCCTGCTGGTGGGGCGCGGCCGCAGCTGCATCCGCCGCTTCCCCTACGACGCCTGGCTGGGCTGGCGGCTGTTCTGGCCCTGGTTGCCGGTGCTGTTCTATTTCCGTGAGCAGCGCACCCCGCACCTGCTGCCGATGCTCTTCGACGCCGGCGCCCTGGAGGAGCAGCTGCGCCTGCGGCTGCCGGCGCTGGCTCCGTCCGCCTCCGCCAGCGGCTCCTGAAGCCGTTCCGCCCCGTCTGCCCGATGTCCGAGAGTTCCCCG
>JBMLOS010000088.1:0-4956 GCA_049242845.1 Prochlorococcaceae cyanobacterium
AACTCTTCTACGACCCCCTCGCCCTGCCCATCTCCACCGGCATCGAGGAGGACCGGGAGAACGGCCTCGCCACGGTGGAGGCGATCCGACGCATCCGCACCGATCTGCCCGGTGTGCATGTGGTGCTGGGGGTGAGCAATGTGAGCTTCGGGCTGTCTCCTGCGGCCCGGATCGTGCTCAATTCGGTGTTCCTGCACGACTGCTGCGCAGCCGGCATGGATGCGGCGATCGTGAGCCCCGCCAAGATCCTGCCGCTGGCGAAGATCAGCGAGGAGCATCAGCTGGCCTGCCGCAATCTGATCTACGACCGGCGCCGCTTCGAGGGCATCCCCGAGGGCACCCGGGCCACCGCCGCCGCCGCCACCGGCGCCGTCTGCACCTACGACCCGCTCACCGAACTCACCAAGCTGTTCGAGGGCGTGAGTGCCCGTGAGGCCCGCGCCTCGGGCCCCTCCCTGGCGGATCTGCCGGTGGAGGAGCGGCTGAAGCAGCACATCATCGATGGCGAACGCATGGGGCTGGAGGCTTCGCTGGAGGAGGCCCTGGCCAGCTATCCGCCGCTGCAGATCATCAACACCTTCCTACTCGATGGCATGAAGGTGGTGGGGGAGCTGTTCGGCTCCGGCCAGATGCAGCTGCCCTTCGTGCTGCAGAGCGCCGAAACGATGAAGGCGGCCGTGGCCCAGCTCGAACCCCACATGGAGCGGGTGGAGGGGGAGAGCTCGGCGAAGGGGCGGTTCCTGATCGCCACCGTGAAGGGCGATGTGCACGACATCGGCAAGAACCTGGTGGACATCATCCTCACCAACAATGGCTATGAGGTGATCAATCTCGGCATCAAGCAGAGCTGCGAGGCGATCATCGAGGCCCAGCAGAAGCACCGCGCAGACTGCATCGCCATGAGCGGGCTGCTGGTGAAGTCCACCGCCTTCATGAAGGACAACCTCGAGGCCTTCAACCAGGCGGGCATCACGGTGCCGGTGATCCTTGGTGGCGCCGCCCTCACGCCCCGCTTCGTGCACGGCGACTGCCGCGCCGCCTACCACGGGCAGGTGGTGTATGGCCGCGATGCCTTCGCGGACCTGCGCTTCATGGATGCCCTGATGGAGGCCAAGGGCGCCGGCACCTGGGACGACCTCCAGGGGTTCCTGGCCGGAGCCCCGGAGGGTCTCGGAATGGGAGATCCGGCTCGCGATGCATCCGGAGCGGAAGCCCCCGACGCCGAGGGCGCTGCGGACACCGGCCCTGCCGCTGCCCCGGCTGGGCCGAACGACCACCGCTCCGAGGCGGTGCCCCAGGAGGAGGCGATCCAGCCTCCCTTCTGGGGCAGCCGGGTGCTCAGCGAGAAGGACATCGACCTCGAGGAGGTGTTCGCCTACCTCGATCGCCAGGCCCTGTTCGCGGGCCAGTGGCAGCTGCGAAAGACCCAGCAGCAGAGCCGCGAGGAGTATGAAGCGATGCTGGCCGAGAAGGCCGAGCCGGTGCTGCAGCAGTGGAAGGAGCGCTGCCTGGCGGAGGGGCTGCTCTCGCCCCGGGTGGCCTACGGCTACTTCCCCTGCGGCCGCCAGGGCAATGCCGTGCTGGTGTTCGACCCGGCGGCTCTGGAACCGGGGGCGGCGCCGTCGGGCGCCTCCAGGCTGCTCGGCCGCTTCGCCCTGCCCCGCCAGCGGGCCGGCAACCGCTACTGCATCGCCGATTTCTACCGCGACCTGGCCACCGCTCCCGATGGCAGCCCCCTGCCCAGCGACTGCCTGCCGATGCAGGCGGTGACCATGGGCGAGGGCGCCAGCCGTTTCGCGCAGGAGCTCTTCCGGGGCGATCAGTACAGCGATTACCTCTACTTCCACGGCCTCGCCGTGCAGATGGCCGAGTCCCTGGCCGAGTGGGTGCATGCCCGCATCCGCCGCGAGCTCGGCCACGGCGATCCCGAGGGCATGCCCCTGCGGGACGTGCTGGCCCAGCGCTACCGCGGTAGCCGCTACTCCTTCGGCTACCCCGCCTGCCCCAACGTGGCCGATTCCCGGCCGCAGCTCGACTGGCTCGGCGCCGAGCGGATCGGGCTGTCGATGGATGAGAGCGATCAGCTGGAACCTGAACAGAGCACCACGGCCCTGGTGGCCCTGCACAGCCGGGCCCGCTACTTCAGCGCCTGAAGGCCGGGCCGGCCCTCCGGCCCCCTGCCGCGCCATGGCAGGCTCGCAGCGCCCCACCCACGTGCGTGAACCATGGCCATTGCCGGTCCCGATGGCGTCGATGCCGCCATCGCCGCTGGACTCGACCTCGACGGCACCCCCATCCCGGCCGAGATGCTCAGCCTCTACCGGGAGGTGATGGAACTTGAAAGCCGCCGCGCCCGCAGCGGCGTGAAGAAATCGATGCGCAACCGCGTCGTCAAGACCGGCAGCAAGCACTTCGACCAGGCCACCCTCGATCAGCGCCTGCAGGCGGCGGGCTGGGAAGGGCTCAAGGAGAAGGAGATCGCCTTCTTCTATTCCTGATCCGCTCAGCAGGGGGGCTCAGTCGGCGCACATCTCCTCGAGGGTGTCGATCACCTCCTGCTGGAACTCCTCCAGCTCCGTGGAATCGCTCAGATCGACGCCCTCGCCGGCGGCGTTCTGGGTGAGCTCCTGGAAATGGAAGGCTCCCTCGCCATGGGCCAGGAACTCCATGGCCGAGGGTTCACCGCTTTCCTTGTAGGCGTCGCACAGGGCCAGGAAGGCCGCGTCTTCGGTGAAATCCCAGCTCATGTAGGGGGTAGCGCTCAACGACCTTTAACGCCTCCCCCCCGGATTTCGTCAACCTCCCGGCCCGCGTTTGTGCCACTCCTTCGGCAGACTGCGCCCCACCCAGCCCCCCCGGCCTTGTCCAGCGCCGATCCCGCTTCCCCTTCCCCTGCCACACGCAACGTGCTCGGCGGTCCGCTCGAGGTCTGCGGTTGCCAGCCCCTCACCGGCTGGTTCCGCGACGGCAGCTGCCGCAGCGACCCCAGCGATCTGGGCCGCCACACGGTCTGCTGCGTGGTCAACGAGGCCTTTCTGCGCTACTCCCAGGCCCAGGGCAACGACCTCACCAGCCCCGTGCCCGCCTTCCAGTTCCCCGGGCTGCAACCCGGTGACCACTGGTGCGTCTGTGCCGTTCGCTGGCTGGAGGCCTACGAGGACGGCATGGCCCCGCCGGTGCGCCTGGAGGCCTGTGAGGTGTCCACCCTGGAGGTGATCCCGCTGGAGCTGCTGCGTGAGCACGCGGCCTGAGCACCAAGGCTGAGCGCAGGCCCCCCTCACCAGGGGATCTCGCTGCCGTCCCAGGCACGGAAGCTTCCGCTGTCGGCCGGGCCGAGCCCCTCGAGCACATCGAGAAGCTGGCCCGCTGCCCGCTCGGGAGTGAAGAGCTTCTCCGGCGGCACCGAGCCCCGGAAGGGCGCCGAGAGCTCCGTGGCCGTGGTGCCGGGGTGCAGCAGGCTCACGCAGGCCAGGGGGAGCCGCCGCTGCCATTCCAGCGCCAGGGTGCGCAGCAGCTGGTTCTGGGCGGCCTTGGCGGCGCGGTAGGCGTACCAGCCCCCGAGGCGGTTGTCGCCGATGCTGCCCACCCGGGCCGAGAGGCTGGCGAAGTGCACCGCTTCTCCGCGGCTGAAGCAGGGTTCCACCGCCCGGGCCAGCAGAATCGGCCCGTAGGCGTTCACCGCGAAGCTGCGCTCGAGGGCGCTGCGCTGCACCTGGGCGAGGCGCTTCTCGGGCTGCAGCGGTCCGTCGTGGAGCAGGCCCGCCGTGTTCAGCACCAGCCGCAGGCGGGGCAGGACGGTGCGGGCCTGATGGCGGAAGGTCTCGAGGCTCTCGTCGTCGGTGAGGTCCAGCGGGAGCCAGCCCACGGGGATGCCCGGCGGGGCCTGGGGGGGACATCGCCCCGCCAGGTGCAGCTCCAGGCCGGGAGCGCGCCGTGCCAGGGCCCCCAGCAGGGCGCTGCCGATGCCTCCGCCTCCCACCACCAGCGCCTGGCCCTGCCACTGCCCCAGGGGCACGGCGGTGGGCTGGGGAGACGGGGGGGCTGGCATGGGCAGGGGGCCGGCATGGCGCATGATGGCGACCCCGGATCGGGCACCGCTTCGTACCCCGCATGGCTCTGCGCGTCGTCGTTCTGGGCCGGGGGGCCTGGGGCACCACCCTCTCCGGCCTATGGAGCCGCTCCGGCCACACGGTGGTGGGCTGGTCGCGGCGGGATGGCGGTGATCCGGCGGCCCTGCTGCCGGGCTGCGATCTGGCGGTGGCGGCGGTGTCGATGGCGGGGATCGAATCCCTTGCCCGGGGTCTGGCGCCCCACTGGCCGCCGCAGCTGCCGCTGCTGAGCTGCAGCAAGGGCCTCGATCCCATCCGCCTCTGCACCGCCTCGCAGCTGTGGGGTCACCATCTGCGCCACACGCCCCTTCTGGTGCTGAGCGGCCCCAACCTGGCGGAGGAGCTGCGCCTGGGACTGCCGGCCGCCAGCGTGCTGGCCTCCGGTGATGCGGAACTGGCGCGGCGGCTGCAGGCTGAGCTCAGCAGCGACAACCTTCGCCTCTACACGAATGCCGATCCGATCGGCGTGGAGGCGGCCGGGGCCCTCAAGAACGTGATGGCCCTGGCGGCGGGTGTCTGCGACGGACTTGGCCTGGGGGCCAACGCCCGCGCCTCCCTGCTCTGCCGCGGGCTGGCCGAGCTGGGCGTGGTGGTGCGCGGCATGGGCGGCGATCCGGCCACCACCTACGGCCTGGCCGGACTGGGGGATCTGCTGGCCACAGCCACCAGCGCCCTCAGCCGGAACTACCGCTGCGGCCTGCTGCTGGCTGAAGGCTGTCCGGAGCCCGAGGCGATCGAGCGGATCGGAGCCACGGTGGAGGGCTGCGCCACGGCCCGGGCCGTGCTCCAGCTGGCGGCCCGCCAGGACTGGCCCCTGCCGATCTGCGAGCAGGTGGTGGCGATCCGG
>JBMLOS010000088.1:4966-34259 GCA_049242845.1 Prochlorococcaceae cyanobacterium
GGGGGGGGGGCGGGGGGCGCCCCGCGCGCGCGGGCGCGGCGCGGGCGGGGGGGGGGGGGCGGGCCCCCCCCCCCCCCCCACGCCCCCCCCGGCGGCCGTCGCGGCCCTGATGGAACGCCAGCTCAAGTCCGAGTGAATCCCATGTCCCAGGTTCCAGCCTCCGGCCCGGCTCTGCCGGCGCTCCTGATCGAGGCCTTCGCCGAGCGTCCCCTGGCCGGCAACGGCGCCGCGGTGGTGCTGCTGGATCGCCCCGCCTCCGATGCCTGGCTGCAGGGGGTGGCCACCAGCCTGCGGCAGTCGGAGACCGCCTTCCTGCTCCAGAGCGAAAGCGGCGCCTGGGGGCTGCGCTGGTTCACGCCCACCTGCGAGGTGCCCCTCTGCGGCCACGCCACCCTGGCGGCCCTGCTCGCCCTGGGGACCTGGGGCCGGCTGGCCCCCGGGCAGGCCGTGGATCTCCACAGCCGCAGCGGCCCCCTGCGGGTGGCCCTGGTGGACCCGGATCGGGGCTGGATCCAGCTTCCCAGCGCTCCCCTGCAGCCGGGGGCAGCCTCGGAGGCTCTGGAGGAGCAGCTGCGGCAGCGCCTGGCCGCCGTGCCCGAGAGCTACTGGGCCTCCTCGCTGGGCTACCACGTGGCCCTGGTGCCCTCCGATGCCTCCCTGGAGAGGCTCACGGGCCTGGGGGCGGAGCTAGGCGGGGAGGCGCGGCAGGGGCTGGTGGTGATGCAGCAGAGCGGCGGGAGTGCGGTGGATCCCCTGGAGCTGGTGGCCGGCCAGCCCGCCGATTACCGGCTGCGCTTCTTCGCGCCGGGGCTCGGCATCGAGGAGGATCCGGTCACCGGCTCGGCCCACGCCCTGGTGGCTCCCTACTGGATCGGGCGGCTCGGCCGCTCCGTGGTGGGCTGGCAGTGTTCCAGCCGTCCTGGCGGCATGGTCTGCGAGGCCGCATCTTCAGGCATGATCCGCTTGACCGGTACGGGGCAACTGTTGTGGAACGGCAGCCTGCAGGCCCAGCCCGACGACCTCGGGGTTCCCGGCTGGGCGCGCCTGTGGCCAGGATCCTGAATCTGCCCTGGCTGCCCCCCTTCTCCCGCCGGCTGCTGATCACCGGCCCCCTCGCCGCGGGGGCGATGGCGGCGGGGTTCGCGGCGCAGGCCCTGATGGCAGGCCAGCGGGGCGATCCCGGCGCCGATGAGCGGCTGCTGGCGGCCCTGGTGGCCAGCCCTGCGCCTTCCAGCGAATCCAGCACGGCCACCGCCGGCGCCGATCCACGGCCGGAGGAGGACCTCCGTGGTCTGCAGGCGCGGCGGGCCAGCGGCGCTGCCTCCCAGCGCCTCGACCTGGTGGAGCCGGAGGCCGGCTCCCCGGTGGCCCTGGAGATCCGCGTGGCCCTGCTCACCGCGTCGTCGCGGCCCTCCCTGGGGGGGAGTGGCAGCTGGGTGCTGCGCAGCCGCGATGGCCGCCTGCTGCAGAGCGGCGGCCCCGGCGAGGCGGTGAATCCCTGGAGCCAGGCGGCGGGCCTGAGCGAGGCCTGGCTCGAGCCCAGCGGCGGCGGGGTGCTGCTGGTGGATGGCACCCCCTACGCGGGCCGTCTGCGCCTTCTCCTCTCCGGCGATGGCATCCAGCTGGTGAATCACCTCCCCCTGGAGGACTACGTGGCCTCGGTGGTGGGGGCGGAGATGCCGAGCAGCTGGAACCTCGAGGCCCTGCGGGCCCAGGCGGTGGCGGCCCGCTCCTACGCGCTGGCCCACATGGCCCGGCCCGCCAACCGGCACTGGCACCTGGGGAACACCACCCGCTGGCAGGCCTACAAGGGCCTCTCCAGCCTCACGGCCCGCACCCGCGAGGCAGCCCGCTCCACCGCCGGCCTGATCCTCAGCTACCAGGGCGGCATCGTGGAGAGCCTCTACGCCTCCACCGCCCAGATCAGCCTGGAGGCCCACGGGCATCTGGGGGCGAGCATGAGCCAGCACGGCGCCCAGGACTTGGCCGAGCAGGGCCTGCGTTACAACCAGATCCTTGGCCGCTACTACCAGGGAGCCTCCCTGGCCCGGCTCCGGGCCGGTGCGGGTTAGGGAGGTCATGGCCGGTCCGCCTCGGCCCGGGCTCCTCTGGCGCCGCGCCCTCGAGGTGTCCGAGGAAGCCCAGGCCTGCGGTGCCCTCGTGCCGCTGCGCACCGAAACGGTGGTTTCCGAAGGCACCGAGCCGTTCGTGCTGCGGCGGCTGCTCTCCCGCACCCCCAAGCACCTGCGGGCCGGGGGCCCCAAGCCCAACCCCTTTCTGCCGTGGGAGCCCCGCCTGGAGGTGGAGCTGCTCGGGGAGGGCCATGTGGTGCTGCTCAACAAATACCCGGTGCAGCGGGGCCATCTGCTGCTGATCACCCGCGACTGGCAGCCCCAGGCCGGCTGGCTGGGCCCCAGCGACTGGAGCGCCGTGGCCGCGATGGCGGCGGACACCGCCGGCCTGTGGTTCTTCAACAGCTGCCCTGAGGCCGGCGCCAGCCAGCCCCACCGCCACCTGCAGCTCCTACCCCGTGCCGCCGGCGAGCCCAGCTGTCCGCTTGCCCCCTGGCTGGAGCGGCAGCTGGAGGAGCAGGAACCCCGCTGGCCCTGGGCCTACCGGCTCAGTCGCCGCCACGATCCCCTCGGCGGCAGCGACCTGGCGCAGATTTACCGCAGCCACAGCCTGGCCCTGGGCCTGGGCGATCCCGGCCGGGATCCCCGGCCACACCATCCCTACAACCTCCTCTTCGACGACCGCTGGTTCCTCACGGTGCGGCGGGTGGCGGAGCACTGTGCCGGTTTCAGCGTCAACGCACTCGGCTTCGCCGGCTGCCTGCTGTGCGGGGAGCGCTCGCGGCTCGACTGGCTGCAGGCGCACGGCCCCTGGCGGCTGCTGCAGGAGGTGGCGGCACCGGAGCCGGACGCCGGCGCGATTCCGTGGAATCCCGGTTGAACGGCCCGCGCTGCTGGAGCTGAGTGGAAGCAGGAGACCCCACCGGTGCTCTCCCTGGCCCTTCGCCACCGCTTCGATGTCCACCGCTGCCTTTCTCGCCCCCGATCCCCGCACCGCGCTGCAGGAGCAGCCGGGCCAGGAGAGCCGCAATGCCCGCGTGCTCCGCTACCGCGCCCTGGTGCGGCCGCTGGCCCTGCACTACAGCCGCCTCTGCCGTGAACCGCTGGAGGATCTGATCCAGGTGGGCCTGCTGGGACTGCTGCGGGCGGCCGAGCTCTACGACCCGGCCCGGGAGGTGCCCTTCGAGGCCTTCGCCCGGCCCCATGTGCGGGGCGCGATCCTCCACTACCTCCGCGATGCCGCGGGAAGCGTGCGGCTGCCCCGCCGCCAGGTGGAACTGCTGGATCGGCTGCGGGTGCTCGGCCGGGAGATCGAAGCCCGTCAGGGACGCATTCCCGGCTCGGAGGAGCTGCGCCGCGCCCTAGGCCTCTCGGTGGAGCAGTGGCATGCCCTGCGGCAGGGAGAGCAGCTGCGCCGTGCCGGATCGCTGGAATCGCTCGGGGAGGGGGAGGGCAGCTGGGGTGTGGACTCCGATCCCCCGGCGAGCGCGCTGCCGCTGCCCCCGGCGGGGGTCACGGTGGAGCGGCTGCTGGCGGGCCTGGATCCTTCTCTGGCGTTGCTGGTGCGGCAGGTGGTGCTGGGGGGCTGGAGCTACCGCCGCGCCGCCCGGGAGCGGCAGGTGAGCCCGATGACGGCGCGGCGCTGGGTGCTGGGTGCCCTGGATCAGCTCCGCCGGCAGTGGGAACCCGCGGCCTGCGGCTTGGCTCAGTCCTGAGGAGTGTCAGCGCCCTGGTCGCGGCGCATCTGCCCCTCGAGGGTTTCGATCGCGGCGGTGACCGCGGCCAGCTGGCGCTCGATCCCGTCCCGCCAGAAGGTGAGCATGCGCAGCTTGCGTTCCTGGTACCGCCGGCGGCTGGCGCGCCCCTCCTCTTCAGAGGGACAGCAGGGGAAGGGCGGAAACATGGGAAAATGATTAAGTGCCGGTTGGTTCTAGCCTGCGGCTCTGCTCCACCGAGGCCTGCGCCGGACGTGCCGTTCCCCCAGCGATGACCGTGATCCAGCGCTGGTACCGGAACCTGGGCCCCCGGATCCGTCCTGATTCCCCAGCCAGCCCAGCACCTGCAGGGTTCCCAGGGGGGGCGGTTCCGCCTTTCGTGCCCTGGCGATCGTCAACCAGGAAGAAAATCAGCGATCGTTTCCCCTTCCCCGATGCAAGACACAGTTTGAGATTGGTCGGTCCCGCTGGTGCCATGCGGTTGCGCTCTGCCCTGCCTGCCCTTCCGCTCCTGCTGGGGAGCACTGTGGTGTTCCAGGCTCCTGCCGCCTCGGCCTACGTGGCCCTGATGGCCGGCCAGCAGGCCCGCCCCCTGAAGGGCACCTTCAACAACGTGCCGGTGCTCCACTCCAACCAGCCGGAGGAGGTGGAGGGCCCGGGGATCCTGATCAGCACCACGCCCGGGAGTGCCGTGGCGGCCGAGACCGGCCAGCGGCTGCGCAATGCCGAGTACACCTTCCAGGGGGACTTCGGCCTCCACATCCACCACAAGTACTTCCCTCCCAACCGCCGCAACATCTCCCCCCAGGACCGGCGAGCCGAGCTGACCCTGGCCACGATCCTGGTGAACCCGGGCCTGCGGCCGGTGCACATCCGCTTTGACCGGGGCGCGGTGCGCAACAGCTTCGAGGCGCCTTACCTGGCCAACAACCTGCTGGGAGTGAAGCCACTCGGACCCAGGCCCTGGAACACCGGCCCGGGGGATGCCACCGCCGTGCAGATGCTGCGCGGTCGCCTCGATCGCCAGCTCACCGACGAGATCACGATCCCCCCGCGCAGCCGCGTGGTGCTCTTCCGCACGGCCCTGCCTGCCCTGGGGATCGCCAATGCCCTGCTGCGGGGCCACAGCGACGGCCCGTTCCAGGTGGCCGTAGTGGCCGCCAAGAACCCCAACAGCGATGGCGACGTCCTGGCGGTGCTCGATGAGGGCCGGCTCGCCCCCGGGCGGGTGTATCTCGATCGTCTGGCCGACATTCAGAACCGGCGGGTGTTCTCCCGGGTGGGGGGTGTCGCCCTCGGGGACACCTATCAGGCCTCCCTGCGCCACGACCTCAACAGTCAGGGCCCCCTGCACGTGCCCCTCACCAGCACGGTGCGCCATCACTTCGGCACCCGCGACGTGCAGGTGAATCAGCTGGCGAGCCGGATGGTCGACTCCTCCCTCGACAACGTGGGCACCTACGGCGTGCGGTTCGATGTGGATCTGCAACTCGCCGGTTCCGGGCCCTATGAGCTGGTGCTGAGCCATCCCTCCCCGACCGGTGACCGCGACTTCACCGCCTTTCGGGGCTCCCTGCAGGTCACCACGCCGCAGGGCATGCAGGAGATGCACGTGGGGCTGCGCTCCGGCCAGAGCCTCTCCCTCACCACCCTGGAGCTCCAGCCCGGGGTGCTGAATCAGGTGCGTGTGAGCCTGGTGTACCCGGCCGATGCCACACCCGGCCACCTGCTCAGCGTGGTTCCCACCAGCCAGCTCGCTTTGGTGCAGGAGCGGGAGCGGCAGCTCGAACTTGCCCGTAATGCTGCCACCCGGCCGAACACGCCACCGGCAGCCCCCCCCGCCATGGCGGCCAATGCCGCGGAGGATCCTGGTACTGCACCTCCACCACTCAACGTTCCCGCCACCGCGGCTCCGGTGAGGGTCTCGCCGGTGCGCCGCTGGACCCCCCCTCCAGCGCCGTTGCCGCCGATCAACCATTCGGTGAGTGCACCCCGCTCCGCAGCCGCCTCCCGCCAGCCTGACAACCGCACAACGGCAGAGGCCAAGCAGATCCAGCGCAGCAGTGGCCGCACACCGGTACGGACCGCCGTGCCGGTGGTGGTGCCGCCGGTACGGGTCAGCCAGTCGCTGATCGAGCGCTACCAAGAAGCCCTGGAAGCCCAGAAGGAACTGATGCGTTCCCTTCAGGGCCGCTGATCGGCGCGCAGCACGGGAGAGCAGGTGGGCGACTCAGCCAGCGGAGAACGGCGCAGGATCAGCCTGGAACTCCCGATCGAACTGGTGAGCCAGATCGATGCCCTGCGGGGCGAGTGGGGTCTGCGCAGCCGCGGGGACATCCTCGTGCGATTGCTGCAGGGGATCTTCGAGGGCGACGCCCCTGCGGATGCCAAAGGAGAAGACCACCATGCTCCACCGGCGAGGGCAGTTGCTGCGGCAGAGCTTGTCTCCCCCCAGGGACTGCTCTCCGGGCTCGAAACTTCCCAGGCTTCCGCAGCCTCTGCCCCCACGGAGGAAACTGCTGCGGAGGAGGCGGCTGCGGAGGAAGAAGAACTCAGCACGGCGCTCGACGATCGGGGGGCGCTCGTGCTGGTTCCCCGGCAGGGGTCCCTGCGGACACTGGGGGTTCACGGCTCCGGTGAGCGCCCGCACCCTCGGGGGGAGAGCTTTTTTGAGCCAGGCGCCCCGTCCAGCTCCGGGAGCGGGATCGATCTGCCGGGATTCGTGCGGAAACGCTCCGATCAGCTGCGCCGCAGCCTGCGGGTGCGTCCGGGCTCGCTGCAGCCGGATGAATCCCTGCCACGCATCGGTGCCGATCTGATCGAAGGTGCCCTGCAGGTGGCCACGCAGCACTGGCTCGACCTCTATGGCAGCACCCCGAGCGATGCAGTGCTGGAGGCGGCGATGCTCTGGCTCGCCCAGGACATCTGGCCCCAGTCCGACCAGAGCGAGGGGCGGTTGTTCACCTGGTCGCTGGCGAGTGAAGTGGTGCGGGGATTCGTTCCCAGCTGGGGCGAGGCCCCTGCCAGCTTCGATCGGGTGATGGTGATGGCAGGGCTCCTGGAGGATCCGTTCAGTGCCTCCACCCTGGATCTGCGGATCCCCACCCTGATCCGGCGCTTCGTGCACCGCTTCCGGCGTCGCCGGCCAGGGTCTTCCTTCCTCACCTTGGAGCACACCATGACCGTCCCCGGGGCCCTCAAGCTGTTGCAACTGCCCACGGCTCCGGGCCATCGATTCACCCTCGCCCAGATCCGTGAGGCCTATCGCGAGATGGCCCTGAAGCACCACCCGGACTCGGGTGGATCGGTGGATTCCATGCGAAGGCTGAATGAGGCCTACCACCTGCTGAAGGAGCTTTACCGATGAACAACTAACTGGTAATAATTCACCGATCGTTTACAAACGAGTTGGAAGAGGTTTGGGGTTCCCCCGATTTCGTGGACACCGTTCAGTGTTTCACAGGGGTGAGTGTAGGAGCAGTAATGGGTCGCTGCTCGTGCTCGATTAGGCTGAGGTAACCGATCGTTGAATGGCACCGCTCGCGCTTGTCGTAGCCCTCGATCCAGAAGGCCAGGTCGCGCTGCAGCTGCTGGGGTGAAACCAGGACTTCTCGATCGTCATCGAGGTTCAGTTACTGCTTCGCAGAAGCCTTCGGCTACAGGGCGGAGAAAAAGCTCTCCTCCACCGCATTGTCCCAGCAGCAGCCCTTGGCAGACATGCTGCAGGTGATCTTGTTCTTCTGAAGCAGCTCCCGGTAGTCGTTGGCCTGATACTCGCTGCCCTGGTCTGTGTGGATCAGCAGCTGATCGGGCGCCACCTGGCAATGGCCGAGTGCACGGCTGAGGGCCTCGATCACCAGGCCAACGTCCATGCGCGCATCCAGTTTCCAGCCGACAACGCGGTGGCTGAACAGATCGATCCAGTTCGCTCAGAGCACCGCTCGGTACGACACCGCCAGACAGCACCAGGCGGAGCCGGTTCGGATGTACGTGATGTCACCGGCCCAGCAGCGGTTTGCTGCCGGGGGCTGGAACTCCTGCTGCAGCAGGTTCTCCACCACTCCAGCGGCACTTCTGCTGGCCTTGGAGCAGGGCCTGAATGCCCTGCGGGTTTGGCCCTGAGCCTAGCCCGACGCATGAGCCTGGCCACCCGATGCCGGCCCACGTGGCGCCCTGCAGCGCGCAGCTCCTGGTGGATCCGCAGGGATCCGTGGAAGCCGCGATGCTCCCCGAACACCGCCGTGATCTCAGCGGTGATCGCCGCGTTCTCGGCCGCACGCATTCCCGGCGCCTCCTGCCGCTGCCGCCAGGCGTAGAAGCCACTGCGGGCCACACCCAGCTGCCGGCACAGCCAGGCCACCGAGTGGCAACGTGGGAGCTAATCGATCAGGCGAAACCTCTCGGCGGATCTGCTCCTGCCGCAAGCGGAAGCCCTTCGGGCCAGGGCAACGTGCGCTGCCGCCAGCCTGAAAAAATCTTTCTCCCTCCTGAGCTCTCGAATCTCCTTGCGGAGCCGGTTGAGCTAGGCTCGCTCCTCGCTGGTGAGCAGGCCCTGGTCGCGAGGACCGACTTGGCCGCGATCCATGCGAGCCTGCCGCACCCTGCGGGGCAGGCTGCTGGAAGGAAGGCCGAGCTTCTCAGCAACGGCGTTGCAGGAGAGGCCCTCCTGCAGGCAGAGCTCCACGGCCTCCGCTTTCTGCTGCGCCGTGAAGCGGCGCAGGGTTCTGGTGGGGTTGATCATCAATGGACACTCTGGTGGTCATGGCGTGACCCCTAACGACTTGTCCTAAAACCGGGGGAACCCCATTGCCCATGCCCTGCAGGAGTGGTGCAGAGGTGGCGGTTCTGGCACGCCCTACATCGAAGCAGGATCACCCTGGGAGAATCCTTTCGCGGAGTCGTCCAATGTCCGCCTCCGGGATGAATTCCTGAACATCGAACTGTTCAGCACGGTTCAGGAAGCCAGGCCATTGGTGGAGCAGCACCAAATCGCGTACAACATCTACAGACCGCATTCGATGCTCCAGGGCGTACGCCCTTGGAGCTCCTCCAGCAGTGGAGAGCGGCTTGACTACCCACCAGCTCTCAGAGGAACTGGAGCAGGAAAGGGAGGCACGTCAGCGGGAAGACCATCCTTCTGCGGGTGATCGATCAGCTCTACCCGCAGGCGAGCAGCACCCTCCTGTTCGAGGGGATGTCACGCACCTGAAGAGTTAAGGGTCCATGGCAGTGGATCGGGGATTCGTGGTTGCCTGAACTGCTCAGCTTTCGCATCCAAGTCGCCCTTCTGGGAGGAGGCCTGAGGTGTTTCGCCTTGGAGTGCTGGAGGCAACCTCCTGGCCGACCAGCATGCAAGTGCCTGCTCGATCCCGCCCGCCTCGCGCGCCGCCAGGTCCACCCCCTTGACTCTCCAGCAACTGGAGACCTCAGGCTGGATGGATTCGTCTCCGCTTGTGTCTCCATGGCCTCCCCTCCTCTGCATCAGGTCCGCCTTTACCGGATGGAGCTCCCCGATCACGCCTGCCCGTGGGGGCTCAAGGCGATGCGGCTGCTCGAGGAGCGCCACATCCCCTTTGAAGACCATCCGCTCCACAGCGCGGAGGAGGTGGCCGCCTTCAAGGCCGCCCACGGGGTGGCCACCACGCCTCAGGTGTTCGCAGGGCAGGAGCGGATCGGGGGCTACACCGATCTGGCGGCGCGGCTGGGGACGCGGCCGGAGGCTGCGGAGTTCTCCTACATGCCGGTGATCGCGGTGTTCGCCACCGCCGCCCTGATGGATCTGGCGCTGGCGGGCGGCCTGGTGGGCTTCATGGGGATCTCCATCTGTCTGCTGGCGATGCTCAAGCTCATGGATGTGGAGGCCTTTGCGGCGGGCTTCCGCAAGTACGATCTGCTCACCCAGCGCTGGTCCACCTGGGGGCGCCTCTACCCCGGAGTGGAGCTGCTGGTGGGCCTTGGCATCCTGCTGCGGCCGGAGGTTGCGAGCGCGGCGCGGCTGATCGGAGCCGTGGCCCTGCTGCTCGGCGGCATGGGCATGGCATCGGTGGGCAAGGCGGTGTTCATCGATCGCCTTGCGCTCAACTGCGCCTGCGTGGGCGGCCATTCCAGGGCGCCGCTTGGCGTGGTGAGCTTTGCCGAGAACCTGATCATGGCTCTGATGGGGGCGGTGATGCTCGTTGCCGGCTGAGGTTTTCGCCCTTGACTCTCCCTTCAATGGAGACTCTATGGTTGATCCAGAGGGCCTCGGGGGCCATGGGGAATCAGCCGATCGAAGCCCTGGAGCGATGACCCCAGCCTCTCTGGACCGGCGTTCCTTTCTGCGCCTCGCGGCCGGTGGCACGGCCGCCGCTGCGGGTGCTGCTCTGCTGGGCCGTTCCGCTGCCTTCTCTCCCGCCGGCAGCCTCCGAGCCGCGGCGGCCTCCCGTGTGAGCTCCAGCGCAGGCGTGCTGGAGCTGGATCTGGTGGCTCAGGAGTCGCCCGTTGCCCTCCCCGGCGGTGCGGCAAGGGCGTTCACCTACAACGGCCTCCTCCCCGGACCGCTGCTGGAGGTGGAGCCCGGGGACAGGCTGCGGATCCGGCTCCACAACCGCCTCGCCCAGCCCACCAACCTGCACTACCACGGGCTGCATGTCTCCCCCGGCGGCAACGCCGACAACGTGTTTCTCAGCGTGGCACCGGGGGCCAGCCACACCTACGACTTCCGCCTGCCGCCGGACCATCCGGCCGGCACCTTCTACTACCACCCCCACCGTCACGGCGCAGTGGCCGATCAGGTGTTCGGGGGCCTGGGCGGGGTGCTGATCGTGCGCGGCGCCCTCGATCGCATCCCTGCCGTGGCCGCCGCCCGGGAGCAGGTGCTGTTCCTCAAGGATCTGCCCGCCGGCGAGGTGTTCGCTGGCATGGGCATGGGCAGGATGGTGGGACGCGAGGGCTCACTGCTCACCGCCAACGGCCGGGTGAATCCAGAGTTCACGGTTCCCGCCGGCGGCCTGCTGCGGCTGCGGATCGTGAACGGCTCCAATGCCCGCTTCTGGCGCCTTGCGCTCGAGGAGCACAGCTTCCATCTGATCGCCACCGATGGCGGTGCGCTCGAGGCGCCGGTGGAGCGGCGGGAACTGCTGCTCGTTCCCGGCGAGCGGGCTGAGGTGCTTGTGCAGGCCCGCCACGCCGGCGGCCGCTTCCGCCTGCTGAACCTCCCCTACAGCCGTGTCTCCGCCGGTATGGGTAGGGGAATGGGACCCATGGGCGGTATGCGCTCGGGCGGCGGCATGGGGATGGGCTCCAGGGGCGCCATTCGCCCTGATTCAGGAGCCCAGGAGGGGCAGGCGGAGGTGATCGCCACCCTCGCCTATGCCGGCTCGGTGGACCCCTTGCCCCTGCCGCGCCGGCTGCTGCCAGTGGAGCCGCTTCCGGAGCCGGTGCGGCAGCGGCGCTTCGTGCTGGATCACGGCATGGCGCCGGGCATGGGGATGGTGTTTCGGATCAACGGCCTCGCCTACGACCACCACCGCATCGACACCCGTGTGCAGCTGGGGGACACCGAGGAGTGGGAGCTGGTGAACCACGGCGTGATGGATCACCCCTTCCATGTGCACAGCAATCCGTTCCAGGTGGTGAGTCGCGATGGCAGGCCCGAGGCCTATCGCGCCTGGCACGATGTGGTGCTGGTGCGCACGGGGGAATCCGTGCGGATCCGCACCCGCTTTCTGGATTTCCCCGGCCGCACGCTGTACCACTGCCACATCTTCGATCACGAGGAGCTCGGCATGATGGGCAACCTGCAGATCGACGCCTGAGGCCTTCATCCCCCCTTCCCGGTACTGCTGCAGGGATGGTTTCGGATCTTCGGCTCAATTCTTCGGCTCAATCCCCTGCAGCAGGAGTGCTGCCGCCGCAGGATTCCCAGCCGTTCAGCATGCGCGTGAGTTCCGCCTCCAGGGTCTGCAGATCCTTGATGCGCTGCTGAATCTCGCTCGCCTTGCTGCGGATCGTGGCCTGCAGGTTCTCGCAGGTGCAGAGGCCGGAGCGTCGGGCATCCAGCACGGAGCGGATCGTGTCCAGCGGGATTTCCATGGCCCGCAGGGTGCGGATCAGGGAGAGTTCCGCATAGACGGAGTCATCAAAGAGGCGGTAGCGGCCTTCCGTGCGGGACACCGGCTGGAGCAGGCCCTGGTCGCAGTAGAAGCGGATCGTCTTCACCGGCACGCCGGAGCGCTCCGCCACCACGCCGATCTGCTGAGCTGAAGCCACGCCGGCCGCCATCCCTTGACTCTCCTCCTACGGGAGACTCAATCCTAGAGGTGCCTGTTGTCTGGTGCCCATGCGTCGGTTGCTCCCCCTCGCTGTCGTGCTGTTCCTCGGAATCTCCGGCACGGCCCTGGCGCAGTCGCCCGATGTCCTGCCTGGCGTCGACCCTCACCATCACCACCCCGGCGAGCCCGCCGGTTCCGCCCCCGCGGCACCATCCGCCCACGCCGGCCATGTCCATGCGCTTGGGCCCGCCGGAGCCACCTACGACCTGCGCTTCCTCGACGGCATGGTGGAGCACCACACGGGTGCGCTGCGGATGAGCGAGTTCGTGTTCGACATCGGCCCACCGGGCGTTGGGGCACTGGCCAAGGACATCTGGCGGGATCAGGCCCGGGAGATCAAGGCCATGGGCCAGTGGCGCAAGGCCTGGTATCCCGAGGCTCCGGTGTACCCCGTGGTGCTTCCCCCCGGAGGGGACCCCGATGCGATAGATGCCCTGGTGCGCATGAGCGCGGAGCAGAGGCAGGCCATGCGGATGCTGGCCATCACCCCCACCGCGTCCAACCGGGTGGTGTGGTTTCTCGAGGGCATGATCCAGCACCACGGCGGAGCCCTGCAGATGGCCCACGATGCCCTGGAGAAATCCACCCAGCCCACGATCCGCAGGCTGGCGCGGCAGATCGTGGTGGCCCAGCGGCGGGAGATTCTTCAGCTCCGCCGCATGCTCCGTAAGGAGGGCCTGAACAAGCCGGAGTACTACCGCTTCGATGCCCTGTTCCGGCTCTGATTCCTCCAGCAGAGCACCCGGTGGCATGGATGGGTGCCTGTTCGTGGCATTTCCTGCCGAGGGTTCAGGGGCGGCAGAACAGAAAGAAGCCCATCCTCTTCTGTTGGCATGAGCTTGTCCTGGAAGGCCGGGAGTTCACGCGGATGCCTCCCTTGAGATCGGTCAGGGTGGTTCCGTTGTTTCCTCGCGGGATTCCTTCACGCGCAGGATCAGGAGAGGGCCCCATGGGCCGGCCGCTTGCTCTCCAGCACCGCTCAGGCATCAGGTTGCTGGGCGTGATGCCGCTGGTGGAACCAGGCTTTGCAGGCTCTTTCTGCAGGCCTGGCTTTCTGCAGATCTAGGGTGATTCGCGAGCCAACTGGGTTGATTGCGGGTGCCCATCAGGAGCCGAGCCTTTGCGGAGATGTTGCACGGGGGAGCCGTGTCCATCGCGGAAGTGGACCGTGTCCGGGACACGCTGGTGTTCGACGGCCCCCTGCTCTGGCCGAAGTTTCTGAAATTCATCATCCTGTTGGTTCTGGCCTCCTGCATCGCCACCTACGGCCTGCTGGGGGACTCCGTGGCCGTGGTGATCGGGGCGATGATCGTGGCCCCGTTGATGCTGCCGATCATGGGGCTGGCGTTCAGCATCAGCGTCGGCGACCGGCGCGCCATCGTCAGCACCTTGACGGTGAGCCTCGTGGGGATGGCGACGGCCGTGGCGATGGGATTCCTGCTGACCCTTCCCCTGGCGCAGGTGATCAAGCCGGAGGCGATTCAGCAGATCATGATCCGCACCTCGCCGCACCTGCTCGATCTGATGGCGGCGTTGATCACGGGCCTGGCCGGTGCCTTCGCGCTGGCCCGACAGGATGTGTCCGACACGCTCCCCGGCGTGGCGATTGCCGTGTCCCTGGTGCCTCCGCTGGCCAACGCGGGCATCCTGTTCGCCCTGGGCGAAGCGGGCCTGGCCTCCGGCAGCCTGCTGCTCTTCGGCACGAACTATGTGGCGATCCTGCTCGCCGGTGCGCTTGTGTTCGCCGTGATGGGATTCCGCGAGGCCGCCCTCTCGCCCTTCGATCCCCGGGCCCGGCGACGCGCCGTGGCGATCGCCCTGGCGGCCCTCGTGATCATCTCCATCCCCCTGGCGCTCACCAGCTACCGGCTGATCATCACCAGCAAGATCGCCGTTCGAACCAACGCCCTGGCTCAGCAGTGGGTCGAAGGAACCGGATACCGCCTGCTCTCGGTGGATGCCGAAACGGCCGATGGATCGGTGAATCTGGTGCTGCTGGGCGAGGGCGAACTGCCACCGCTGGAGTCTCTGGAGCAGAGCGCCCGTGGTGTGCTGTTCGGCCGAACCCTCCATCTGAAGGTGGTGGAGTCCCGCACCCTTTCCCTCAGCGGTTGAGACGCTGCATCTGCCAGGTCACGAGCGTGCCCACCGGGCTCCAGAGCAGGTAGGGCACCAGCAGCAGCGCCGCCAGCTGGGAATGGGAGAGCACCACCACCGTGAGGGCCATGCCCCAGAGCCAGCCCGCCAGGCCCACCGCCGTGCCGTTGGCCAGGCGGCGGGTGGTGCAGATCAGCCAGGTGTAGCTCTGCACCAGCAGAAGCAGGCCCAGGTAGGCCGCCAGCAGCAGGAAGCTGCCGCTGGCGTTCCACACCAGCAGTGCCGAGGCGTAGAAGCAGGCATAGATCGTGATCCAGATCAGCGGGATCAGCTGCTCGAAGCGCAGCCAGGCCGGCCGTCGCAGACGCAGGAACCAGGCGAACTGCTCCCGGCTCGGGTTCACGGCGGCGGCCACCGCCACCATCGCCAGCAGGATCAACAGCGCTGCAGCCATGGCGTCAGGGGGTGGCCCCCGCCGCCTGGCGCGGTGGAAGCCTCGGGAAGGTTCAGGAACGGGAAAAGGGCGCCCCGTGTCGAGCGCCCTTGGGCCGGTTGCCGGGCGATGGGCTCGCGCTGCCCGGGTCGTGGCCTCTGATTCAGAGATAGATCCGCTGGCGGCGTTCGTCAGTAGGGCGAACCGCCCGTTGCGGCTTCAGGCCACCTCCGGCGCTCAGCCGTGGGGGCGCACCCGGTCGTTCCTCCAGCCCGGCAGGGATGCACGCCCGTACTCCCTCCTGTCGATTGGGCGGCGGCGATGGATATCTAGGTGAAGTCAAGATGATTCCGGGTTGGAGTGGTGGCGGGTTGTGGCGTTTCGGTCGGGGTTCTGAGGATTTTCCGCGCAAGGCCTTCCCTTTTTCCTCCGATCGTTAGCGTGAGAATGGAGGGTGATCATCCGATGCCTCCGGCTCTCCTTCACTCTGGCTTTGATGGCCAGCATGCCCCCGGCCGACTCCCCCCGTCCTTGTGAATCGGCCCCGGCGAGCCCGGTCTTGGCCGAGGCGTCGGATTCCGGGGAGGGGCCGATCGAAATCGCGCCCGGTGTGTGGTGGGTGGGCTGCCGGCTGCCGGACGATCGGTTTCAATGCCACTCCTATTACCTTCGTGAAGGTGATCAGGGGGTTCTGATCGATCCGGGTTCGCCGCTCACGATCGAAACCACCCTGGCCAAGGTGGCCTCGATCGACGGCCTCGAGGCCATTCGCTACCTGGTGTGCCACCACAGCGACCCGGACATCGCCGCCAGCCTGCCGCTGCTCTCGCAGAGGCTGGAGCGACCCGATGTGCAGGTGGTCACCGAGTGGCGTGCCCAGGCATTGCTTCATCACTACGGCCACCGCTTCTCCTATTACCTCGTGGAGCAGAACGGCTGGCGTCTGCCGCTCACGCCGGAGAGATCGCTGGAGTTCCAGCTCACTCCCTATCTGCATTTTCCGGGGGCCATAGTGTCGTATGACACGGCAACCCAGGTGTTGTTCTCCTCCGATCTGTTCGGTGGCTTCGTTCCCGATTCCTCCGTGCTGATCTGCGACGACGTGGACATGATCGTGCGCAACACCGCCCCCTTCCATCAGCACTACATGCCCAGCACCGAGCTCCTCGCCGCCGGCCTCACCCGGATCCAGCAGCGGTGGTCGGCCATCGCCCTGATCGCGCCCCAGCACGGCCACCTCGTGCCCGCTGCCCTGGTGGAGCCGGTGATCGAGCGGATCAAGCGGTTGCAGTGCGGTGTGTTCGCCCTGGCGGATGCGGACATGGACCTCCGCCATCTGCTGGAGATCGCCCGGATCCGCAGCAATCTGCTCGAGGTGGTGCTGGCCCAGGCCCATCCCGCCCAGCTTCTGCAGAGCCTGCGGCAGCTGCTGCAGCGCCTGCATGGGGTGGAGGACTGCCGGCTCTCGATCGAACTGCCCGACCATGGCTGGACCAGCTGGGGCAGCTCGCTGTCGGAGCCCACGCCGGGTTCGCCGCCGGCCGGCTGGGTGTCGGTGCGGCTGGGGGACGATCCTCCCGCGGTGCTCTCGATCCTTCCCCGGGAGGGAGAGCAACCGGACTCGGAACTGCTCCACATGCTCATCGGCCTGGCTCCCTCTCTGCAGCCCTGGATCGATGCGGTGGTGCAGGGCCACAGCGAAGCCCTCCAGATCGATGCCCTGCAGCGCCAGGCCTTCTCCGACCCCCTCACCGGCCTGGGCAACCGCCGTGCCCTGCAGGAGCAGGCCCCGGTCCGGGACTACGCCCTGCTCTCCTTCGACATCGATCACTTCAAACGGGTGAACGACACCTGCGGCCACTCCGCCGGTGATGCGGTGCTCTGCCGGGTGGCAGATGTGCTGCTTCGCTCGGTGCGGGTGGATGATCGGGTGTACCGGCTCGGGGGGGAGGAGTTTCTGGTGGTGCTGCCCCATTGCGAGGAACGGGTGGCCCTGGCCATCGGCGATCGTGTGCGTGATCAGGTGCGCGCCCTCGATCTGGCCGGTCTCACGCCCACGGGGAGGGTCACGATCAGTGCCGGACTCTTCGTGAGCGATCCGCACCGTCCCCGGCCCTTCGAGGCTGCTCTGGCCGCTGCCGATGAGGCGCTCTACCTCTCCAAGACCCAGGGCCGTGACCGGATGACCGTGGCCTGCTGATGATCCGCAGGCTCCGCGGCACCCGCTTCTCCCTGCTGGCCTGGCCGCTGCTGGCTCTCGGGCTGCTCACCGCGGTGGTGGCTCCCTTTCTGCACCTCTGGTATCGCACCGGGGTGGTTCGCCTCGAGCTGGAGGCGGGGGGCCGTCTGGATCGGGCCGTCACCAGCGTGCAGGCCATCTTCGAGGAAGTGGCCGGCGACACCCGGCTGCTGGTGCGGCTGCAGGAGGTGCAGGCCGCCGCCCGGGATCCCGTGCCGGCCACCCTGGGGCGCCTGCCGCCCCTGTTCGGGGTGTTCCTGGAGAGCTACGACCGCTACCTCGCGATCGAACTGCTCGACGCCCGGGGGCAGGTGCTGGTGGAGGCCACACGCAGTATCCGGCCGGAGGATCTGCGCGGCGGCAGCCATCTGGGGCATACGCATCCGTTTCTGCTGCGCACCGCCCCGCACGAAGGCAACGATGCGCTCACCCTCTCGGATCACCGCTGGCACCGCTCTCCCTTCGCCGGCAGTGGGTCGCTGCCGGTGCTGCATCTGCTGCGCACCCTGCCCCAGCCCTGGCCCAGGCGGGTGGTGCGGGTGGATATGCGGCTCGACGACCTCTTCTTCTCTCTGCGGAACCAGGTGCTCCGGGGCGGTGGCGAGGAGCTGGTGATCCACGACGCCCGCGGCCGGCGCCTCGATCGGGGGGGAGACGTTCCGGTGCCGCCGCCGCAGTGGAGCCTGCGGCCGACTGCCGAATCGGGATCGGCCGGGGAGGGGCTGGTGGTTCACCGCAGCTTCGATCCGCTGGGAAGGGCGATGGGCAGCCGCGAGCGATGGACCCTCTCCCTCTGGATCCCGCCGAGCCAGCTGCGTCAGTTCGATCTGCTGCATCAGCCGGTGGGGCAGGCCCTGCTGCTCACGCTGTATGCGGGTACAGCCGTGGCGGTGACCCTCCTGGCCCGCGCCCAGCGGCAGCGGCGGAGGGACTCGGAGCAGTTCGCCCACGTGCTGGATTCCCTCCTCGATCCCCATGCCCTGCTGCGACCGATCCGCGATCACCGCAGCCGGATCGTGGATTTTCAGCTGGTCACCCTGAACCAGGCGGCCCAGCGCGGCATCGACGGCGGGGACGCAGCCCTGCCGACCACCCTTTCCCGGGCCCTGCCCCACCTGCAGGATGCCCGGCTGCTGGCCGTCTACTGCGACGCCATCGAGCGCGGCACCGCGGTGAAGCTGGACGACGTGGCCCTGCAGGATCCGCGGCTGGGGGTGCGGCACCACGAGATCCGGGCCGTGCGGGTGGGCGAGATGCTCTGCCTGAGCTGGCGCGACGTGAGCGAGCGCCTCGAGCTGCAGAAGCGGCTGGCGGATTCGGAGCAGCAGTTCCGGCTGCTGGCCGAGAACGCCTCCGATGTGGTGCTGCGGGTGGGGCCTGAACGCCAGGTGCTGTGGGCCTCCCCCGCCCTGGACACCATGCTCGGCTGGCCTCCGTCCAGCTGGGTGGGGCGTTCCGTGGACGATCTGCTGCTGGAGGCAGCCGCCCCCGGGGAGGTGGCGGCCGCCGCCAACCTCACGGGCGTGGAGCAGCGCCGTGTGCGGGCCCGCAGCGGCCAGCTCCACTGGATCGAGCTGCACAGCAGCGCCGTGCAGCGCGGCAGCCGCCGCAACGAAGGCTGGGTGATGAGTTTCCGCACCATCGATGCCGAGGTGGCCCTGGCCCTCGATCTCGAGCGCCGGGCCTGCTTCGACCCGCTCACCGGCCTGCTGAACCGGGCCGAGCTGCTCGAGCGCCTGCAGGAGCTGGTGCAGGGACGCCGCCGCGGGGACGGCCAGGTGGTGCTGCTGTTCTGCGATCTCGACCGCTTCAAGGAGGTCAACGATGCCCACGGCCACCTGGCGGGGGACGCGGTGCTGCGTGCCGTGGCCGATCGCCTGCGCAGCGTGGTGCGCAGCGCCGATCTGGCCGGCCGGATGGGGGGGGATGAGCTGCTGGTGGTGCTGGTGGGCATCCGCACGCAGAAGGATGCCCTGGCGGTGGCGGAGAAGCTGCGCCGTGCCCTGGCTGAGCCGATTCCCTGGGCTGGCCGCGACCTGCAGGTGTCCGTGAGCATCGGCCTCACGGAGATGGATCCGGAGGAATCGATCGATCAGGCGCTGAACCGGGCCGATCAGGGGATGTATCAGGCCAAGCGCAGCGGCCGCAACGGCATCGTGACCCTCTGACCCACCCGATGAAGAAGATCCCCGTCCAGCGCTCCTGCCTGGTCCTCGCCCTGCTCGCCGCTCTCCTGCCGGCGCTGCTGCCGGTGGCCGCGGCGGAGGAACCGGAGCGGGTCCTGCGCTTCGGCTCTGATGAGGCCCCCTCGGCCTCTGCTTCTGCCGGCGCCTCCGTGCTGCGGCAGGAGCTCCTGGAGGCCGTGCTCGAGCTGCGCCCCCGCGCCGCAGAGGGGGAGATTGCGATGGTGGAGCCGGTGGTCACCGTGCGGCTGCGGGGGCAGGTGGTGGGGCAGCTGCATGGCCAGGAGCGGGCCGCCCCCATGCCCCCCGATGGCGTGGTGCAGATCGCCGAGCTCGATCCGGCCAATCCCTGGCCGGAGGTGCTGCTCTCCTCCTTCACCGGTGGCGCCCACTGCTGCAACAGCACGGTGGTGCTCACCAGCACCCCCGATGGCCGCCGCTGGCGCACCGTGACCCTCGACCTGCTGGACGGTGGACCGGAACCGGCCCGCGATCCCCTGGGCGACGGTCGCTGGCGGATCGTGACCGTGGACAACCGCTTCCTCTACCGCTTCGCCTGCTACGCCTGCAGCGTGGCGCCGGTGCAGGTGCTGGAGCTGCGGGGCGAGAACTTCGTGGACGTGTCCGCCGAGCCCCGCTTCCGGCCCCTGTTCGAGCAGGCGCTGGCCGGGATGCAGCCCTGGTTCCAGGAACGGGATCCCAACAGCCCGAACGGGTTTCTGGCCGGCTGGGTGGCCACCAGGGCCCGGCTCGGGGAGGCGGCACCGGCCTGGGCGGAGATGCTGCGCCGCTACGAGGCCTCCAGCGACTGGGGCCTCACCGAGTGCCGGGCCGGTTTCGACGGCGAGGGCCGCTGCCTGGCCCCGGAGGTGCGCTACCCGTCCTTCCCGGCGGCGCTGCGGGCCTTCCTGCTGGAGGCCGGCTACCTCACCCCCGCCGACCTGCCGGCGCCCGTCGCATCGGAGGCAGCGCCGGGGCGGGCCGATCCTGCAGGCTGGGGGCCGTGATCCCCGGCCGGAGTTGTTCTTCCACATCCGCCACCAGATCCGGTACGTGTACGACCGGCCGGTGTTCCTTGAGCCGATGACCCTGCGGCTCCTGCCTCGCCAGGATGGAACCCAGGCCCTGCTGCACCACCGGCTCACGGTGCAGGATCCCCCCGACGGCTCCACCCTGGCCCTTGAGCCCGGGGGGGGCGACGCGCTGGTGCTCTGGTTCCAGGAGAAGCGCCAGGAGATCGAGCTGAATGCGGAGATGGTGGTGGAGACCCGCCGCACCAACCCCTTCGACTGGATCGTGACCGATCCTGCGGCCCTGCGGCTGCCTCTGCGCCCCGATCCGTCGCTGGCTGCGGCCCTGGCGCCCTTCCGCCAGCGCACACCCCCCGGCGATGTGGCCGCCTGGGCCCATCGCCTGGCCGAGGAGGTGGACTATTCCACCACCGATTTCCTGCTGGCCCTGGCGGACCGCATCCACCATGGCTTCCACCATGTGGGCCGGCTGGAGGGGGCTGCGATGGCGCCGGAGCAGACCCTGCGGGAGCGGCAGGGGGCCTGCCGCGACACGGCGATGCTCTACGTGGCCGCCTGCCGCAGCCAGGGCCTGGCGGCCCGCTTCGTGAGCGGCTACTCCATGCACCATCCCCCCGAGGTGAGCGAGCACGAGCTGCATGCCTGGGCGGAGGTGTACGTGCCGGGGGGAGGTTGGCGCAGTTACGACCCCAGCCTCGGTCTGGCGGTGGCCGATGGCCACGTGGCCCTGGCGGCGGCGGCGGATCCGGAGCTGGCGGCGGTGGTCACGGGCACCTACCGCGGCACCGGCGCGAACTCCTCGATGAGCTACTGGGTGCAGCTGCGGGCGGCCGAAACCCGCGAGGAGCTCGAGCCCGCGGCCTGAGGGGGGCAGGAAACAAGGAGCATGAATCAAGGAGCATGAAAAAAGCCGCCCCCGGACAGGGGCGGCTCTGCAGGGGGTGGGCCTGGGGGCCCACACCGGCTGGCTCACCAGCGACGACCGCCGCCGCCACCGCCACCGCCGTAACCACCGCCGCCGCCACCACTGGGGCGGGGCTCGGCCTTGTTCACGCGGATGGCGCGACCCATCCACTCGACGTTCTGAAGATCGTCGATCGCCTTGGCTTCATCGGCCTCGTTGGCCATTTCCACGAAGGCGAAACCCCGCTTGCGGCCGGTTTCCCGGTCGAGGGGCACGCTGCACTTGCGCACCTGTCCGTACTCGGCGAACAGCTGCTGGAGATCCTCCACTTCGGCATCGAAGGAGAGGTTCCCGACGTAAATAGACATGAACTTGTTGAACTATGAACCGATCCGAAAACAGCCCAAAAGTAAGTGGCTAGCTTGCTTGCGAGAAATCTTTGAATCGACCTTCACCCTACAGCACCTCTGTCCGGGCACCATCAAAAAAAGCCCGGCGGAGTGGCTCCGCCGGGCTGAAGGGTGATGCGTGGATGCTGTGGCTCAGCCGAGGCCGATCTGGGACAGGATGCCTTGGCCGGTGAGCAGCTCGGTGGCGAGGCCGATCACGAAGCCGAGCATGGCCAGACGGCCATTCCAGGTTTCGGCGAAGGCCACGAAGCCGAAGCGGGTGTCGGAGGAAGCCATGGTTGTAACGGCGTGTTTCGTGAATTGTATCGGGTTGTGAAGGGGTTTGGGGCGTGCCGCCCGCCCGAAGGGCGCGCAAAAGCGGGCGGATCTCCCCACTGGCGCCGACCGCGCTTCAGGGTTTCGCGCTGCAGGGCAGTGGGTGGAAGCCGGCTCCCCCCTCCCGCCAGCCCAGGTGGGCACTGCCCCGCACCGGCTCCCGCAGCGGTTCCGCCGGCGGGGTGCTGGGGTTGGTGGGATAGGAGCGCCCGTCGAAGGGAAGCCGTGCGTAGTAGCCGTGACCGGCATCGATCCGCACCCGGCTCACCAGGTCGCGCCAGCCGCGGCTGCGCTGGTCGGTCACGATCAGCGGATCCTTGAACAGGGTCATCCGGGTCACCAGGCTCAGCCCCTTGCCCTCCCGGCGGAAGATCAGCAGGGGACAGCCGCCCGTGCCGCAGACCATCGGCCCCAGCACCGTGGCCACCACCTCCTCGCCCCCCTGGGGATCGAGGTCCACCCCGTCGTAGGCGTAGCGGAGGCTGCCGGCCTGCTCGCAGGCCTGGCGTTCCAGCCGGCGGCTCGCCTGGCGGGCCTCCTTCGAGCCGGGATCGGGGCCGTGGCCCTCGGCATCGAGGATCGAGCGCTGGAACAGCGCCTGCCGCAGGGCCTTCTCCACCACGGGATCCGGCGTGGCCTGGGGCGGCACCGTGCGCACCACCACCGGCTCCGGGCCGCTCCCCTGGGCCCGGGCGCCGCTGGGGGCGCCGCCGGCGCCGAGCAGCAGCAGGGCCACGGCTCCCGCCAGCGGCCGCATCCATGTCTGCGGCCAACCAGGGCAAAGCAGCATTGTTCCGGCAGGCGCAGGTTCTCCTCTCTCTTTAGCCGTCAGCGGCGGAGCTGTCGGTGGGGGTGCCGGCCGGATCGTCTTCGCCGGGGCCGCTCTGCAGCACCGTGAGCGGCACCACCACCTCCAGCAGATCGAGGGGCTCCTCCGGGTCGTCGGGCACTGCCAGCACCAGGGTGCGCGCCTTCGGCAGGGTGTGGGGCTCCTCCTCCAGTACCTCCACTGCCAGCAGGGTCTGCTCCAGCAGGTTCGCCTTGGTTTCGAGCAGCTGCACGAACTCGTCGCAGTTCCAGCGGGCCCCCTCCCCGCGGCAGGGGAAGCGCTCCAGCAGCTCGAGGATCTCCAGCTCCGCCAGCGGCGGCATCGCCCCCTCCTCCCATACCAGCAGGGAGGTGCCGTCGAGGGCGTTGCTCTGGAGCAGCTCCGCCTCCCCCGCCAGCAGCACCTCGAGGGAGGGCTCGGTGTCATCCCGCTCGATCGCCTGCAGCAGGGCCTCCAGCACCAGCTGGGTGTCCTCGTCGAGGCTGGAGCCGTGGCGCGCCAGCAGGCTGGTGATCGCCCCCTCGATCTCCTGGGCGGGCAGCACCAGGGTGAGGGCCTGGCGGATCCCCTCGATCACATCGCCGGCGTCGTGGCCTTCGTCATCCACCAGCAGGTCGGGGTCGGCCAGGAAGCGATCGATCGCCGTGAGCACCAGGGCCTGTTCCGGGGAGAGGGCACTCATGGCGCGGCTCGCAGTACCCGCAGCATGGCCAGATCCACCGGGGCCGGCCAGACGGCCGGGTATGCGGCGCAACTGCTGGTGCTAGTCCTCCACCTTCACCACATCCACCGGGCCCTCGCCGAGGCGGTTGAGTTCCTCGGCGGCCCGGATGGCGGCCTCATGGGTGTGGAAGCGGTGGGCCTCGGCGGGGGTGGCCACATCCACCAGATGCTGGTCCTCCCCACCCACGCCGAGGAAGCAGCGGCGCTCCAGGTGCTGGATCACGTAGTGCTCCGCCTGGGTGCAGTCCATCGGATGGGCCGGATCGATCTCGGGCGCCCAGAAGTGCATCGGTGGGACTGGTCGTTGCCGTCAGGCTAGGGGCGGAACCAGCTTCCGGGCCCGCGTTCCCGCTCCACCTCACTGGCCCGCCCCCCGGGGGCCTCCGCACGATCGCCATGGGGCGGTCAGACTCGCACCATGGCGATCGTGCGTGCCAGCGGACTGTCCCGCAGCTTCCGGGTGGCGGACAAGGCACCGGGGCTGGCCGGCACCCTGCGCCACTTCCTGCGGCGCCGCCATCGCCTGGTGCAGGCGGTGGAGCAGGTGGACTTCACGATCGAACCCGGCGAGATCGTGGGCTTCCTCGGCCCCAACGGGGCCGGCAAGACCACCACCTTGAAGATGCTGGCGGGGCTGATCCATCCCACCGCCGGCACCGCAGAGGTGGCGGGCCACCAGCCCTGGAAGCGCGAGGCCGCCTTCCTGCGCCGCATCACCCTGGTGATGGGAAACCGCCAGCAGCTGCTCTGGGATCTGCCGCCGCTGGAGTCGTTCCGGGTGAACGCCGCCGTGTACGGCATCGACGACCGCGAGGCCCATCGCCGCATCCACGACCTCGCCGAGATGCTCGAGCTGGGCGAGGAGCTGCGGCGGCCCGTGCGCAAGCTCTCCCTCGGCCAGCGCATGAAGGCCGAGCTGCTGGCGGCGCTGCTGCACCGCCCGGCGGTGCTCTTCCTCGATGAACCCACCCTCGGCCTCGATGTGAACGCCCAGGCGCGGGTGCGGGAGTTCCTGGCGGAATACAACCGCCGCACCGGCGCCACCGTGCTGCTCACCAGCCACTACATGGGCGACATCACGGCCCTCTGCCCGCGGGTGCTGCTGATCCACCGCGGCCGCCTCTTCCACGACGGCCCCCTCGACGACCTCACCGCCCGCCTGGCTCCCCACCGGGAGGTGCGGCTGGAGCTGCGCCAGGCCCAGCCGGCCGGCGCGTTCGCGCCCTACGGCGCGCTGGAGTCGCACCAGGGCCACCAGGTGCGGCTGCTGATTCCGCGGGAGCAGCTCACCGAGCGGGTGGCGGCGCTGCTCGGGCGCTTCGAGGTGGTGGATCTGGAGGTGAGCGACCCGCCGATCGAGGAGCTGCTCGGCGGCCTCTTCCGCTCCGGCCAGGCGCCGGGAGGAACCCCATGAGTGCCCGGCCCCGCGCCGCCGCCGGGCTGCGGATCGCCCGGGCCCTGCTTTCCTCCCAGTACGCCGTGATGCTGGAGTACCGCGCCGAGATCGCCCTCTGGGCCCTCTCGGGGGTGCTGCCGCTGATCATGCTGGCGGTGTGGATCGATTCCCCCGGAGCCCGGGCGGCCGGCCTTGGGCCGCAGCAGCTCGGGCCCTACTTCCTGGCGGCCTTCGTGGTGCGGCAGTTCACGGTGGTGTGGCTGATCCAGGTGTTCGAGGAGGACGCCCTGCAGGGCAAGCTCTCGCCCCAGCTGCTGCAGCCGCTCCATCCCCTCTGGCGGCACCTGGCCGCCCACCTGGCCGAGCAGCTCACCCGGGTGCCCTTCGTGCTGCTGATGCTGCTGGCGGTGGGGCTGCTTCAGCCGGTGCTGCTGGCCCGGCCCACTCCGGCGCAGCTGCTGCTGGGGGCGCTCGCCTGTTTCGGGGCGTTCCTGCTGCGCTTCCTGCTCCAGTCCCTGCTGGCGATGCTCTGCTTCTGGAGCGAGCGGGCCGCGGCCCTTGATCGGCTGCTGCTGATCCCCTACCTCTTTCTTTCCGGTCTGGTGGCGCCGCTCGAAACCTTCCCGCCGGTGGTGCGCCAGCTCGCCTACGCCACCCCCTTCCCCTGGATGCTCTCCTTTCCGGCGCGGCTGCTGGCGGGCCAGCCGGAGCCCGTGCTGCGCGGCTTCGCCGCCCTGACGCTGTGGTGTGTGCTGCTGCTGCCGCCCCTGGCCCTGGCCTGGCGCGCCGGCCTGCGCCGCTATTCCTCGATGGGGGCCTGATGGGAGCGGAGCTGCGCCGCCATCTGCGCCTGATCGGCCGCTTCTGGGCCACCTCCCTGGCGGCGGAGATGGAATACCCGCTCAACATGGCGATCGAGCTGGTGGCGGTGCTCGGCAACCTCGCCGGCAGCCTGGGTGTGCTGGCCCTGCTGTTCGGCCCCGATCCCGGCCGCGGCCTGGGGGGCTGGAGCTGGGACGGGGCCCTGGTGGTGCTGGGGGTGTACACCCTGCTGGAGGGGCTCACCAGCTGCGTGCTGCAGCCCAACCTCAGCCGGATCGTGGGCCATGTGCAGAACGGCACGCTCGATTTCGTGCTGCTCCAGCCGGTGGACAGCCAGTTCTGGCTGTCGCTGCGCCACTGCTCCCCCTGGGGCCTGCCGGGTCTGCTGGCGGGGCTGCTGCTGATCGGCTGGGGGGCCGTGCGGGCCGGCACGGCCTGGTCGCCGGCGGGCCTGCTGCTGGCGGCGGTGCTGCTGCTGGCGGCCGCGGCGATCCTCTACAGCCTGTGGTTTCTGCTGGCGGCCCTGAGCCTCTGGTTCGTGAAGGTGTGGAACGCCACCGAGGTGCTGCGCACCGTGCTGGTGGCAGGCCGCTATCCCCTGCGGGCCTATCCGCCGGCGCTGCGGCTGGTGTTCACCCTGGTGCTGCCGGTGGCCTTCCTCACCAGCGTGCCCGCCGAGGCGATCCTGGGGCGTGCCGCCCCGCTCTGGGCCGTGGGTGCGGTGGCCTTCGCCGGCGCATCGCTCACGGCCAGCCGCCTGTTCTGGCGCCAGGCGCTGCGCCACTACACGTCGGCTTCCAGCTGAGCGGCTTCCAGGCTGCCTAGCTTGGAGTGTTGTCCGTTCCGGGCTGCCGCCATGGTGAATCCCCAGCGTGGTCCGGAGCGGCTGATCCGCCTGGGCCAGTGGGTGGTGACCCTGCTGTTCGCCTACTTCCTGATCCAGGTGGGCGCCAGTGTGATCGCCGATCTGCCCCTGCTCTCGCGCCAGCCCCAGCAGAGCGACTTCCTCGATCAGGCCGCGATCGAGCGGATCGAGCAGCAGATCCGCCCCACCGAGGAGCGCCGGGCCGGGGTGGCGCAGCAGCTGCAGGCGGCGCAGCAGGAGCTGCAGGCGGCGGAGCAGTCGTATGCGCGGGCCCGCACCAGCTTCGAGAACTGGCGCGCGGCCCGCTCGTCCACGGAGCAGTCGGCCCAGAACCCGGCGGTGGTGCAGCGGGCCACTGAGCTCGACCGTCTGCTGCAGCGGCAGGAGGAGATCCAGGAGCGGGTGGGCACCCTGCAGCAGGAGGAGGCGGCCTTCCGGCTCGCCCTGCGGCCGCAGCAGCAGCGGATCGAGGAGCTCCGCTCCGAGGCCAACCGCAAGTACCAGCGGGCCCGGGAGTGGGCGGAACTACGGGCCTTCCTGATCCGCCTGCTGTTCGTGCTGCCCGTGCTGGCCCTGGCGATCTGGCAGTTCCGCCGCTTCCGCGGCAGCGACCAGTGGCCCTTCGTGTGGGGCTTCCTGCTGTTTGCGCTCTTCGCCTTCTTCTTCGAGCTGGTTCCCTACCTGCCGAGCAGCTTCGGCGCCTACATCCGCTACGGCATCGGCGCCCTGCTCACCTACCTGGGCGGTCGCGCCCTGATCCAGACCCTGCGCAGCTACGCGGCCCGCAAGCAGGCCGAACTGGAGGCTTCGCAGGAGGAGCGGCGGCGCCTGATCCGCTACGAGCAGGCCCTGCAGGCGCTGGGGCGGCACCAGTGCCCCAGCTGTGAGCGAGCCCTGCCGAAGCTGCCGCCCGAATCGCTCAATTACTGCAGCTACTGCGGCCTCAACCTGGCTGTGGTGTGACCCCCGCTGCCAGCTTCGCCACACCACCTTCTTCCCCTACTGCCCCTCCTGCGGCCTCGAGGCCGAGAAGGCACTGCCGGCGGCCGGCTCCTGAGGGGCTGAACTTGCCAGGATGCGCGCCAGCCTGCGCCGTGCCTGCCGTGTCCCCAGCCCTGACCGCCACGGTGGACTGGAAGCGCCACTGGTATCCGCTGGCCTGCCTGCAGGACCTCGACCCCAGCCGGCCCCACGCCTTCACCCTGCTGGAGCAGGACCTGGTGCTCTGGTGGGAGGCCGCCACCCAGCGCTGGCGGGCCTTCGCCGATGTGTGCCCCCACCGGCTCGTGCCCCTCAGCGACGGCCGCCTGAACGAGCGGGGCGAGCTGGAGTGCCCCTATCACGGCTGGAGCTTCGAGGGCAGCGGTCGCTGCACGCTCATTCCCCAGGCTGAATCGGAGGCGGCGCTGAACTCGCCGCGCACGGCCTGCCGCTCCTATGCCACGGCGGAAGCCCAGGGGCTGCTGTTCGTGTTCGCCGGCGAGCCGGACGAGGCCGAGGCGGTGCCGCTGCCGCTGGTGCCGGCCCTGGAGGAGCCGGGCGGCGGCTGGGTGGTGCAGGACACCTTCCGCGATCTGCCCATGGATGCGCTCACCCTGCTGGAGAACGTGGTGGACGTGAGCCATGTGCCCTTCACCCACCACCGCACCGTGGGCAACCGCGCCAACGCGGCGCCGGTGCAGGCCGAGCTCACGGCCTTCGGGCCGGAGGGATTCCGCGGGGTGTGGCCCGAGGGGCCGCGGCGGGGGGCGCTCGGCAGCCAGGCCAGCACGTTCCAGGCGCCGGGCCTGGTGATCCACGACCTCAGCGCTGAGGGCTTCGCCCGCATCCTCACGGTGGTGTACGCGGTGCCGATCCGCCGCGGCCGCTGCCGGATCCTGGCCCGCTTCCCCTTCCGCTTCGCCTCCCCCTGGCCGGCACGGCTGCTGGCGCTGCGGCCGCGCTGGCTGCAGCACATTGCCAACCACCGCGTGCTGGAGGACGACCAGCTCTTCCTCCACTGGCAGGAGCGGGTGCTGGAGGAGCGGGGCCGCAGCGGTTCGGCGACCCGGGCCTTCGTGCTGGCCACCGGCGCGGACGTTTACGTGAAGGCCCTGCACGACTGGGTGGAGCAGTTCAACGCCGATCCGTTCCCGCAGGAGGCGCTGCCGCCGCGGCTGGAGCGGCCTGCCCTGATGGAGAGGGAGCTGGCCCACACGCAGCAATGCCGCTGCTGCCGCGGTGCCCTGGAGGGCATCAGGCGCTGGCGGCCCTGGCTGGCACTGCCCCTGTGGGGCAGCGCGGCCCTGGTTGCCTGGTTCCATTCCTGGCCGGGCCTGGCGTGTGGTGCCGGCCTGGCCCTGGCGAGCCTGGCGGCGGATCGACGCCTGGCTGGCTGGGAACAGCAGCTGCTCCGGGGGGAGGGGGACCCCCCCCGCAACCGCGACTGATCAGGCGCTGGCGCCGGCCAGCTCGGGCAGGGCCACGGGGGCCTGCTTGCGGATCACCACCTGCTTGTCGTCGTCCACATCCACCACGGCGTTGTCGCCCTCGCCGATCCGGCCGGAGAGGAATTCCTCCGCCAGCGAATCCTCGAGCAGGCGCATCACGGCGCGGCGCAGGGGACGGGCGCCGTAGCTGGGGTTGTAGCCCTCCTCCACCAGGCGCTCCTTGAACGCATCGGTCACGGAGAGGTCGATCCCCTTCTCGCGCATGCGGCCGAACACCTCCTTGAGCAGGATCTCGGCGATCTCCTTCACCTCGTCGCGGCTGAGCTGGCGGAAGACGATGATCTCGTCGAGGCGGTTGAGGAACTCAGGGCGGAAGTACTGCTTGAGCTCCTCGTTCACCAGCATGCGGATGCGGTTGTACTGGGTTTCCTCCGCATCGCCGCCGCCGAACTCGAAGCCGAGCCCGCCGCCGCCCTTCTCGATCACCTTCGAACCGATGTTCGAGGTCATGATGATCA
>JBMLOS010000089.1:0-3169 GCA_049242845.1 Prochlorococcaceae cyanobacterium
CGGCCCTGAGCTTCCTCTTCGCCCTGCAGCAGTTCCGCCCCTCGCCCTTCTACGCGCTCGACGAGGTGGACAGCTTCCTCGACGGCGTGAACGTGGAGCGGCTGGCGGCCCTGATCGCCAGCCAGGCCGGCGATGCCCAGTTCCTGGTGGTGAGCCACCGCCGGCCGATGATCGCCGCCGCCACCCGCACCATCGGCGTCACCCAGGCCCGCGGCGCCCACACCCAGGTGGTCGGTTTGCCGCCAGCGGCCTGAGCCGCCCAGGTGGGTCACAATGGGCCGACTGGATTCCCACCAGGCCCTTCGCCGCCCATCCCGGCCCCGGACTTGACCTCCTCGATGCCCCCCGCCGCCGATCCGAACGCCCCAGCGCCCAGCGACCGGCTCTGGCTGCGCTCGGAGCTGATGGGCACCCAGGTGATCACCCGGGACACCGGCCGCCGCCTCGGTGTGGTGGGCGAGGTGGTGGTGGACATCGACCGGCGCGAGGTGGTGGCCCTGGGCCTGCGGGACAACCCGCTCACCCGCTTTCTGCCGGGCCTGCCCCGCTGGATGCCACTCGACCGCATCCGCCAGGTGGGCGACGTGATCCTGGTGGATTCGGCCGACTCCCTGGCGGAGGGCTTCAACGCGGAGCGCTACAGCCGGGTGATCAATTGCCAGGTGATCACCGAGGCGGGCGAGACCCTCGGCCGCGTGCTGGGCTTCAGCTTCGACATCGAGACCGGCGAGCTCACCACCCTGGTGCTCGGCGCGGTGGGCGTGCCCCTGCTGGGGGAGGGGGTGCTCAGCACCTGGGAGCTGCCGGTGGAGGAGATCGTGAGCAGCGGTCCCGACCGGATCATTGTCTATGAAGGCGCCGACGAGAAGCTCAAGCAGCTGGGCACCGGCCTGTTCGAGAAGCTCGGCATCGGCGGACCCAGCTGGGAGCAGGAGGAGCGGGAGCGCTACCGCCAGGGCCTGGTGCCGGTGGAGAACCAGCTCGCCCCCGGCATGCCCGCCGCCCAGGAACAGCGCCGCATCCAACCGGCCAGCAGCCGCAGCTTCGAGCCCCGCCAGGAGCTGGAGTATGTGGAACTGGAGGAACGCCGCAGCAGCGAGCCCCTGCGTCAGCGCCGCTACCTCGACGAAGAGGAAGACCTGCGTGGCCCCGACCGCTACGCCGATGAACGCTATGCCGAGGAGCGCTATGCCACTGGCGAGCGCCGCCCCCGCCGCCGGGAGGCCGCCCCGGAGGCAGCCCCCGACGATCTGGCCGATCCCTGGTGAGCGAGCACCGCTGAACCGGGGCCGGCCAGAGAGTCGGCTTCAGGCGCCGCGGAAGTCGAGTGAGGCCGAATTCACGCAATAGCGCTCGCCGGTGGGCGCCGGGCCGTCGCCGAACACGTGACCCAGGTGGGCATCACAGCGGGCGCAGCGGATCTCGGTGCGCACCATGCCGTGGCTGGTGTCCCGCAGGGTGGTGATGGAGCCGCTGTCGACCCCCTGCCAGAAGCTCGGCCAGCCGGTGCCGGAATCGAACTTGGTGTCGGAGCTGAACAGCGGGGCACCACAGCAGATGCAGTGGTACATCCCATCGGCCTTGTGGTTCCAGTAGGCGCCGGTGAAGGCCCGCTCGGTGCCGCCCTGACGGGTCACGGCGTACTGCTCGGGGGTGAGGCGGGCCCTCCATTCGGCATCGGCCGCCGCATCCGCAGCCGGGGAGGAGGAGCTGAAGCTGCCCGAGGTGCAGCTGGGCCCGGAGCTGGACTCCGACATCGGGGCGCAAGGCGTTCTGCCGCCGCACCCTAGGCAGCGGCGCGGGGTGGCAGCAGAGCGCAGACCAGCTCCGCCAGGGAGGCCACCGCGCCGGGCTGGCCCCGCAGGCTGCGCAGATCGTCGTGCATGCCGGCCAGGCGGTCGGGATGGGCGAGCCAGTCGGCCGCCTCGGCGGCGATCCCCTCGGGGGTGATCGGCCCCACCCGTTCCGGCACCACCGCCCGGCCGGCGGTGATGTTCGGCCAGGCGAGGAAGCCCCGCTGGCGCATGCGCCAGGCCGTGAGCGCCACCCCCAGCAGCCAGCGGAGCAGGGGCAGGCGCGCCAGCAGGCCAAGGCCCCCATCCCAGGCCTGCATCACCTGCAGGTGCTGGGTGGGCACGAGCACCAGCATCGGTACGGCCAGGGCCCCGAGCTCGGCGGTGTTGGCCCCCACCGTGGTGAGCGCCAGCCGGCACTGGCTCAGGGCCCCGTGCACCGGATGGCTCTCCAGCAGCTCGATCCGGGTGCCCGCCGGGGTGAGCAGCGAGCGGTGGGCGCCGGTGGCGCTGGCCTCCAGCAGGGGCACGCCGCTGCCGTAGTGGCGCTGGATCGGATTGGCGGGGCCGGCATGGCCCAGCAGCTCCTCCACGCTGGTGGTGGGCGCCACGGGCAGCAGGAAGCGGCAGCTGGGCCGCAGGGCCCGCAGGCGATCGGCCGTCTCCAGCAGAAAGGGCATCCCCACCTGCAGCTTGGCCCGCTTCGAGCCGGGCAGGAGCGCCACCCATTCCCCCGGCGGCAGGGGATCCTCCGCCCGGGCCTGGGCCGAGAGATCCGCCATCAGATCGCCCACCACGGTGCATCGCTGCCGCCAGCGGGGCACCAGCCGATCGGCCGCCGCCGGCCCCATGGCGGCGATGCGGTCGTTCCAGCGGGGCCAGCGGGCAATCCACTCCGCATAGGTGAGGTGGCGGTGTCCCAGCCGGGCCGAGAGCAGCACGGTCCAGAACTGGTCGCCGCCGAGGAACACCACCACCCCCTGGCGCGGCCAGGCGGCCTGGCGGTGGGGCCGCAGCAGCAGCCCCCAGAAGGCATGGGCCGGCCAGATCCGCTCGAACAGGCCCCAGCCGCGGGCCACGGACGGCTCCCGGCCGGTGGCATTCGGACAGGGCACCAGCACCAGCCGCAGACTCCAGGGCGCGCCGGGCACCAGAGGACGCAGGGGCAGCAGCTCATGCAGCCTGCGCGCCAGGGGCCGCACCCAGGTGGTGAGCTCTCCCGGACCATTGCACACCAGGGTGATGGTGGCGGCGGCATCCGGGAGGGGGCGGATCAAGTTGTGAGAAGAAGAAGTGCGGATGGCGAGACTTGAACTCGCAAGACCGAAGTCACACGCCCCTCAAACGTGCGTGTCTACCAATTCCACCACATCCGC
>JBMLOS010000090.1:0-3585 GCA_049242845.1 Prochlorococcaceae cyanobacterium
TGGTCACGCTGTTGAGGCGCGACATGGCCGTGTCGGTGAAGCGCTCGTAGTGGCCGAGATCCAGATCCGTTTCGGCGCCGTCCTCGGTGACGAACACCTCACCGTGCTGGAACGGGCTCATCGTGCCCGGGTCCACGTTCAGATAGGGATCGAGCTTGAGGATCGAGACGCTGTAGCCCCGGCTCTTGAGCAGCCGCCCGAGGCTGGCGGCCACGATCCCCTTGCCGATGCTCGACACCACCCCGCCCGTCACGAAGACGAATTTCGCCCGCGGAGCCCGGCTCGGAGCGGTGGGCTTGGCGCTGGCGAGCTGCGACATGGTGGAACGGCTGACCCTTCAATGTATCGGTTTGCGTCGCGCCGTCAGGCCGGCCGGCCTCATTCCTCCAGGAGGCTGCGCAGCATCCAGGCGGTCTTCTCGTGGATCTGCAGCCGCTGGGTGAGGAGGTCTGCGGTGGGCTGGTCGTTGGCCTCGTCCGCCAGGGCGAAGACGCTGCGCGCCGTGCGGGCCACGGCCTCATGGCCGCTCACCAGCTCCCGCACCATGGCGAGGGCCTGCGGCACCCCCTCGCTCTCGGGGATCGAGGCCAGGCCGGCGAAGGTGGCGCCACCGAAGGGGGCGGGAAAGCCCAGGGCGCGGATCCGCTCGGCGATCACGTCCAGCGCCGTCCAGAGCTCGGTGTACTGGTCCATGAACATCAGATGGAGCGTGTTGAACATCGGTCCGGTCACGTTCCAGTGGAAGCCGTGGGTCTTGCCGTAGAGCACGTAGCTGTCGGCGAGCAGGCGGCCGAGGCCCTCGGCGATCTGCCGGCGGGCCGTCTCGGGGATGCCGATGTCGATCGGCGGGGCGCTGTGGGGGGCGGAGGCCATCGGGCGCGGGGGGTGTCCCTCCCGTTCTAGGGATGCCGTGGCGTGGTCGCCCGGCGCGCGCAGCGCTTCAGCTGAGGTCGCCCAGGTAGTCGCGCACGCGGCTGCGCTGCTGCGGCTGGCGCAGCTTCATCAGGGCGCGGGATTCGATCTGGCGCACCCGTTCGCGGGAGAGGTGCAGCTGCTCGCCGATCTCGGTGAGGGTGCGGGGGGTGTCGTCCTCCAGGCCGTAGCGCTGGCGCAGCACCGCCGCCTCGCGGCTGCTGAGATCGTCGAGCAGGGCCTCGAGGTCGTGGTGGAGCTGCTCGCGGGCCAGGGTCTGCTCCGGCGTGGCGTGGGGATCCTCGAGCAGGTCGCCGAGCTCGGTGTCCTGTCCCCGGCCCACCGGCACATCGAGCGACACCGGCCGCGGCACCTGGCGCAGGGTGAGCCGCACCGCCTCCTCGCCCAGCTCCGTCTCCCGGCCCACCTCCGCCAGGGTGGGCGGCCGGCCCAGCCGTTCGGTGAGCCGCTCCTGGGCACGGCGGATGCGGTGGAGCTTGTCGGTGACATGCACCGGCAGGCGGATGGCGCGGCTCTGGGTGGCGAGCGCCCGGCTCATCCCCTGGCGGATCCACCAGTAGGCGTAGGTGCTGAAGCGGAAGCCGCGGGTGGGATCGAAGCGCTCCACGGCCCGCTCCAGGCCGAGGGTGCCCTCCTGCACCAGGTCGAGCAGTTCCATGCCGTGGTGCAGATACTTCCGCGCCACGGCCACCACCAGCCGCAGGTTGGCCTGGATCATCCGTTCGCGCGCCCGCGCTCCGCGCCGCAGCGCCTGCCGCAGTTCCACCGGCGTGAGCTCCGCCCGGCTGGCCCAGGCCTGCAGGTGTTCCTCGGCTCCGGCGGCCTCGGCGGCGGCAGGCTCCAGCCGCAGCAGCAGCTCCCGCCGCTGCACCAGCCGGGCCAGGGTGAGCTCCTCCTCGGGGGTGAGCAGATCCACCCGGCCGATGTCCTGCAGGTAGAGGCGCACCGGATCGGTGCTCGGACTCGCCACGGACGATCAGCAGACATGCCCTACTGATGGCAGCACCGGAGGGCCGCCGGCGCTTTGTGCGGCTTCTCTTCCGGATCCCCCCGTCCGGCGGCGGCGAGATCCAGCCGCCAGCGGCCGCCAGGAAGATACTGGGGCTCTGTCAGCCCCGTCCGCCTCCGATGGACATGCCAGCCCTGTTCCTGGCCAGCGGTGGCCATGCGATCGAGGCGGCGGAAACCCTGATCGAGGTGGGCCGCTTCATCGTGATCCTGCTGGCCGCCAGGGCGCTGGCCGAGCTGATGGTGCGGCTGCGCCTGCCGGCCATCCTCGGCGAACTGGTGGCGGGCGTGCTGATCGGAGTTTCCGGGCTTCATCTGATCCTGCCCCCCGCCCTGGGGGGCGAGCTCAATACCGTCGCCCAGGGCGCCATCGCAGCCCTGGCCCATGTGGGTCCCGAGCAGGTGCGGGAGATCTACGACCACAGCTTTGGCAATCTGCAGGCGGTGGCGAAGATCGGGCTCTTCGCGCTGCTGTTCCTCACCGGCCTGGAGAGTGAACTCGAGGAGCTGATGGCGGTGGGCGCTCAGGCCATCACCGTGGCCCTCTCGGGGGTGGTGCTTCCCTTCGCCCTGGGCCTCTTCGGCCTGCACTTTCTCTTTGGCGTGCCGCTGCTGCCGGCGATCGTGGCGGGCGCGGCCATGACAGCCACCAGCATCGGCATCACCGCCAGCGTGCTGGGCGAGCTGAAATTCCTGCGCACCCGCGAGGGACAGACGGTGATCGGAGCGGCCGTGCTCGATGACATTCTCGGGATCGTGATCCTGGCGGTGGTGGTGGCGCTTGCGAGCGGCGAAGGCTTCGCGATCGGTCCGGTGGCGAAGCTGATCGCGGCCGCGGGCCTGTTCGTGGCCGCGGCCCTGTTCCTCAGCCGCACCGCCGCTCCCGCCTTCGACTGGCTGCTCGATCGCCTGCAGGCCCCCGGGGAGGTGATGGTGGCCGCCTTCCTGGTGCTGTCGGTGGCCTGTTTCGCGGCGCAGGCCTTCGGCCTGGAAGCGGCTCTGGGGGCCTTTGCCGGTGGTCTGATCCTGAGTTCCTCCCGGCACCGGGAATCGATCGAGGAAGCGGTGAAGCCCCTGGTGGCCCTCTTCGCCACCTTCTTCTTCGTGCTGATCGGCAGCGGCATGAACCTGTCGGTGCTCAACCCCTTCGACCCCGCCAACCACGAGGGATTGGTGATCGCGGCCTTCCTGCTCCTGGCCTCCATCGTGAGCAAGGTGGCGGCGGGGTGGTGCTACTTCAGCCAGGAGCCCACCAACCGGCTGGCCGTGGGGCTCGGGATGATGCCCCGCGGGGAAGTGGGATTGATCTTTCTGGGCCTCGGCACCCAGACCGGGGTGCTGGGGAGCTCACTCGAGGCGGCCATTCTGCTGATGGTGATGGGCACCACGTTCCTGGCCCCGGTGCTGCTGCGCCTCGTGCTGGCGGGTTCCGCCGAGAACGAGGCGCTGGCCCCCTGAGCGTCCGTACCGGGTCGGCGGCGCTTCAGCTCTCCTCCTCGCTCCAGGTGCTGGCCACGTGCAGCTCCTCGAGCTGCTTGTCCGCCACCGGGCCGGGGGCGCCGGTCATCAGGCAGCGGGCCTGCTGGGTCTTGGGGAAGGCGATCGTGTCGCGGATCGATTCCTCGCCCGCCAGCAGCATCACCA
>JBMLOS010000091.1:0-6534 GCA_049242845.1 Prochlorococcaceae cyanobacterium
CAGGGCGCCCCGCAGCACCGGCAGCACCGCCGCCGCCCCGCCGGCGGGCTCGGCCACGGCTGCCGGGGGGGCGGACGCAGCGGCGCCCGAAGCGCGGCCCAGGCGCTCCTCGGCCTGCCGCACCAGCGCGATCATGCGCTCGTAGCTCTGCTTCGCGGTGGTACCGAAGGAGAACAGGCCGTGCTTCAGCAGCACCATGCCTTCGAGTTCCACGCCGGCGGCCCGGGCCCGCTCCTCGGCCTGTTCATAGGCTGTCGCCGCCGCCAGGGCCAGGTCGAAGCCGGGCATCACATAGGGCACCAGTGCCACCCGTTCGCCGTACACCTGGCGGCAGATCTCGGCGGCATCCGGCTGGTCCGCCAGGGCCAGCAGGGCCACCGCATGGGTGTGGTCGACGAACTTGTGGGGCAGGAAGGCGTGCAGCAGCGCCTCCACCGAGGGGTTCGGCGCCGACGGATCGATCAGGTTGCGGCGCTGGGCGGCCACCATCTCCTCATCGCTGAGGGCCGGCAGGGCCCGCAGGGCCTGCAGGTCCTGGAGCCTCACGGCCGGATGACCGGGCGGCTCGATCGTGCCCAGATCCCAGCCCGATCCCTTCACGCACAGCACCGGAATCGACTCCCCCAGCAGACCCACCGCCGTGGTCTTCACCGAGGTGTTGCCGCCGCCGTGAAGCACCAGGGCCGGATCGGCCCCGAGCAGCCGCGCCGAATAGGTGCGCAGGGCCAGGTCTTCGCTCACCCCCTGCGCGGCGTAGCGCTCGATCGCCTCCCGGGCTGCGGCGGCCGACCAGCGGTGTTGCACGGCCATGGGCAGGGAGAGGGGCTGGTGGGGAGACTACGGGGAGCCCGGAGCTCAGTTCCGCAGACACTCCCCCTGCTCGGGGATGTACATCCACTCCGGCAGGCAGTCCTGGCCGCTGGGGTTGGGATAGGTCCACCCTGGCGCGGAATTCGGGTTCACGCAGGCGCCGCCGATCGCCTGAAACCCGGCCGGGCAGGTGCCGCTCGGGTCCGGGGGAATCACCTGGGCGGCGGCGGGCGCGTGGGGCAGAAAAACGGCACCCCCCAGGCCCAGCAGGGCCAGGAGGATCCCGGCCGGATGGGAAAGCGAGCAAGGGCCGCCGCGGGGACGAACGGGGATCGGGGACGGGACCGCCATGGCCGGCTCCGGGGGCTGCAGCACCCAGGCTAGGAAGGGCCGGCCCGGCGGCACCGCTTCCGCTGAAATGGACCCAGGGCCCCGGGAGGCGCAGCATGGCCGGATCCACGATGCAGGCGATCACCACCCTGCCGGGGCTGCCGCTGGAGCACCCCGACAGCTTCCGGCTGGTGGCGTTGCCCCGGCCCGAACCGGGGCCGCGGGACCTGCGGGTGCGGGTGGAGGCGGTGGGGGTCAACCCGATCGACACCAAGCTGCGCCAGGGAGAGCCGGAGCGGGATGCCACCGGCCGGCCCCTGGCGCGGGTGCTGGGCTGGGATGCCGCCGGCACGGTGGAGGCCGTGGGGGCGGAGGTGCGGCAGTTCCGGGTGGGGGACGGGGTGATGTTCGCCGGGGACGTGAGCCGCCCGGGCTGCTGCGCCGAGGCGGTGCTGGTGGACGAGCGGATCGTGGGGCCGGTGCCGGCGGGCCTCTCGATGGCCAAGGCGGCCGCCCTCCCCCTGCCGGGCCTCACCGCCTGGGAGGCCCTGTTCGAGCAGCTGGGGCTCGATCCCCACGGGGGCGACGCCGGCCGGCGGCTGCTGGTGATCAACGGCGCCGGTGGGGTGGGCTCCCTGGCGATCCCCCTGGCCCGGCAGGCCGGCCTGGAGGTGATCGCCACCGCCTCCCGCCCCGGCAGCCGGACATGGGCTCTGCAGCACGGCGCCTCCCATGTGATCGATCACAGCCAGCCCCTGGCGCCCCAGCTGGAGGCCCTCGGGATCCCTGCGGTGGAGGCGATCCTCAACGCCCACGGCACCGAGACCCACTGGGAGGCCATGGCCCGGCTGATCCGCCCCCGCGGCGGCATCGTGGCCCTGGTGAGCAGCCGCACCCCGCTCGACCTCAACCTGCTGAAGGCGAAGAGCGTGCGCTTCAGCTGGGAGTTCGTGTTCACCCGCCCCCAGTACGGCACCGACGACAGGGCCGAGCAGGGCCGCATCCTCCGGGCCCTGGCCGAGCGGGTGGAGAGCGGTGCGCTGAGCAGTCCCCTGCGTACCTGCCTGGCGCCGATCGGCCCGGACAGCCTGCGTCAGGCCCACGCTCTCTTGGAAGAAGGGCACAACATCGGCAGACTGGTGCTTCGGGGCTGGCCAGACTGAGGGCACGGCTCGCCAGACTCTGCGGGCTGACGAATCAAGTGAAGGGACGGCGCACCACCAGGCCCAACGGGCAGGCTCCTGCCGGCGACACCTTCCTGGAGGTGCCCCGGGCCACCCACCGGCGCAATGCGTTCCTGCTGGGGATCACGATCTTCTCGGTTTCGGCCGGTGCGCTCTGGATCACCTACCGGGTGGCGACCGCCGCGATGCTGGGGCACCACCAGCGGCTGCTGAAGGGGCTGACCCAGGTGGCCGCCGGCGAGCTGGATCCGGCAGGCCTCCAGCAGCTCCGGCGCGGCGACCAGACCGGAAGCCCCCTCTACCGCAGGCTCAGCCAGCCGCTGGTGGCCCTGCGCGGCAAGGTGCCGGAGATCTTCTACGCCTACACCCTGGCGCCCTCGCCGGCTGGTCTGCGCTTCGGGCTCGACAGCTCCTACTTCGTGAGGAACCCCGGCGACGAGACCGAAGTGGCCTCCGTGGGCGAGCTCTACAGCGACGCCCCTCCCGCCGCCCTGCGGGCCATGCGCAGCGGCAGTGCCGAGGCCAGCGACCCCTACACCGACCGCTGGGGCAGCTTCGTGAGCGCCTATGCCCCCGTGCGGGACGGTGCCGGCAAGACGGTGGCCCTGCTGGGGCTGGACGTGCGCACCCAGGAGCTGAAGGAGCACCAGCTGCCGCTGCGCCTCACGGTGCTCCTGGCCCTTTTGGTCACAGGGGGCCTGGCGACCCTGGCAGCCCTCGACAACTACCGCTCCATGCGCGCCCAGACCAGGGCCCTGCGGGAGCAGCAGAGGGCCCGGCTTCTGGCGGAGGAGGCCGCCAAGGCCGCCGCGACCGCCGATCGGGCCAAGAGCGACTTCATCGCCACCCTCAGCCACGAGATCCGCACGCCGCTGAACGGCGTGCTCGGCATGACCGATCTGGTGCTCGCCACCCCCCTGAACGTTCAGCAGCGCGAGTGCCTGGACACCGTGAAGAGCAGCGGCCACACCCTGCTGGCCGTGCTCAACGACATCCTCGATTTCTCCAAGATCGAGTCGGGCAAGCTCACGATCGAGCCGCAGACCTTCCCGCTCCGGCCCCTGCTGGAAGGGGTGCTGGATCTCTACGCCGGCACCGCCCGGAGCCAGGAGCTGGAGCTGGTGCTCTGGGTGGCACCCGCGGTGCCGGAGGTGATCCACACGGATCCCACCCGGTTGCGGCAGATCCTGATGAACCTGATCAGCAACGCGGTGAAATTCACCACCAGCGGCTCGATCGTGCTCAAGGTGGATCCAGAGCCCGCCGGCGCTGATGCAGTCGCCAACGCCGGCGCCCCTGCGCTGCTGCGCTTCCAGGTGCAGGACACCGGGCCGGGCATCCCGCCGGAGCGGCTGCCCGTGCTCTTCCAGCCCTTCAGCCAGGCGGACACCTCCACCACCCGCGTGCATGGCGGCACCGGCCTCGGCCTGGTGATCTCCCGCCGGCTGGCGGAGGCCCTCGGCGGCACCATCACGGTGAGCAGCGTGGTGGGCAGCGGCAGCTGCTTCCGCGTGGAGCTTCCACTTGCCGCACCGGCAGCCACACCGGCAGCCAACGCCACAACATCCGCTGCGCCGGAGTGCCTGCGGGGGCGGCGGCTGCTGATCGCCCTGGGCGACCCCGCCAACCGGAGCATGGTGGAGGAGAGCGCCCGGCTCTGGGGCCTGGAGCCGCGCTGCGCCGGCAGCACGGACGAGCTGCTGGAGGAACTCAACCGGGGGCCGCTGGATGCCGTGCTGCTGGGCACCTCCCTGGCGGGGCTCACCCCCGAGAACGATGCGGCCAGCCTCGCCCGCCGGATCCACCACCACCCCGCCCAGGGCTCCGCGGCGGTGCTGCTCTACCGCTGGCTGGGCGAGCCGCTGGCGGAGAGCAGCGAGAGCGCCTTCCATGCCGTGCTCTCCAAGCCGGTGAAGCTGGGGCCGCTGCAGCAGGCCCTGGAATCAGCCTTCCGCCCGGCGGAGGCTGCGCTCGAGGGGGTCAGCGGCCCGGGGGAGGCGCCCCAGGAGGGTCCTCCGGTGGAGAGCACCCAGGAGAGAAGGGCCGAAGCAGGCACGCTGGCGGAGCGCTGCCCGATGCGCGTGCTGGTGGCGGAGGACAACGCCGTGAACCGCCGGGTGGTGGAACTGCTGCTGAAGCGGCTGGGCTACACGGTGACCTTCGCCCTCGACGGCGAGGAGGCCGTGCAGCAGCAGGAGGAGCTCCAGCCCGATCTGATCCTGATGGATCTGCACATGCCCCGGCTCGACGGCCTCGAGGCGACCCGCCGGATCCGGGCGGCCTGCGGCGATGCGATCCACCCCTGGATCATCGCCCTCACCGCCGACGCCGCCCCCGCCACCTGCCGAGCCGCCTTGGTGGACGGGATCAACGATTACCTCACCAAGCCGGTGGGGGCGGACGCCCTCAGCTCCGCCCTGCGGCATGCCTACGAGACGATGCAGGCATCCGCCCCGAGGGAGGCATAGAGCTCCGCCAGCCCCTGCTCGCTGGCGGGAGCCACCCCCCGCTCGGTGATCAGCGCCGTGACCAGGCGGGCGGGGGTGACATCGAAGGCGGGATTGAAACCCGGGCTGGTCTCGGGGGTGAGCTGCACCTCCGCCAGGGTGCCGGCGGCCTCGCCTTGGGCCACCAGCCCCTGGATGCGGGTCACCTCCCCGGCGCCGCGGGCCTCGATCGGGATCTCGGCCACGCCGTCGTCGATCGTCCAGTCGATCGTGGAGGCGGGCAGCGCCACGTAGAAGGGCACGCCGTTGTCGTGGGCGGCCAGGGCCTTGAGGTAGGTGCCGATCTTGTTGCACACATCGCCGCGGCGGGTGGTGCGGTCGGTGCCCACGATCACCGCATCCACCTGACCGTGCTGCATCAGGTGGCCGCCGGCGTTGTCCACGATCACCGTGTGGGGCACACCCTCCTTGCTCAGCTCGAAGGCCGTCAGGCTGGCGCCCTGGTTGCGGGGGCGGGTTTCATCCACCCACACGTGGATGGGAAGGCCGGCGCGGTGGGCCTTGTAGATCGGCGCCAGGGCCGTGCCCCAGTCCACCGTGGCCAGCCAGCCGGCGTTGCAGTGGGTGAGCACGTTGAAGGGCTGCCCCTGGCGCCCGGGAGGCCGGGCCGCCGCCAGCTCCTGGAAGATCCGCAGGCCGTGCTCGCCGATCGCCTCGCACATGGCCACGTCCTCCTCGGCGATGGCCGCGGCCTCGCGCCCCGCGGCTTCGGCCCGCTCGGCCGGCGGCAGGGGGGCCACCCGGCCACGCACCCGCTCCAGGGCCCAGCGCAGGTTGATCGCCGTGGGGCGGGTGGCGTTGAGCTGCTCGAACGCCGCCTCCAGGGAGGCATCGGAGGGGTCGGCCCGCAGGGCCAGCATCAGGCCGTAGGCCCCGGTGACCCCGATCAGCGGCGCACCGCGCACCACCATCGTGCGGATCGCCTCCGCCGCCTCCTCGCAGCTGGCCAGGGTGCGGGTGGTGAAGCGGTGGGGCAGCACGGTCTGATCGATCACGCCCACCGAGCGGCCGCCCGGCTCGAGCCAGATGGTGCGCCAGGCCTTGCCGTCGATGTTCATGGGGGGCCACCGCCCGCGTGGTGTCCCGATCATCTCCGGCCACCGGCGCGCATGTTCCAAGCTGGCCGCCATCCCCCCACCTCCTCCCCATGGCCCTGCGCCGCCGCCAGCTGCTTCAGCTCGCCGCCGCCGGCCTGGGGAGCGGCGGCTGGCTGCTGGCCCAGCACAGCGCCCCCGCCGCCGTCCTCCCGGCCGCGCCCGATCTGCGGCTGGGCCTGATCAGCGACCTCAACAGCAGCTACGGCTCCACCTCCTACATCCCTGAGGTGGCCCAGGGCCTGCGGCAGCTGCTGGCCCGCCGGCCGGCCCTGATCGTGTGTGCCGGCGACATGGTGGCCGGCCAGAAGGCCGGCCTCGGGGCCGCCCGGCTGGATGCGATGTGGGAGTCCTTCGGACACGCGGTGCTCACGCCGGTGCGCCAGGCGGGGATTCCCTTCCTGCCGGCGGTGGGCAACCACGACGGCGCCCCCGGCTTCGCGGCCGATCGCGCGGCCGTGCAGCGTTTCTGGACGCCGCGCCGCCAGGCCCTGGGGCTGCGCTTCGTGGACAGCGGCCTCTTCCCCTTCCACTACAGCGTTCTGCAGAACGAAGTGTTCTGGCTGGTGTGGGATGCCAGCTCCAGCCGCATCCCCGCCGAGCAGCTGG
>JBMLOS010000092.1:0-2975 GCA_049242845.1 Prochlorococcaceae cyanobacterium
ATGTTGTTCGCTGTTACGGGTTTGCTCTTACCGAGCAGGCTTCAGTCACCCTCCTCATGCCCCGTCGAAACCATTGCAGCCCCGCAAGAACCCCGGCTGTGGAGGCCGGGTGTGGGGGAATGGAGCTGAGCGGAATCGAACCGCTGTCCGAAGCACTGGTGTGGATCACCTAGTCCGGCCGAGACCGGACTCGATCATTGTGGCAGCAGAGGGCCGCCGGGGCGGCAGGCGGCAGGCGTGGGCATCACCGAACCGATCGGCGGGAACACCGCCCCCCACCCGGGCGGCGAGCCGGCACCGGGGGAGCATTTCGCCGCCACCGCCGTGGTGCCACCAGGCCTCGAGCAGGAAGCCGCCGAAGAGCTCGTGGCGCTCGGAGCCGAGGCGGTGCATCCCCTGCGCCGGGCCGTGGCCTTCCGCTGCACCCTTGCTGCGTTCTACCGCCTGCACCTGCAGGCGCGGCTGCCCTTCCGCTTCCTGCGGGAGCTGGCCCGCTTCCCCTGCCGCAGCCGCACAGACCTCTACCGCGGCGTGCAGCAGGCCGCCGACTGGCGGCTGTGGCTGCCCCCCGAGTGCCGCTTCCGGGTGGATGCCACCGGACGACTGCCGGGGCTGGGGCACAGCCACTACAGCGCCCTGGAGGTGAAGAACGCCCTCGTGGACTGGCAGCGCCAGGAGTGGAGCTCCCGCTCCACGGTGGATCTGGACAACCCCGATCTCCGCCTCCACCTCCATCTCGGCGGCGGCGAGCGGCACGGACCCGAGGCGGTGCTCAGCCTCGAGGGCGGCGGCGGCAGCCTCCACCGCCGCGGCTACCGGGCCGCCGTGGGGCTGGCGCCCCTCAAGGAGAACCTGGCCGCCGGCCTAATCGCCCTCACCGGCTGGGACGGCCGCTCTCCCCTGGCGGATCCCCTCTGCGGCAGCGGCACCCTGCTGATCGAGGCGGCCTGCCGGGTGCTCGGGCGGGCGCCCGGTCTCGAGGGCGACGACGCCCGGCCCCGTGCCTTCAGCTTCCAGCAGTGGCCGGATTTCGAACCTTCGCTGTGGCAGCGGGAGGTGGAGGCGGCCCGCGCCCTGGCCCGCTCCGGACTCGCCGATGGCTCCCCCGTGGCTCCGATCGTGGGCATGGAGCAGGACCCCGCCGTGCTCGCCCAGGCCCAGGGCAATGCCGCCGCCGCCGGGGTGGCCCCCTGGATCCAGCTGCAGCAGGGGGACTGCCGCGGCTTCGCGCCGCCGCCGGGGCCAGGCGTGCTGGTGTGCAATCCCCCCTACGGCGAGCGGATCGGCGATCGGGACGAACTCGAGGCCCTCTATTTCGACCTCGGCGAGATGGTGAAACAGCGCTGCGGCGGCTGGACCCTCTGGCTGCTGAGCGGCCAGGCCGCCCTCACCGGCGCCCTGCGCATGAAGGCCAGCCGGCGGGTGCCGGTGAGCAACGGCGGCATCGACTGCCGCTGGCTGCGCTACGACATCCGCTGACGCCCCAGCAGGGCGCTGGTGGTGCGGGAGAGGCCGGCCAGGGTCTGGGGCAGATAGGGCCCCTTCAGCATCTGCCCGCCCACCCGCAGGGCCAGCCCCGAGAGCACCAGGTTGAGGGCAGCGGTGCCGAGGCAGGCCTGCATCCAGTCCCAGCCGAGGCCGCCGTGCAGCCAGAGCACCAGGGCCCCCTCGGCGCAGATCAGGGCCAGCAGCACCAGGGTGAGGCCGCAGGACAGCAGCAGGGCACCGCCGATCAGCCGCCGCTTCTCCTGGTCCACCTCCTGCAGGGCGATGCGCACATGCAGGTCCATCACCGAACTCAGCAGGGCGCCGATCCGGCCGGCGGCCACCCGGGCCGGGCCGTCCTCCCGGCGCTGCCGCGGGGTATCGCTCATGCGGAACGCCGGCCCGAGGCGAGCAGCAGCCCCACCAGCAGCCCCACTCCGGCCGCCAGGCTCACCGCCAGCAGCGGCCGCTGGCGCACGGGTTTCTCCAGCCGCGGCCGCAGGGTGGCGTTGAGCTCATCGAGCAGGTTCTCCAGCTGCCGCTCCAGCGGATCGAGCTGATCGGCCAGGTGGCGGCTGCGATCGCCGGCGTAATGGAGCAGGTCCTCCAGCTGATGGCGCACCGCCGCGGCGGTGCGGCCGGTCTGGTCGGCGATCACGGCGGTGAGATCGTCGAGGCTGCCCCGGCTCGCCTCCAGGGTGTGGCGGGCCACCTCGGGCCACTGCCGCTGGATCAGCGGCAGCAGGGCCTCGAACCGCTCCCGGAAGCGATCCTGCAGGGAATCCTGCGGGGGCCTGCCGGAGGGCTCCCCGGACGGATCCGAAGAGTCCTGCGGGGGATCTTGCGGGAATGGGGAGGAGTCCCGGTCCATGGCAGATGCCGCGGCAGCGGTGATCAGGCGGCATCCCCACGCTAGGGAGTGCCCTTGAGCCTGGAAGCACCTCCGCTACATTTCGGCTGCTCGGTGGGCACGGGCCGGTTGGTTCACATCAATCAGGTCGAGCTTTCTCAGTTCAAGTCGTTCGGGGGCTCGGTCGCGATCCCGCTCGAGCCCGGTTTCACGGTGGTCACCGGCCCGAACGGCTCCGGCAAGAGCAACATCCTCGACGCGGTGCTGTTCTGCCTGGGCCTGGCCAGCAGCCGTGGCATGCGGGCCGAGCGCCTCCCCGACCTGATCAACAGCGCCGTGCTGCGCCAGGGCCGGGCCGCGGAAGCCTCCGTGACCGTGCGCTTCGACCTGGGCGAGTGGCAGCCCGATGCGGCCGAGACCGGGCTGGAGGCCCCCGAGGAGGGCCCCTGGATCCGCCCGGGGCAAAGGGAATGGAGCGTCACCCGCAAACTGCGGGTCGCCCCCGGCGGCACCTACAGCAGCAGCTTCAGCGCCGACGGGGTGGCCTGCAACCTGCAGCAGCTGCAGACGCAGCTGCGCCGTCTGCGCGTGGATCCAGATGGCAGCAACGTGGTGATGCAGGGCGACGTGACCCGCATCG
>JBMLOS010000093.1:0-8784 GCA_049242845.1 Prochlorococcaceae cyanobacterium
CCATGGTGTGGGTGATGAACACCTCCAGCGGGATCGCACCGGAGAGGGCCTGCTCCACGAACTGGCCCAGTTCGCTGCGGCCCCGCACACCGCCGAAGGCGGAGCCGCGCCACACCCGGCCGGTCACCAGCTGAAACGGCCGGGTGCGGATCTCCTGGCCCGCGCCCGCCACGCCGATGATCGTGGATTCGCCCCAGCCCTTGTGGCAGCTCTCGAGGGCCGCCCGCATCACCTCCACATTGCCGATGCATTCGAAGGAGTAGTCCACGCCGCCGCCGGTGAGGTCCACGATCACCTCCTGGATCGGCGCGTCATGGTCGCGGGGGTTGACGCAGTCGGTGGCGCCGAGCTGGCGGGCGATGGCGAACTTGTCGGGGTTCACATCGATGCCGATGATCCGCTCCGCACCGGCCTGCACCGCACCGATCACCACCGCCAGGCCGATGCCGCCGAGGCCGAACACCGCCACGCTGGTGCCGGGTTCCACCTTGGCGGTGTTGCGCACCGCGCCGATGCCGGTGGTCACGCCGCAGCCCAGCAGACACACCTGCTCGAGCGGCGCGGCCGGGTTGATCTTCGCCACCGCGATCTCGGGCAGCACCGTGTATTCCGAGAAGGTGGAGGTGCCCATGTAGTGGTGGATCATCCGGCCGCCCTGGGAGAAGCGGCTGGTGCCATCGGGCATCAGGCCCTGCCCCTGGGTGGTGCGGATCGCCTGGCAGAGGTTGGTCTTGCCGGAGAGGCAGAACGGGCAGCGCCGGCATTCCGGCGTGTACAGCGGGATCACGTGGTCGCCCACCGCCACGGAGGTCACGCCCTCTCCCACCTCCTCCACCACGGCGCCACCCTCGTGGCCCAGGATCACCGGGAACAGGCCCTCGGGATCGGCGCCCGAGAGGGTGTAGGCATCGGTGTGGCACACCCCGCTGGCCACCACCCGCAGCAGCACCTCCCCGGCCTGCGGTGGCGCCACCTCCACCTCGGTGACCTCCAGCGGCTGGCCCGGAGCCCAGGCCACAGCAGCACGGGAGCGGATCATGGGCTGCAGGAAGCACCTGTACCCCGCCATGCTCAGCCTGATCGTGGCCAGTCGCAACGAAGGCGACCATCTGCAACGCACCCTGGAGGGGATCCTGGCGATCGAGCCACCCGCGGGAGGACTGGAGATGTCGGTGGTGGACGACGGCTCCACCGACGGCTCCACCGCCTTTCTCGAGCAGGAGGAGTGGCGCCAGAGGCGCCGGCAGGGCTGGGTGCGGCTGCGGCGTCACCGGCAGGCCCAGGGGGTGTCCCGGGCGCGGCACCGGGGTGCGGCGGGCTGCCGCGGCGAGGTGCTGATCTTCCTCGATGCCCATCTCGGCTTCCCCCAGGCCGACCTCTGGCGCCGGGTGGAGGAGCACTTCGCCGAGGGCCGCAGTGATCTGCTGGCGATCGACTGCCGGGACATGGGCTCCGGTGGCAGCAACGCCGGGCACGTGTACACGAGCAAGCGGCTCTGTCACCAGAGCATCTCGTGGATGCCCGTGGGCAGCGCACCGCTGGTGAACCGCCCGGTGCCGTTCGTGAACGGAGGATTCTTCGCGATCCGCCGGTCGTGCTACGCCGCCCTGGGCGGCTTCCCGCTGTTCCTGCAGGGCTGGGGCCACGAAGACCGCTTCCTCTCGATGCTGGCCCACTACTGCGGCTTCCGCAGCCTGCTGCGCCAGGACTGGCAGGTGAGCCACCTGTACCGCAGTGCCGCACCGCAGCACCCCCCCGATGGAGACCTCCCGGACCGGGCCGATCCCCTTCCCACGGACGGGCTGCCGCCTGACCTGCAGCCCGAGTACCGCTTCGCCACCGAGGAAGCGGAGCCGCAGGGCGTGCCGCGGATGCTGATGAACAGCCTGCGCTGCGGCGTGGTGCTCTACAGCCCCGCGCTGTTCGAGCAGCTCCTGGAGCAGCTCACCGCCGACTACGGCACGGAGCGCCTGGAGCGCGGCCTGGCGGCCCTGGAGCAGGAGCGACCGCAGCTGGAGCGCCACCTCGCCGCCACAGGCCTGTCCGTGGAGCAGCGGGATGAGCGCATGGCCGCCTTCTTCGCGGAATTCGAGCCGGATCTGCCGATGCTGGTGGAGGGCCGGCTGCAGGCCCTGCGGCGCCTGCCGCCGGCCGACGCCCTCGCGGCGATCAGCACCCTGCCCCTGCGGCTGCCTTCGCTCACGGAGCCGGATGCCACCCACTACACGGTGGCCCGCCTGTTTCTGGAGGGTTCCTTCGCCCACGCCGTGGCCGACTGGCAGCGGGCCATGCGCTGCCAGCTGGAGGCCCTCAGCCTCACCCCTGAGTACCTGCCCTCGCTGCGGCTGGTGACGCTCGCCCTGCGCAGCCTGGGCCGCCGGGAGGGCCTGCGCTTCTGGCTGGAGCATGCGGCACGGGTGATCGACCGGCATCGCCCCCGGGTGGGTCCGGGCCCGCTGGGGGCCTGGCATCCGGCCTGCACCAACTACTACATGCGGCACACCTACTTCGCGGCCCTCGACCGGGAGTTCTGGCAGGAGCTGGCCTGGCTGGAACAGCAGGAAGGCAAGCCCGCCGCCGCCGCCGCCTGGCTGGGCCGGCTGCTGGAGCAGACGCCGGGGGAGCCGGGTCTGGTACAGCAGTGGCAGGCGCTCTACGGCAGTGCCCCCGAGGGGGCGGGGGCGGGGGCTCAGGCGCGCTCGTGAAAGGCGTCGCCGAAGCCGCGCCGGATCGGACCAAGCAGATAGAGCAGCAGATTGGTGCGGTCGGTGAGGATGTCGGCCGTGAGGGTCATGCCGGGGGTGAGCAGATTGCGCCCGGGCGTGCGGCCGGCGTAGTCCCGATCCAGGGAGACGCGCACCTTGTAATAGGGCTCGCCGGTCTTCTCATCGTTGAAGGTGCCGGCGGAGATCGATTCCACCCGCCCCGGCAGGGTGCCGTAGCGGCTGTAGTCGAAGGCCTGCACCTTGAGCTGCACCTTCTGGCCCATGCTCACGTTGCCGATGTCACTCGGCTTCACGCGCACGAAGGCGAGCAGGCGCTGGCCCACGGGCACCACCTCCGCCACCACGCTGCCCGGAGCCACCACGCCCCCCTCCACCTTCACCACGAAGTTCTTGACGATCCCATCCACGGGTGAGCGCACCTGCAGCCGCTCCACCTCGCTGATCTCCCGCCGCAGGGTGCTCTGCAGTTCGGCCTTCTCGGCGTTCACCTGCGCCAGCCGTGCATAGGTTTCCATCTGCAGGTTGGCCCGCAGCTGGTGCAGCGCCTCCACGGCCTCGGCCCGGGTGCCGTCCAGTTCCGCCAGCTGGGTTTCGGTGGAGGCGATGCGGCGTTCGGCCTCCAGCACATCCACATGGGCGATGGCGCCGGCGCTGTCGAGCGATTCATAGGCCCTCACCTGCTGGCGGAGCAGCGCCACCTCATCGAGGTACTCGCGCTTCTTGGCATCGAGGGTGGCGATGCGCTTCTCCGCCTGGCGGATCTCCCGGAGGATCCTGTTCTGCTTGGCGTCGCGCAGATCATGGAATGCTGCCCGCACATCGGGGGAGGGCCTGGACGGCAGGCGGGTGGTGCCCACCACCGGCTGCCCCAGCGCGGAACGCAGCTCCTGCTGCTCGAGCATCAGGTTGGTGATGCGGGTGGCCGTCTGCTGTTCGCGGGTGCCGAGCTGCCCCTCATCGAGCTTCATCAGCACCTGCCCCTTGCGCACCCTCTCGCCCTCCCGCACCGGCACCGAGGCGATCACCCCCCCCTCGAGGTGCTGCACCTTCTGGATCTCACCGGCCGGCTCGATCTCGCCGGAGGCCACCACGTAGTCCTGGATCGGCACCAGGGCGGCCACCACCAGGGAGCCCGCCAGAACCGCCGTGCCCCCCAGCAGCCAGTTGCGCAGGTTGAGGGGAACCTGCCCTGCCTCGAGGGAGAGCGACTCGGCCAGCCGGCCCGGGCCGATCAGCTCCTGCCGGTCCTGGGCATCGCCCAGGCTCCAGGGGTCCTGTCGGGGAGGGGTGGGGCTCTCGGGCAGGGTGCTGGCCATGGGGAAAGGTGGAACGGGGGATGGGGCGTGGCGGAGGCAGGGAGGCGGGTGGAAGCGATCAGGGCGGGGAGTCTGCCGTGGTGGAGGCACGGGCGAGCAGCTCCGCCGGCCGCCCCTGGAAGGCCACGGTGCCGGAACGGAGCAGCACCAGCCGGTCCGCGAGGGCCATCAGCTCGGGGTCCTCGCTGACCAGCAGGGAGGTGGATGTGCCGCGATGCTCCCGCAGCCAGGCGAGCAGGGCCTGGCGCTGGGCACCGCGCAGCGTGGTGAAGGGATGTTCGAGCATCAGGATCGTGGGCCGGCTGATCAGCACCCGGGCCAGGGCCAGGCCATAGACCTGCTCCGGCAGCAGGGGCTCGGCACCCTGCTGCAGCACCGGCCGGTCCAGACCCGGGGGCTCGAGGAGCGCATCGAGCGCCAGCTGGCGGCAGAGCTGCACGAGCTCGGCATCGGTGGCGGTGGGTTCCCCCAGCAGGAGGTTGTCGCGCAGCGTGCCGGGGAAGAGTTCGGGCCGGGCGGGCACGTAGCCGATGGCGGCGCGCAGCTGGGCGGGTGGGTACTGCCGAAGGTCGGCACCATCGAGCAGCACCCGGCCGGTGCCGGGTCGGTAGTGGTTCTGCAGCAGCTTGAGCAGCACCGAGCGGCCGGATCCCTCCGCACCCACGAACACCACCAGCTCCCCGGCGGGGATGGAAAGGGTGAGGCCGGCGAGGGCAGGCTCCTGCAGGTCGTTGAGGCGGAGCGACACCCCCCGCAGCTCGAAGTGACCGCGGGGCATGGGCAGCACCCAGCGCTCGCTGCGGGCCGCATCGGGCTCGAACTCGGCGCTCACCATGAAGCGATTGAGCATCTCCAGGCTGGGGGCCACGATCTGCCACTGGGAGAGGGCCTGGAAAAGCATCTGGATCGGGGTGAACACCCGCCAGACGAAGAACATCGCCGCGATCAGGATGCCGAGGTCGATGCCCTGACGGCTGAGCGCCAGGGCCGCACCGGCCGCGAGCACCAGGGCCCCGGTGATCTGGGACGACTCACTGGTGAGGATGGTGATCAGCTCCTGCAGTCGGCTGGAGGCGAGGCCGCGGTCGGCTTCGGCGATCGAGGCTCCCTCGAGCCTCGCCTGCCAGAGCCGCTCGTTGCCCCGGCACTTGATCTCGGAGAGATGCTGCACCAGTTCCTGCAGCAGCGGATCCAGGTCTGTGGGGCCGCGCCCGAGGGGCTGCTGCATGGCACGGCCGAACCAACCCACCAGCCAGACCCCGCCCATGCAGAGCACCACCATCACCAGGGTGAGCCCGGCCAGCGGCAGGCTGATGGTGGCGATGGCGATCAGATAGAAGACGGTGAACGGCAGATCCAGGGCCGCCTGGGCCAGGGGACCGGTCACGAAGGTCTGCAGGCCCTGATAGGCGCGCAGCCGGCTGCTGAGGGTGAGGGGGGAAAACCGGCTGAGCTGCGGCAGCCGCAGCCGCAGGGCCCGCTCGAGCAGGCGGATCGTGAGCAGGAAGTTGAGCTGCGATCCGAGCCGGGCCAGCAGGGCTTCCCGCCGCTGGCTCATCCAGATCTGCAGCGCCACGGCCGCGAGCGCCAGGGGCAGCAGGGAGAAGAGCTGGCCCACCTGCCCGGTGGGGATCTGGGCTCCGTACACCGAAGCGATGTAGAAGGGCAGGATCAGGGCGAGCAGATTGAGGAAGAACGAGATCAGATAGAGCTGCCAGATCACGCCCCGGAAACGCAGCACCTGCGCCTGGAACCACTGGCGCGGCTCTGCCGAAGCCCGCTCGGCCAGGGTGAAGCGATTGGCGAAGGTGCGGCGCCTGAGGCTGCCGGCCGCAGGAAGCTCCCCGGCGGAACGCACCAGCTGGAACCCAGCGTCCCAGGCCGGCCCCTGCAGCAGGAGGGGAAAGGCGCCCGCCGCCAGGGATCGGTGGAGGGCGGGGCCCACCTCCTTCACGGCACGCTCGTAGCCGAGATTGGCGAGGGTGTTGAGCACATCCACCAGATCCATGGCTTCCGGCTGGCCGCAGAGGGCGTTGCGCAGCTGAATCGGCTCCCCCGCCCACTCGAGGGCCTCGAGCAGATCCGGGAGCATCCGGGCGGCGGCGGAGGGCGACTGCCGCAGACGCGACAGCAGCACCTCGTGGGGGGTGGAGGCCGGGGCGGATGTGCCGCCGGAGAGGAGGCTGGTCATCGGGGCTGCTCCTCGAGGCGATCGTTCTGCAGACGGGCCAGCCGCACCCCTTCCGCCAGGGGGCCGGTGGGCCACTCCGGCAGCAGCATCACCACGCCCACATCCCGCAGCAGGCTCGGGAGCCAGGCCAGCAGCTCCGGCAGGGGACGCCGGGCGCTCCGATCGAGGAGCAGCACGGCTGGATCGGCCACCAGGGCAGCCATCACCTGCAAGCGGAAGGCGAGCAGCGGGGAAAGGGGAAATTCCGCCTGATCCCCCACGAGGGTGTCGTACCCGCGGGGCAGCGCAAGGATCTCGGCGGATACGCCATGCCGGTCACAGAGCTCCGTGGCCCTCTGGCCCAGCAGCTGGGGCCGGAAGCCCGTGAGGTTGTCGAGCACGGTGCCGCGGAAGAGGGCGTCGTTCTCCCGCAGGAGCGGCAGGCGCTGGCGCAGCAGGCTGCGCTGCCACGACGCCACCGCACGACCGGCGTAGAGCACCGGCAGGGGGTTCGGCTCCCCGAGCAGGGTGAGCGATTCGAGCCAGCGCGTGGCCTCGCGCGGATCGGAGGCCTGCACCAGCAGCGCCTCCGCCGGAGCCACGGACACCGGACCCACCTGCAGCACCCCGCCGGGTGGCGGGCCGTCGCCCTCGAGCAGGGCCGGTTCCGCCGGCAGGGAGAGCAGGGTGTCGAGGCGGGACTGGGCATGGGCGAACACCTCGTCCTGCGACGCCATGGAGAGAAAGCGGGCGAAGGGATGGGTGATCTGCCGGCCCAGGAGGGTGCAGGCGGCCAGGGCACCGATGCTGAGGGATTCCTCCATCACCAGCCAGGCCCCGAAGGTGACCACCAGGAGGGTGCACCACTGGCCGTAGACCTGGCCGAGATGGGAAAGCCGGCCGGTGATGTGCTGCAGCTGCAGTTCCGCGGCACAGAGCGACTCCTGGATCGGCTCGAGGCGGCGCACCATGAAGGCTTCGATGCCGAGGCCCTTCATGGTTTCGGCACCCTGGAGGCTGCTGAGCAGAACGGCATCGCGGAAGTTGCGTTGCTCGTCGAGCCGCTTCAGTTCGGCCAGCTGGCGACGCTGCACCCTGCGGGCCAGCGGGAAGAAAACCGGCAACAGCACCAGGGGCACCAGCACCAGCCAGCCGCCGATCAGCGCCATCACCACCAGGTAAACAACCACGAACGGCAACTCAACGGAGCGGAAGAGCCACTGCCGGGCGAAGCGTTGCCGCAGGCTGGCGGGGCTGTGCAGCTCATCCAGGCGGGGCTGTGCAGCTCATCCAGGCGGGCCTGCAGCTCTTCCTGGCGGCCGGCCTGCAGGGTGGACGCCAACAGGGCACGGACCGCTCCGAGCCGGAGCCGGTGTTCCTCCCGGGCTTCGCGCAGGGTCATCAGCCAGGCGCGGGCTGTGCGGAGGATGAGATCCAGCAGGATCACCGCCGCCAGCAGGAGCGTGAGGTAGAGGAGGCTGTCGCTGGCCTGCTGGGGCAGTACCGACACGTAGATCCGGTTGATGTACAGCGGTATCGCCAGCACCAGGGTGTTGATCGCCAGGCTGGCGGCCACCAGCAGCCGTGTGCCTTCCCCCTGGCTCGACAGCGGACGGGCGGGAGCGCCAAGCCGGGGAAGGGTGTCGGCGATATTCACAATCGGATCCTTCGTTCCCGCATCGTATGGAGAGGGAATAGATCTGGTCAGGTCTTTGTCACAAAGCCCGGGCACGTTGCGGGTGGGTTTCGGCGCTACGTCAGGAAGGTGACGGTGGTCGTCAGAGCCTGTCGACCTGAATAGGTTCTGGGTAGGAAAGTAGAAGCCTTGCCCGGATGGCCGACCGCGAGCCCAGCAGCACCCCCGGCGGAGAGCCGATCTCGCCCGAGGAAGCCGGCGGGGGTGCCAGGGGTGGGTGGCTGCAGCGTCTTCGCAACCTGCTCGGGCTGGGAAACCTGCACACCGGGGGCCGCGAGAACTTCGACCCGGTGCGCAGCGGCGAACCGGAAGGAGCCCAGGGGCTGAGCACCGATACGGATTCCGGCTCTGGGGCCGGCCGCCACGCAGCGCCGGATGCCGGGCTGGATCGTCCCTGGCTGGGCCTCGACACCGAACTCCGGGAGGTGGACCCCCTGCCGGAGATCCGCCCTGAAACCGGCGCGGTTGACAACGCCCTGCCGATCGACAACCTGCTGCGGCCGCCCGCCCCTGTGGCTGCGCCCTTGCCATGGGAATCCCAGGGGGTGGATCGCGGTGCCGGTGATTGGGCACCGCCCCCGGGACACGGCCAGGGCAGTGCGGATCGCCCCGACGAACCCGATCAGGCGACCCCGGCCACGGGCACGACGACCCCCACCGGACTCACCCCTGTTCCTGGCATCACTCCCGATCCGGGCATCACCCCGGATCCAGGTCTTACCCCGCCCACCGGACTCACCCCCTACCTCACCCCGCCGGTTCCCCACACCGACGCACCGACGCTCACCGACGCGCCCACGCCCACGCCACTGGCGCCCCAGCTCACCCCCTACCTCACCCCGCCGGTTCCCCACACCGACGCACCGACGCTCACCG